>NZ_JBDPMI010000017.1:0-158795 GCF_039871555.1 Streptomyces sp. B5E4
GCGCGGGGCGGGGATGCGTGGGACGTACCTCACGGCGGGAGGCCCGCGGGATCCGGGTTACAGTCGAGCGGTGAACGTGGGAGGACCCGAGGACGGGGCCGTCGGCTGCCCGCTGACCGCCGTCGCCAGCAGGATGACGAGCATGACCGACACACCCGCGGTGGCGAACGCGATCCGGGGGCGGCGGAGCATCCCGTAACCGATGCCCAGCAGCGAGGCGTTGGCGAGCCCGACGGCGTACGGATCCCGGGGCCGTGCGGGCACGGGCGCCCGCCCGTACACCGGGCGGCCGGGCCCGAACGCGAGTATGTCGGGTTCGGTGGGCTGCTGCCCGGAGCCGGCGGGCCGCCCGGGTTCGGACGGGGGCTCGCTGGGCATCGGAGGAAACGCTTCCATCGTGATCCCTTTCTCGGGCGAGCCACCGGCGGCCGTCCCCATCTTTCGGCACCGGAGCCGGGAGGGGTCCCGGAACACCCGCCCCCCGGCGGGCACTTGGACCGCCAGGGAGATCGTGGCCCATCACGGCCCCGCCGAACAGGCAGAACCCGGCCTTGCCGGACGCCCTCGGGAGCGCGACCGCCACCGCGCGCCCCTCGGGAAACGGGTGCGCCGGGTGGGGCGGAAGGGCTTGTGCGGAGTCGGCTGCGGCGTGCCGGAGGAGAGACGGCGAATGCGTCGCAGCGCGCGCTGCGAGGCATTCGCCCGAGCACCGTCCGGCCGGGCGGATGCCGACCGGATACGCGCTACGGCGAGGCCGCCCGGCCCGCCGCGCCTGTCCGGCTACGCGCCCGCCGTGCCCCCTACTCCAGCGTCAGCGCCTCCACCAGACCGTCCAGCCCGTCGAAGTGCCAGTCGAACTCGTCCGTCGCCGCCGGCGGATCGCCGACGGGCCGCGGGACGTACGCCGTCCGCAGGCCGTTCTCCCGCGCCGCCCGCAGGTCCCAGGCGTGGGCGGCGACCATCAGCACCCGCTCGGGCGGGCAGTCGGCGGCCTCGGCGGCGAGCCGGTAGACCTCCGGCGCCGGCTTGTAGGCCCGTACCGCCGCGCCCGACAGGGCCTGGTGCCAGCGCAGCCCGCCGTGCGCGGCGAGCCGCAGCAGCGCGGGGCCGGAGGCGTTGGAGAGCCCGGCGACGGGGAAGTGCCGGGCGATGCGGTCGAGTCCGGCGGCGGAGTCGGGCCACGGGGGCAGCCGCCGGGTGGCGGTGGCCAGCCGGGCGACGGCCGCCGCGTCGGTGACGCCGGCGCGTGCGGCCACCAACTCGGCGGCTTCGCGGTCGACGGTCTCGCTGTCGGCGTACGGACGCTCGCCGCGGGCCATCCGCGCCTGCTCGGTCTCGACGTGCCCCTGCCACAGGGCGAGGAGTTCACCGGCGGCCGTGTCGTCGGCCGCGGGTGCGGCGGCGCGGATCTCCGCGCGCAGCCCGCCGGGTTCGTCGACGAGCGTGCCGAGCACATCGAAGACGACGACCTCGGCGTCGCGGATCTCGGGCATCTGTTTCTCCTGTTCACGGCGGGGCTGTCGTGATCGGCAACAACGATGCCGCCCGGGCCATGCCCGGAGGAGGGGAAGAGATGTCGCCGGAGGGGTGCACATTCCGTTTACAGCCGTGAAATCCCGCGCTACCGTCAATGGGAGCGCTCCCATTGACCTGTTCACGACGAACGTGAGACCCCCCTGCCAGGTCGGCCGCCGGCCCCGGGCCCGAGCCCCGTGCTCCGGGACGGCCCGGCGGCCCGGCACGCGCACCGCGGTCGCGGGCTCTCGCGTCAGCGCTCAGGAGAACCCGAAGGAGACCATGACCATGGCTGTCCAACGACTCGTCCGCGCCGGAAGATCGCTCCGCCTCCGGCGCACGCTCGCACTCGCCGGGGTCGCGGGCGTCGCGACCGCCGCACTGGCGGTGCCGACGCCGGCGTCGGCCCACGGCGTCGCGATGGTGCCCGGCTCGCGTACGTTCCTGTGCTACAAGGACCTGCTCGCGAACAGTTCCACGCAGATGCCGCAGAACCCGGCGTGCAAGGCGGCGGTGCAGTCCGCCGGCACGACGCCGCTGTACAACTGGTTCGCCGTGCTGGACTCCAACGCCGGCGGGCGGGCCCAGGGCTACGTACCCGACGGCAAGCTCTGCAGCGCCGGGGACCGCAGCCCGTACAACTTCTCGCCGTACAACGCGGCCCGCACCGACTGGCCGCTCACGCACCTCACCTCCGGCTCGAACATCAAACTGCAGTACAGCAACTGGGCGCACCACCCGGGCCGGTTCGAGGTCTACATCACCAACAACGGCTGGACCCCGTCCAAGACGCTGGCCTGGGGCGATCTGACGCACCTGCAGACGGTCACCAACCCGCCGCAGGTGGGCGGCGCGGGCTCGGACGGCGGGCACTACTACTGGAACGTGCAACTGCCGCAGCGCAGCGGGCAGCACATGCTGTTCGTCCAGTGGATCCGCTCGGACAGCCAGGAGAACTTCTTCTCCTGCTCGGACGTCGTGTTCGACGGCGGCAACGGAGAGGTCACCGGGCTGACGCCGGGCGCGATGTCGGCGGACGAGGTCAAGGCGCTGGGCGCGGGCCAGGAGAACAGCAAGGCCGACCCGGTCAAGGGCGCGCACGGCGACCACGGCGCGAGTGCACCGGAGGCGCAGGCGGTGGAGACGCTGAACGCGGACGGGTCGAACCTGGCCGCCGCGTCGGACGACTCCTCGGCGGTGCTGCCGGCGGCGCTGGCGGGCGCGGGCGCGGTGATCTTCGCGGGCGGGGCGCTGGTGTACAACCACCGCCGGAACGGCCCGGGGAGGCAGCAGGCCTGACGGCGGTGACGGGGGCGGGCACGACGGCGGCGCCGAGGGGCGCCGCGCGGGAGCGGGCGGGAACGGGGGCGCCCGGCCCCGCGAAAGGGACCCGCGGACCGGGCTGACGGGCCCGGCCCGCGGGTCGCACTCCCCCGATGCTCCCGGGCTCGGCCGGAGTGGGGTCCGGCCGGGTCCGGGCTGCCGGGCGTCGGGCCGGGCAGCCGGAACGGGCAGCCGGGCGGGAGTTTCGGGCCGGGGAGCCGGGCCGGGGCAGCCGGGCGCCCGCGGATGGCGTGCGCACCGGACACGGCCGGCCCCGGTCCGCGGGCGGCGCACGGGCCCCCGTACGCACGCCCGGACCGCTAAACCGCCGCCTCCGCCCCGTACAGGCGCAGCACCCCCACGCGCAGCGCTTCCGCCGCCGCGGCCGGGGTCATCCGCCCGGCGGCGACCTCCGCGCCCGCCGCGTGGCCGAGGGCGACGGTGGCGGCGGCCAGCCAGCCCGGCTCGGCGTCGCGGGCGAACTCCCCCGACTCCTGGCCGCGGCGGGCGATGCGCTCCAGCCGGTCGGTGATCGGCCGGTGCTGCTCGGCCTCCTGCCGGCGGTCCGCGGGGGGCGGCTCCGCGTGCCGGAGGCCGGGGTAGCGGTCGGCGATCTCCCAGCTCACGTCGAGCAGCCGCAGCAGGCCCGTGGCGGCGGGGAGTTCGTCGAGTCGGGCGGCGTCCAGCGCGGCGTCGGTCTCCGCGGTGACGCGGTCGAAGACGGCGGTGAGCACCTCGCTGCGCGAGGGGTAGTGGGCGTAGACGGTCTGGCGGGTGACGCCCGCGGCGGCGGCGATGGCCTCGACGCTGGCCTCCGGCCGCTCGCCGAGCAGCCGGACCGCGGCGTCGACGATGGCGGACCTGCTGCGCTCGGCGTCGGCACGACGGCGGCGCGGGGCGGGGCGGTCACCCGCGGACCGGGCGGGTTCCCTGGATCCCTTGGACGGCAAAGTCTTACACCTTGTCAGAGTTGGCTCGGGCGCTATATCTTACGGAGTGTAAGAGGTAGCGCCTGCGGGTGCTAGTTCGGCGTGCGCGCGGGCTCGTCCCGCCACCGGGGGGAGCAAGATGACAGCCCGTGAGATGACCGGCGAGAAATCCGGAACGAAGTCCGGCGAGAGGTTTCGCGAGAAGTCCGCAGAGGAAGCCGGAGAGAAGCCCGGCGAGCCGGCCGGCGGTCCGGCGGCCCACCGGTTCATGGCCGAGTTCTTCACCTCTTTCACGCGGGAGATCATGGCCGACGACAGCGACCCGGGCCCGGTCGTGGACCGTTACTACACCCCGGATGCCGTGCAGACGGCCGACGGGATCCGCATCGACCGGGAGCGGCTGGTGGCGCACATCCGCCCGGTCCGTAAGAACCTGTCGGACTTCGCCTTCGAGGTGCACGAGGCGCTGCGGGACGGGGAGCGGATCGCGGCCCGCTTCACCGTTCACGCCACGGACCGCAAGGGCCGGCGCACCGCCACGGAGGTCCATCTCTTCGGCGAGCTGGCCCCGGACGGCCGGATACGCCGGACGTACCAGCTCAGCAGGGCGGTCAAGGACCCGGGGACGGACGGGAAGAGCGCCTACGGGAAAAGCGCCTACGGGAAAGCGGAGAGCGAGGAGGGGGACGGCTCGTGATCGAGTCCCGCCACACCGTGCTGGGCATGGTGTGCAGTCACTGCGCGGCCATCGTCGGCGAGGAGATCGGCCGCGTCCCGGGGGTCACGGACGTGCGCGTGGACATAGCGGGCGCGACCGTGGTCGTACGGGCGGACCGCCCGGTGCCGCAGGCGGACATCCACGCGGCCGTGGAGGAAGCCGGCTACACGCCGGGCCCGCCCTCCACCGCATCACCCGACGCCAAACCCTCCGCCGGACTCTCCTCCGCCGCGCCGCCCGACGCCGGGCCGGCGCGGGCCGGACCACCCCCGACACCACGGAGTTAGCACGTGCCGATCCGCATCCTCACCGCCGTCGCCCTGCTCTCCGCCGGGCTGCTCTCCGGCGCGTTCGGCTACGGGGCGGTGAACCTCGCCCCGACGTTCGACGCCGTGCCGCTGGAGACGCGCCTGTCGTTCCACGCCGAGCTGATGAAGATGAACTCGCCCGTGATGCAGACGGCGATGGCGCTCACCGCGCTCAGCGCGCTCGCCCTCGCCCTGCTGCACCGCGGCCGCGAGCGGCTGCTCGCCGCCGGCGCCACGCTGCTGGCGCTGGCCTCGTTCCTCATCACCCGGTTCGGCAACGTGCCGATCAACGCCGACATCAAGAAATGGGCCGTCTCCTCGGCCCCCGCCGACCACGCGGAGATACTCCGGCGCTGGGATCTCTACAACGACCTGCGGACGCTCACCGCCGTCGCCGCCTTCGCCCTGCTGATCGCCCTCGCCCTGCGCCGTCGCGCCGCGCGCCCCGCGGATGCGGGGGGCGGGGCGGACGCGGCGGCACCCCCGGAGCGGACCCCGGGGGTGCCGGCGCACCCGTAGCGGCGTGCGGGCGGTTCAGCCGGTGAAGCCGGCGGTGATGCGGGTGAACTCCCAGTCCGGACGGTCGCGGTTGACCGACCAGAAGGCCATCCGGCCCATGTGGTGGGAGTTGGCCCAGTCGCGGATCTGGGTCCAGATCTGCGGCGTGGTGACCTCGCCCGCGTCACTGGTGTTGTTCATGCCCGAGATGCCGATGTGCGCGTACGCCTCGGCGTCGCTCCAGCCGAAGACGGAGGTGAGTTTGGCCTTCAGCCCTTCGGTGGCCCGGACGGTGTTGCCGTACATGTCCGCGTGGCCGCCGAAGTTGAACGGCATGATCGTGAAGTTGTCGACGTCCGCCTGGAGGGCGTGCGCCCGCTCGATCAGGCGGTTGCCCCAGGAGTTGGGGCCGGTGTTGAGGGTGGGGAAGGTGAGGATGGTCCGCAGCCCGGGGTTGTTCTGCTTGACGATCTTCAGCGCGGTCAGGATACGGTCCTGCACCGCCGGGTTCTCGAACTCGTCGGTGTTCTCGATGTCGACGTCGATCGCCTTCAGGTCGTAGGCGTCGATCACCTTCTGGTAGGCGCCGGCCAGCGCCTCGGCCGTCGAGCAGTTGGGGCCCAGCTTGTTGCCGCTCCAGCCGCCGATGGACGGGACGACGTCGCCGCCGGCCGCACGGATGGCGTTGATGCTGGTCTGGTCGACGCCGCCGGTGAGCGGACGCTGGCTGTCCCACGCCGGGTTGCAGCCGTTCTGGGCCAGGATGAACGCCATCGTGTACCACGTGACGCCGGTTGCGCTCATCACCTCGGTCGGGCTCGGCGGGTTGCCCCAGCCCAGGTAGAGGTACGGCGCGGCCTGGACGAAGCCGGGGCCGCCGCCGCCGTCCTTGCCGGTCGTGGCGCGCACGGCGGCGGTGAGCGGCGAGGCGTTGCCGGCCCTGTCCCGGGCCCGGACGGTGAAGGCGTACTCGGTGCCGGGTGTGAGGCCGGTGACGGTGGCGCTGGTGCCGGTCACCGTGGTGGCCAGGGTGCCGTCGCGGTAGACGTCGTAGGCGGTGACGCCGACGTTGTCGGTGGCGGCGTCCCAGGCGAGCGAGACGGAGGTGGCGCTGGTGGCGGTGACGCGGGGGGTGCCCGGGGCGCCGGGCGCCTCGGTGTCGGGCTGGCCGCCGGGGCCGTCGAGGCTGATGTCGTCGGCGTGGTAGGTGCCCTGGCCGTACCAGCCGTGGACGTAGACCTCGGCGCTGTTCTGGTTGGCGCCGGTGGTGAACGACGTGGTCAGCTCGGTGTAGTTGGCGGCGGAGGCCGTCCAGGTGGCGTTGCCGCCGGTCACGCCGAGATAGACGTAGCCGCCGCGCACCCAGCCGGACAGGGTGTACGTGGTGCCGGGCCGGACGGCGACGGTCTGGGCGCAGCGGGCGTTGCTGCTCGCGCTCGCGGCGCCGGCGAGCGCCTTGGTGCCGCTGTGCACGGGGCTGCTCACGAGGGAGCCGGCTCCGTCGCCGCAGTTCCAGTTGGCCAGGCTCCCGGACTCGAAGCCCGGGTCGTTCAGCAGGTTGGCGGCCTGCGCCGGGGCGGGCAGGGCCACCGCGCCGGCGCCGGCGAGCAGCACGGCGCTCAGGTAGGCGACTAAGCGGTTTCGGATACGCACGGGTCCTCCCAGTGCGGTGGGGTGGGTACCCGGACCGGACGAGGGCGGCACCGGCACGGGCGTGTGCATGGCGTGAGCATGACATTTCTACGACGGCCGGGGATCGGGCCGCCTCGTACAGGGAGGGGGTATGGCGCTATTGGTCTGGACCTATCAACGGATTGAAGCCCAGCCCTCCGACCCCGTCAACCCCCCACCCCCACCGGGTCGCCTGACACGACCGAGACCCGCCGTTCCCGGCGGACCATCGCGGAGCAAGCCCAGGTTTCAGCCGCCGAGCCGCTGTGCGAGGCGGACCAGATCGGCCACGCGCAGCACCCGCCCGCCGAAGCCCGGCAGAGGGACATGGAGCGGCTGGATCCAGCGGACGGGGATCGCCTCCAGTCCGTAGTACGCACCCGCGAGGCCCCCGGTCACCGCGGCGACGGTGTCCGTGTCACCACCGAGGTCGATCGCCGCGCGCACCGCGTCCTCGAAGCCGGTGGTGGTTCGCAGGGCCCAGACCGCGGAGCCCAGACAGGGCCAGACGGCACCGTTGAACTCGGTCGCCTGATCGGGGTGCCAGTCGGGCGCGAGCACGGTGGCGTAGCGGTCGCGGTGCTCGGGGTGGACGAGAGCCAGGTGTCCGGGATCGCGGCAAGGGGGTCGGCGCCCTCGAACGTGACGCGGACGAGTTCGTGGAAGATCGCGGTGCCCTCCCAGGCCGCGCGGTCACCGTGGGTGAGGGCGGCGATGCGGCGGGCCGCGTCCATGGTGGCTTCCTGACCGGCCGCCGCGAAGTACACCGCGGCGGCCGAGGCCCGCATCAACGAGCCGTTTCCCGCGGCCCGTTGGTTGATCTGGAAGTGGACCGCAGCGGCGCGGTCCCAGGAGTTGCCGTTGGTCAGGACGTCTTCTGTCTGCAGGCCGATGTCCTTGGGCTCCGATGCCGCCCAGCGCTGGAAGCGGGCGAAGATGTCCGGCAGATCGAGTCCGGCGCGTGCCAGCAGCGATTCTGCGACCAGCACGGCCATCTGCGTGTCGTCAGTTGCCTCACCGGGGTCCCAGCCACCACCACCGCGCATCTCGCCACCGGCACCGGGCTCCGGAAACCGTGCGGAGAACGCTCCCTTCGGACCGAACTCGAAGGGGCCGCCCAGGGCGTCGCCCACCGCTGAGCCGACGATCACGCCGGCGGCCCGCTGTATCCGCTTCATCGTCCAATGATCACCGCGGCTGCCGTTCCGCGATGACCGCCCAGTCGTCCGGCCCGCGACCGTTGGCGATAGCCTCGTCGAAGACGGCACGCAGCAGTTGACCGATCGGGAGAGGAACGCCCTGGTCGGCCGCCGCATCGAGCGCAAGGTGGAGGTCCTTGCGGCCCAGGACCGTGGTGAACCCGGCCGGCTGGTAACGCCGTTCGGCGATCATCGACCCGTACGCGCCGTAGACGCCTCCCGGGAAGAGCGTGGAAGTCAGCAACTCGACGAATTGCCCGGAGTCGACACCGGCGCCCTCCGCGAGGCTGATGGCCTCGCCAAGCGACTGGATCGCGCAGGCGATCAGGTAGTTCCCGAGGATCTTCACGATGTTGGCCTGTTCCGGGCGGTCCCCAAGTCGCCAGGTCCGCGAGCCGATCACGTCGAAGAACGGCTGTACGCGGTCGAGGAGCGCGTGCTCACCGGCCGCAAGGACGTTGAGTTCCCCGGCTTCTGCGACCGGAACACGGCCGAAGACCGGTGCCGCGACATACCCGACGCCATGCTCGGCGTGCGCTGCGGCGGCCGCGCGAGCCAGGCCGGTACTCACCGTGGCGAGGTTGACGTGCACCGTCTCGCCAGGGGTCTGAGCGAGGACACCGGAGTCGATGAACGTCCCGGCGACGGCCCGGTCGTCGGACAGGACCGAGAAGACCACCGGCGCCTGCATGGCCTCGGCCACCGAGGCGGCCCGACGGGCACCCACCGCGACCAGTTCGGCCGCGGGCCCGTCGGAGCGGTTCCACACCACGACGTCGTGGCCGGCCTGCACGAGGTTGCGCGCCATGGCACTCCCCATCGCTCCCAGACCGATGACCGCAATGCCGCTCACGCCGAGCACCTCTCCCGTTGAACCCTCTGAAGCGGTTCAAGGATGCCATGGAGTTACGATCGCAACGAACCGTCTGAAGCAGTTCTGCGTGTCGTCACTCACCGGGGAGGCTGCCATGACCGAGGACGTACGTCGGGTGTTCCGGATGGACAACGAGGTCCTGGCGTTCCGGTTCACCGCCACCGTCAGCGAGCGCGCAAGCCGGACGCCGAGGGAGCGGCTGACGGATACCGCGCGGCTGAAGATGTGGCTCGGGGCCACGGGGCTCGACGTCATAGATGTGTCGCCGGCCCGCCTGAAAGACGCCGTCGTACTACGCGAGGCGATCTACCGGATCGGGTCGGCGATCGCCGCCGGTGTACGGCCGGAATCCCAAGATGTCCGCACCCTCAACACCGTCGCTGCCGCCGGGCGGGCAACGGCTGCGCTGGAACACGAACGCGCAGGGTGGCACCTGACGAAGACGACCCCCGTCAGCGACGCCCTCGGGGTCCTGGCCACTGATGCCATCCGCGTCCTCGGGGGCCCCGACCGCGGCCGTATCAAGAACTGCGAAGGCCCCGGATGCGCGGGGCTGTTCCTCGACACCAGCCGCGCGGCTAACCGCCGCTGGTGCTCCATGAACACCTGCGGCAACAAGGTCAAGAAGTCACGAATCACCGCGGGCTGATCCCTCCGGCCCCCCGTCAGGCCCCCGACTCCGACCCCGACTCCGACTCCGACTCCGACGGGCGGTCGTCGCCGCCGGAGCGGCCCGCGGCACGGGCCCTGCCCGACCCGGCGAGCCCACGCCCACCCGGTCCGGCAGCCCCGCCCGGAGGGCCCCCGGCGGCCCGTTCCACGTCCGCCGCCCACTCGTCGACATGCGCCACGAAGTCGTCGACCATCCGGTGAAACAGCTCCGCGAGCGTCCGCAGATCCTGCGGCGACCACTCCGCCAGCGCCCCCTGCATCCCCCGGCACGCCACCGCGCGGATGCGCCCGATCGCCTCGCGCCCGGCCTCGGTGAGCTGGATGCGCTGCGCCCGGCGGTCGTCCGGATCCGGGACGCGGGACACGTAGGCCGCCTTCTGCAACTGCTGCACCTGCCGCGTCACGTGCGACGCCTCCACCCCCAGCCGGTCCGCCAGCTCCCCGAGGCGCATCGGCTCGGAATCCTCGATCTGCCGCAGCAGCGCCACCGCCGCCCGGTCCAGCGGCACCTCGGCCAGCGCCATCAGCCGGTCGTGCTGCCGCGCCCGGCTGCTCAGATACGCGATCCGGCTGAGGGCGCGCTCGATCTCGGCCACGTCCGAGGAGACGTGGGTGGCTTCTGGTGGCCGGGCAGACATGGGGATCACTTTACCCTTAATTTGCTTGACTCAACTAAGTATCACATGCTTGCGTAAGTCAAGTAATCCACTTCCCGCCGCAGGAGTCCACCCCGATGACAGACACCGCCACCACGGTGGCCGAGGACGGCCGCGCCGCCCGGGCAGGACAGCCCTCAGGACCCGGCCTGACGCTGCTCGCGCTGGGCTCCGCCGGGCTCGTCGTATCGCTGCAGCAGACGCTGGTGCTGCCCCTGCTCCCCCAGCTCATGCAGACGTTCGACATCTCGGTCGCCGCCGTCTCGTGGGTCTTCACCGCGACGCTGCTCGCCGGGGCGGTCGCCACCCCGCTGCTCTCCCGCTTCGGCGACATGTACGGCAAGAAGAAGATGATCTCGGTGACGATGGGCCTGCTCGTCGCCGGCTCCGTCATCTGCGCGATAGCCGACTCACTCGCCGTCCTCATCGTCGGCCGCGCACTCCAGGGCACCGCCGCGGCCGTCATCCCGCTGGCCATCGGGATGATCCGCGACTCCTACCCGCGCGAGAGGGTCACGACCGCCATCGGCGTCGTCAGCGCCACCCTCGGCGTCGGCGGCGCCGTGGGCATGCTCGTCACCGGCCTCATCGCCGACAACACCGACTCCCACCACCCGGTCTTCTGGATCGCCGCTGCCATGGCGGCCGTGGGACTGCTGTTCGTGCTGTTCTGCACCCGCGACTCCGGCCGCCGCGCCGGCGGCCGCCCCGACCTGCTCGGCGCCGCCCTGCTCGGCGGCTGGCTGGTCAGCCTGCTGATCGGCATCAGCCAGGGCAATTCCTGGGGCTGGACCGACGGCCGGATCCTCGGCCTGTTCGCCGCCGCGGTCGTGCTGTGCGGGGTGTGGGTGGCCGTCGAGCTGAAGCTGCGCGAGCCGCTCGTACGGCTGCAGATCCTCGTCGGCCCCAAGTCGCTCTCGGCCAACCTCGCCTCGCTGCTCCTCGGCTTCTCGATGTTCGCCGCCTTCACCCTGATCTCGAACTTCATCCAGACCCCCGAGGCCGAGGTGGGCTACGGGCTCACCGGCTCGGTGCTGGACGTCGGCCTGTACATGCTGCCCAGCACCCTCACCATGCTGGTCTTCTCCGCGCTCTCCGGCCGCGTCGAGGCCCGGATCGGCGCCGCCTGGACCCTCGCCACCGGCTCGGTCATCGCGGGCGTCGCGTACGTCTGGCTCGCGCTCATGCACGACTCCGCACTGGACATCATGATCTTCAGCGGCGTCCAGGGCCTCGGCATCGGCATCGCCTACGCGGCCCTCGGCACGCTCGCCGTCCAGCACGTGCCCATGGACCAGAGCGGCATCGCCAGCGGCATCAACTCCCTCGTACGCACCGCCGGCGGCAGCATCGCCAGCGCCGCGACCGCGGCGGTGCTGGCGGCGCAGGTCATCGACGGCACCGAGGTGCCGACCGTGGACGCGTACGTCCTGTGCTTCGTCATCGCCGGCGTCGCGGCGGGCGGGGCGGCGGCCATCGCCGCGGTGCACGGACTGCGGCACGGCCGCAAGTAGCCGCGTACGGCCCCGGGCGCCCGTTCCGTACGGCACCCGGGGCCGGACCGGCCGCCTGGCGGTGGCGGGGGTTCCGTTTCGCGGTCTGCCTGGTGGGCGGCAGTACACTCGCCGCTGTGGCGGACACCCAGTACGAAGACCTGTTGCGAACCGTGCTCACCTCCGGGACGGCCAAGGCCGACCGGACGGGCACCGGTACCCGGAGTGTCTTCGGACACCAACTGCGCTACGACCTCGCGCAGGGATTCCCGCTGATCACCACCAAGAAGGTGCATCTGAAGTCCATCGTGTACGAGCTGCTGTGGTTCCTGCGCGGCGACTCCAACGTCGGCTGGCTCCAGGAGCACGGCGTCACCATCTGGGACGAATGGGCCGGCCCCGACGGCGAACTGGGCCCCGTCTACGGCGTGCAGTGGCGCTCCTGGCCCACCCCGGACGGCAGGCACGTCGACCAGATCACCGGCGTGCTCGACACCCTCCGCCGCAACCCCGACTCCCGCCGCATGATCGTCTCCGCCTGGAACGTCGCCGAGCTGGAGAACATGGCGCTGCCGCCGTGCCACGCCTTCTTCCAGTTCTACGTCGCCGAGGGCAGGCTCTCCTGCCAGCTCTACCAGCGCAGCGCGGACCTGTTCCTCGGCGTCCCGTTCAACATCGCCGGCTACGCCCTGCTCACGCACATGGTGGCGCAGCAGACCGGCCTCGAACCCGGCGACTTCATCTGGACCGGCGGCGACTGCCACATCTACGACAACCACGTCGACCAGGTGACCGAGCAGCTCTCGCGCACTCCGTACGAGTTCCCCGAGCTGCGGCTGCGCCGGGCCGGCTCGCTCTTCGACTACGCCTACGCGGACGTCGAGATGCTCGACTACCGGCACCACCCGGCCATCAAGGCCCCGGTCGCGGTGTGAACGTAGGGCTGATCTGGGCGCAGGCGCGCGGCGGCGTGATCGGCGCGGAGAACGCGATCCCCTGGCGGCTGCCCGAGGACATGGCGCACTTCAAGGCGACCACCCTCGGCCACCCGGTCGTGATGGGGCGCAGGACGTGGGACTCACTCCCGCCGCGGTTCCGCCCGCTGCCCGGCAGGCGCAACGTCGTGGTGACGCGCGACCCGCGGTGGACGGCGGACGGCGCGGTACGCGCCGGGTCCGTCGACGGGGCACTGGAGCTGGCCGGGGGCGAAGCGGCCGACGCCGCCGCGGTCTGGGTGATCGGCGGCGGAGAGATCTACCGGGCCGCGCTGACGCACGCCACGACGCTCTCGGTGACGGAGGTCGACACGGAGGTGGCCGGCGACACGTACGCGCCGGCTCCGGGACCGGAATGGCGGGTCGCGGAGGACGGCGGCTGGCAGGTCAGCGGGGCGGGACTGCGCTACCGGATCCGCACCTTCACCAGGTGACCGCCCGAACCGTACGCCCACCGCTCCCGGGGCCCACCGCCCCGAACCCCGCGCACCCGGATCCCGGGAACGTAGCCCCGACGTACACAGAGCCCACGCACATGCACCCCTCACGCCCGCCCAAGGGTAGGCGCCTCCTCTGACATCGAGCGGGGTCCGCGACGCTCGGGGCGCGGATCCGCCGGTCGGGGCAGCGGTGTTCGAGGAGAGCGAGGATGGCGAGAGGGGCGAGGGACCGGTGCAGGAAGTCGGCGGTCCTGCGGCCCTCAGACGATGTCACAGGGCGTGGCTACCCTTGGGCGGGAGTGCGGGACTGACAGTGACCGATCCGGGTCATCCGGACTTCTGCCAGGCGCCGACGCCGAGTTCGCCCGTCGTGCCGAGGTCCAGTTCCGGCGTCACCGTCACCGGTGCGGCGTCGGGCCTCGCCCACACCCGTACGTACGGGACGTCGACCGGCTCGCCCGCTTCGACCGTGTTGCGCCACACCAGTTGGGTCGACGCCCGCTCCCCCGGCTGCAGCGCCAGTGGCCGCGGCGGGCCGTCCGCGCCGGTGCCGGAGGCGATGGCGGCGCCGCCGCGGTGGATGCGTACGCCGGTGATCTCCCCGTGGTCCTCGTCGAGGAGTTGCAGGCGCGGGTAGCCCTCCAGCCGGTGGACCTCCGTGCCGCAGTTCTCCAGGTGCAGCCCGACGACCCGCAGCCCCATCGCCGCGTTGCCCTCGTCCGCGTACAGCCGCACCCCCGCCGGCGGGCACGGCCCGCCCATCGACGGCACCTCGTCCGCCGGGACGCTCCGCACCTCGCCGATCTGCACCTGCGCCGCGCGCCCGCCCGCCATCGGGTCGGCGACGTCGGCCTGGTCCGGCACCGTACGGCCCGCGGGGACCGCCTCCACGATCTTCTCCGGGGTCGCCAGCACCTCGCCGGAGGCGGTACGGACCTCGAAGGCGACGGTGTACGTCATCGCCTCCGGCCCGCGGTTGGCGATCTCGAACTCCACCCGCACCGGCTCCGCGGTCTCCGGCTCCGTCTGGACGCGGGTGAGGGTCACGCCGTCGACCTCGACCGGGGTCGGGTTGCCCGGCGCGGTCGGGGCCCCGGCGTCCGCGGACCGGTCCGCCGATTCGGTGCCGCAGGCGGCGAGCAGCAGTACGGCGGCGAGGCCGAGGGCGAGAGGTCCGGCACGACGTACGCGGGACGGCCGGGTGGCACGGGTGGCGGGGCGCATCCGCCCAGTTGACCAGGGCGGATGCGTCGCGGCCGTGACGGGGGTCACTCCCTGTGCCACAGCACGGTCACAGTTCCGCGCCGCGGACCGGCGAGGGCTCAGCCGGAGACCGGCCGGGGCCCGGCCACGGACCGGCCGAGGACCAGCCGAGGGCCGACCGAGGACCAGCCGTGGACCGGCCCTCACTCAGCCCACCGGTACCCGCGCCAGCCGCAGTTCGTGCGCGCCGTCCGCGCGGGCGGCCTCGAAGTAGATGTGCCACGTGCCCTCGGCGACCACCGCGTCGACGTAACGCAGCGAGCCCGTCCCGTACGGGACGGTCGCCCACGGCCCCTCGGTGCTGAGCCGGTGCCAGGTGCGCAGGTCGTACGAGAGCGCGAGGCCGCAGTGCTCCTCGTAGTTCTGCTCGTGGGAGGCGATGCCGTCGTAGAAGCCGAGCCAGCCGGCGCCCGGGCCGAGCGGGACCGCGGAGTTGAGCCGGGTCTGGTAGGCGTCCCAGCCGCTGCCGGTGGGCATAGCCTCGCCCTGCCAGGCGAAGGTCGCGCCGCCGTCGAGGGAGACGGCGAGGCCGGTGGGGTGGGTGGTGACGCCGGTGTTGAAGATGTCGGCGGTGGCGTGCGCACGGTCGGCGTCGGCGGCGGCGATCCCGGCGCGCGCGTAGCTCGCGAAGAGATAGGTCAGCGGGCCGTGCCGGAGGGTGTACGGGTCCTTGACGCCCTCGGTGCCGGTGCCGGCGGCGGTGAGCGCGGGGCGGGCCTCGGCGAGGTCGAAGGCGTCGGGTGCGGCAGCGTCGGCGACGTCGATGCGCCAGCGGGAGTCGGCGGGGTCGACGTAGCTGAGGTAGAGCTGATAGCCGCCGGGGGTGGGCAGCAGGCTGAAGCGCTCCATCGAGTCGGTCCCCAACTCCCGGCTCTCCACGCTCCACACGTCGGTGAAGTCCATCCCGTCCTCGCTCACCGCGACCGCGCACCGCCAGCCGCGCTCACCCCCGGGATGCCCCCGCGGCCGGCGCCTCCGGTACGTCATCAGCCACCGTCCGTGCTCGGGCTCGTACAGCACCCCGGGGCAACCGGTCCAGTACCCGGCTTCGGGGGCCTCGGGCAGCATGACGACCTCCGCCTGCGCGGGATCGAAGGTGGGCAAGGGCGCGCTGATGCGGTGGGTCGGCATGCTGATCAGCCTAAAAGCCTCGCGGCCGGGGGCGTAGACCGCGCAAGGTGACGAGCAGGTGAACTCGCCCGCAGGTCGGGCGGGGCGAAGAGCCGGTCAGGGGGCGTGCCAGGTGAGGCTGTAGCGGCGCAGGACGTGGCGGCGGTAGCGCACGCCGGGGAGTACGCGGCGGGCCTCCGCGCGGACCTCGCCGTAGCTCATGTGCGGGCTGATGAACGGCATGCCTGCCGGGAAGGAGGCGCGGCGCAGCACCTTCGCGGTGCGGACGACGGGCGCGGCGGCGACCATGACGGCCCAGTCGCCGACGCTCGCCTCGCGGGCGAGGCCGACGACCACGAGGACGCCGCCGGGGCGCAGCAGTTCGCGCATGCGGGCGAGGGCGGCGGTGAAGTCCATCTGGTGCACGGCGGAGACCGAACAGATGAAGTCGTAGCCGGCGGCGGGCAGGTCCGCGGTGAGGAAGTCGCCCGCGACGAAGCCGGTCCCCGGCAGGTCGGCGGCCTGTTCGCGGGCGCTGGCGATCATCTCGGGGGAGTTGTCGACGCCGGTGACGCGCTCCGCCCGCGCGGCGAGTTTGCGCACGAGGAGGCCGTCGCCGCAGCCGACGTCGAGCGCGTCGCGGCAGCCCTCGGGAACGGCGCGCAGGATGCCCGGGTGGCGGGCGACGTTGGTGTTCCAGTACGGCGTGAGGTCGGAGTCCGGCATCGGTGCATGGTACGGACGGGGGACGCGGGGGCGCGAGAGCAGGCGGACGACGGCGTACGGGCACGTATGGGTGCGTGCGGGGTGCGGGCGTGCGCGGGACATACGGGCCGTGGGAGACCCTCGGCACGCCGCCGCCGGGCCGGTGCGCCTGCCCAACTGCCGTACGGCGCCCGGACATGTGGCGCGTTCCCGCTTATCGGTGCACGCGTCCGTGCCCGCTCTCTTGACGCCCGTTCTCCGGACCGTCACCATCCAGCCCAATGGGAGAGCGCTCTCCCGCTCTCCTCCCCCACCCCCAGGAGGCCCTCGATGAGGAGATCGCGCCTCTACGCCGTACTCCTGCCGGCCCTGGCCCTGGCCCTGTGCGTCACCGCACTCGGCACCATCGCCGTCACCGGCGAGACGGCCGGCGCCCGCACCGGCGCAGCGGCGGCGGCCGACACCGGCAACGCGGCTCACGCCGCACACGCCGGCCATGCCCGGCCCCGCCCCGTCGCCTCCGGCGACGACCCCGACGGCGACGGCTACATCCCCGCGGAACCGCCCGTCACCGGCGTCGTACCGTCCGACAAGGAGCCGCCCCACCGCTACTTCCACGAGTTCCAGGCCAACTGCTCGGTCACCCACACCAAGCCGGACGACCCCATCGTCTACCCCGGTCAGCCCGGCAGGTCCCACGACCACACCTTCATGGGCAACGACTCCACCGACGCCCACAGCACCACCGCCTCGCTCGGCGCCGGCGGCACCGAGTGCAAGGCGCCCGGCGACAAGTCCGGCTACTGGATGCCGACCGTCCTCAACGGCGGCGAGCCCGTGCTGCCGGTCGGCGAGCAGGTCATCTACTACAAGGCCGGCGTCACCGACTACACCAGCGTCCGCCCGTTCCCCAAGGGTCTGCGCTTCGTCGTCGGCAGCCCGCTGCAGAGCGCCGAGGAGTTCCGCAACCACCCGGGCTTCGTGGAGGGCTGGGAGTGCGGCGAGAGCTACTTCAACGTCGACATCCCCGCCACCTGCCCCGGCTCCCGGGACACCCAGCTCAACATCCGCATGCAGGCGCCCAGTTGCTGGGACGGCCGCTATCTGGACACCCCCGACCACAAGAGCCACATGGCGTATCCCGTGGTCAAGGCCGGTACGAACAACAACGTCTGCCCGCAGAGCCACCCGGTCGCGCTGCCGATGATCGAGTTCAAGATGGCGTTCCCGGTGAACGGCGACATGTCGCGGGTCGCGCTCTCCAGCGGCCGCGGCTACTCCTTCCACTACGACTTCATCAACGTCTGGGACGACGCGACCCTCAAGGCGCTCGTCGACCACTGCGTCGTCGGCGCGCTCCAGTGCAACGCGCGCGGCTACGACGAGACCCACCCCGAAGCCGGCGCCGCCCTCGACGAGGACTACGAGCTTCCCTGACCCCCCACCGCTGGAGGATTCCTTCCCATGCACCCCCGACCCCCCGCACCCCCCGGCGCGGCGAGACCCCGGCGCGCCGGGGGCCTGCCCGCCGTCCTCGCCGCCGGCGCCCTGCTGGCCGGCCCGACGACCGCGCTCCCGGCCGCGGCACAGCCGGCCCCGGAGCCCGCGCCCGCCTCCGCCCCTGCCGCCGCTCCCGACCCCGACGCCGCAGCCGCGAGCGTCGTCAAGGTCACCGGCTCGCAGGGCGCGTGGCAGCTCACCGTCGACGGCCAGCCGTACACCGTCAAGGGCCTGACCTGGGGCCCGCCCGTGGCCGAGGCCGCCGCCTCCATGCCCGACGTCGCGTCCCTGGGCGCCAACACGGTACGCACCTGGGGCACCGACGCCACCACCCGCCCGCTCCTCGACGCCGCCGCCGCCAACGGCGTCAAGGTCATCGCCGGCTTCTGGCTCCAGCCCGGCGGCGGCCCGGGCAGCGGCGGCTGCGTCGATTACGTCACGGACACCGCGTACAAGAACGACATGCTCGCCGAGTTCCCCCGCTGGGTCGAGACGTACCGCGACCACCCCGGGGTGCTGATGTGGAACGTCGGCAACGAGTCGGTCCTCGGCCTGCAGAACTGCTATCAGGGCGCCGAGCTGGAGCGCCAGCGTGACGCGTACACCGGCTTCGTGAACGAGGTCGCCAAGCGCATCCACCAGGTCGACCCGAACCACCCCGTGACCTCCACGGACGCCTGGGTCGGCGCCTGGCCCTACTACAAGCGCAACGCCCCCGACCTCGACCTGTACGCGGTCAACTCCTACGCCGCCGTCTGCGACGTGCGCGCCGCCTGGGAGGCCGGCGGCTACGACAAGCCGTACATCGTCACCGAGGGCGGCCCGCCCGGCGAGTGGGAGGTCGAGGACGACGCCAACGGCGTGCCCACGGAGCCGTCCGACGTCGCCAAGGCCGAGGGCTACGGCCGCGCGTGGGACTGCGTCACGGGCCACCGCGGCGTCGCGCTCGGCGCCACCCTGTTCCACTACGGCGTCGAGAACGACTTCGGCGGCGTGTGGTTCAACCTCACCCCGGACAAGCAGCGGCGGCTGTCGTACTACGCGGTCAAGGAGGCGTACGGGCGCGACACGAGCGGCGACAACACCCCGCCGGTGATCTCCGGACTGCGCGTCGCCGACCCGGGCGCGGTGCCGGCGGGCCGGGAGTTCACGCTCTCCGCGAACATCGCCGATCCGGACGGGGACACGCTGACGTACGGGGTGTTCGTCAACAGCAACTACATAGACCAGGACAAGGCGCTGCGGCCGGCGCAGTTCCGGCGGACGGGCGACGGGACGTTCGCGGTGACGGCGCCGGACCGGCTCGGCGTGTGGAAGGTGTACCTGCGCACGGCGGACGGCAGGGGCAACGTCGGCATCGAGACGCTGTCGGTGAAGGTCGTCCCGCCGCCGGTCGACGGCACCAACGTCGCCCAGGGCAGGCCGTCCACGGCCTCGACCGAGCAGACCGACGCCTACGGCGGCTGCCCCTGCGAGGCCGGCGACGCCACGGACGGCAGCTACGCCACCCGCTGGGCCAGCTCGTGGGCAGACCCGCAGTGGCTGCGCGTCGACCTCGGGGAGCGGACGACGTTCACGCACGTCCAGCTCGCGTGGGAGGCCGCCTTCGCCAGGTCGTACACGATCCAGGTCTCGGACGACGGGCAGAACTGGCAGACGGTGTACGAGACCGCCGCGGGCAACGGCGGGATCGACGACCTGGAGGTCTCCGGAACCGGCCGCTACGTGCGGATGAACGGCACCGCGCGGGGCACCGGATACGGGTACTCGCTCTACGAGTTCGGCGTGTACCGCTGATCGATCAACCGTTGGAGAGCGGTTTCCGGCGCGTGCTATAAAGGCGCGTATGGGCCGACCGCCGACGCTTGAGGACGTGGCCCGGGTCGCCGGAGTGTCCCGGGCCACGGTCTCGCGCGTGATCAACGGCACCCGGAACGTCGACCCCGCGATCCAGGAGACCGTCCGCGCCGCCGTCCGCACCACGGGCTACGCGCCCAACAGCGCGGCCCGCTCCCTCGTCACCCGGCGCACCGGCGCGGTGGGCCTGGTGATCTCCGGCGCCGGCGAGGGCGGCGACGAGTCCGCGTACCGGCGCCACGTCTTCTCCGACCCCTTCTTCGGCCGCGTCGTCGACGGCGTGATGGGCGCGCTGCGCCCGCGCGGCATGCACCCGATGCTGATGCTCGCGGAAACGGCGGACGCCCGCGAACAGGTCGTCGCCCACCTGCGCCAGGGCATCGCGGACGGCGCGCTGCTGGTCTCCACCCACGGCGAGGACCCCCTGCCGGGCATGCTCACCGCCGCAGGCGTCCCGACGGTCCTGTTCGCCCGCCCGGCCCGTCCCGTCCCCGCCGGCTACGTCGACCTGGCCCACCGCGACGGCGCCCGCCTGGCCGCCGAACACCTGCTGTCCCGCGGCTGCCGCCGACCGGTGACGATATGCGGCCCCCTGGACGTACTGGCGGGCCAGGAGCGACTCGACGGCTTCAACCAGGCGATGGCCCGCCACGGACACGCGTACGTCCCCTGCGCGGAGGGCAACTTCACGGCCGCCAGCGGCGAGCAGTCCATGACCCGCCTGCTGCGCGAACACCCCGACCTGGACGGCGTCTTCGCGGCGAACGACCTGATGGCGCGAGCGGCAGCGCAGGTCCTGCGGGAACAGGGCAGAAGGGTCCCGGAGGACGTGGCGGTGATCGGCTTCGACGACAGCAGCGCGGCGACGTCGACGCACCCGGAGCTGACGACGGTGCGGCAGCCGGTGGAGGAGATGGCGGGCGAGATGGTCAGCCTGCTGCTGACGGCACTGGAGTCACCGGGGGCGAGGCCGCGGTCGGTGATCTTCGAACCGGAGCTGGTGATACGGGAGTCGGCGTAGCGGGGCTTGAGCTTGGGGGTGCCGGGGACTGAGTCCGGGGGGGGCGGGTGCCCGGTTGGCAGAGGACCCCGAGCCGGGGGGCGAACGGAGTCGGCTGGCCCGGCGGGCGGCAGGTGCTGGGCAACGGGGAGCGGCAGCCGGTGCGGGGGGCCCGGTTGGCGAACTCCCCGGGCTCCAGGGAGGCGGCGTCGGGGTGGGCGGTCTCGCATGTGAGCCGGCCGACGTGGGTTTTGGAGCATCGGGCCCCCTCGAAGGCCAACCGCCTCCCACAACAACCGGGCTCCGAATTCACCGGCGATCTCCGGGACAACCCAGCGGGACGGCCCTCGGTCTCCACCCGAACCGTGCCCGGAGGACGGACGACCACCGCACGACGCGCGCAACTGGGCGAGCACCACACCCCAGCGGAGAAATCAGGCCGTAACTCGCGGTAACACCCCCCATCCGACCCGATTCGGCCCCCGAGGCCGGACTTTCGCCCACCCACGTGCACCCACCCGCCTGCCCTCCGGGAATGACGCCACCGCCCCAAGCGACCACAGGGGCCGGCCGAGTTTCCTCCACGTCGATCCGCAGCCCCGGGATCCGGAAACCGCAGGGCGGCAGAGCGCACGCCACCGCGACATACTCGCGGTAACCCGCCTTCAAAACCGCCTCAAAACGCCCACGGGATCGAACTTTCGCCCATCGCCGCGCACGCACCCGCCTCAGGCACGCGAACCGCCATCGGGACCGCGCCGAGCGAAGACAACCGCGACGAACTCGTGGTAACAGCTCCGGGGAAACAGGGCAAATCACCCAGCGAGGCCGACTTTTACGCAACGCCACGCGCCCAGCCGCCGTCCGGATCGGTTCACCGCAGCCCGCGGCGCAGGGGCGGAGAAACCGGGCTCAACTCGCGGCACTCCCCGGCGATCCAGGTCGCACCGGGTCCCGGAGGCGGAACTGTGTCCCGCCATACGTACGCACGGTGCCGGCGGCCCCAACGGGCCCCCGGCACCGCTCGCCCGAAGCGGGGCCAGCCCGCGCACGGACCTCGCGCCGACCCCGTACGACGCCTTCACCTGCGGATGGCCCTGGGCCGCCCCCCTGCAATGCTCCACTCCCTTGGCCCCGTACCGGGCCCACCCCACGAACACCCCCGGACCTCAGCCCCGACGCCGCCCACTCCGCGAACACCCTGGGCCCAGCCCCGGCGCGGCCCGGCCTCGCGAACACCCGGGGGCCTCAGCCCCCATGCCGTCCACCCCCACGAACCCCCGGGGCCCAGCCCCGCGGCGGCCCAGCCCCGGCGCGTCCGGCCTCACGAAGCGCCCGGGGACTCAGCCTCAGAACCGCCCGCCCCCACGGCCGACCGCCGTCACCAACTCCGCGACCGTGCCGCCCCACGAACAGCCTCCAGCGTCAGGCCGTCACCGCCCCACGCCCGCGCACCACACCGACCCCGGCACCCTCCGCCGACGCGGCGCCCGTCCCCAACCGGGCTGCCTCGAACCCGCGTTGCGTCCACCCGACGGCCGCCCGGGCCGAAGCGCCCGGGCGGCGCGTTCGCGTACCGCCTCAGCGCTCCCGCAGACGCGGATCCACCACCCCCGCGCCCTCCTTGGCGATCTCCGCCCAGAACTCCACCGCCAACTCCTCGAACCGCAGCCCGAATGCCAGGGCCGCGGCCTGCGGAGCCTCGAACCGTGCGCCGGCCCAGTCGGAGACGGAGGGTTCGGGTATCGCCGCCAGGATCGCCTCGTACGCCGCCAGCTTGCGCCGGTGCGCCGCCAGTTGCGCCTTTGCCAGCCGCCGCACCGCGGCCGCGCCGGACCCGTCGGGCCCTCCGCCCCGCTGGAAGTACAGCCGCAGAAGGCCCTCGTCGCGGATGTCCGTCGCCTCCTCGGCCGGGCCCGTGAGCCACGCGGCCAGCGTGTCCCGCCCGGCCTGCGTCAGCACCAGCGTCCGCCGCCTGCGCCCGCTCTCCTCCCGCTCCTCGGTCACCAGCCCGCGGCGTACGAGCCGGGCGGCCTCCGCGTAGATCTGCGAGCGCGGGAAGTCCCAGAAGTGCCCGACGCTCTGCTGGATCTCGCGATCGAGCGCGTACGGGGTGGCGGGGCCCGCCTGGTCGAGGAGGCCGAGTACGACGTAGGCGCTGGCGGAGAGCGACGGCATGACATCTCCCGGTCTGGACGGTCTGAACCTCGGCGTTGCACACCCGGCTCCGAAACCGGAGCATCGAAACAGTACAAGCTGCACGTTTCAATGTGACGATCGGAGTCCGTGATGGCAACCGCCACCCGCCCCGACAATCCCTATCTGGAGGGTAACTTCGCCCCCGTCGCCGACGAGTTGAGCGTCGCCGGCCTCCCGGTCACCGGGACCCTGCCGCCCGAGCTGAACGGCCGCTTCCTGCGGATCGGCCCCAACCCCGCGGCGTACGAAAGCGGCGTGGGACACCACTGGTTCATCGGCCGCGGCATGGTGCACGGCGTGCGGCTGCGCGAGGGGCGCGCCGAGTGGTACCGCAACCGGTTCGTCCGCGGCGACAGCCCCGGGGACTCGCCCAACACCAACGTCCTCGCCCAGGGCGGCCGGCTCCTCGCCCTCGTCGAAGGCGGCGGTGCGCCCGTGTCGATCGCCCCGGACCTGAACCGGATGCGGACCTGGGACTCCGACGGCGCGCTGCGCGCCGGCTTCACCGCCCACCCGAAGATCGACCCGGTCACCGGTGAGATGCACGCCGTCACCTATCTGCTGGATCCCGGTTCCGACCACCTGCGCTACGTCGTCGTCGACGCCACCGGCACCACGACGCACAGCGCCGATCTGCCCGTACCGGGCGTGCCGATGGTCCACGACATGGCCCTGACCGCCACCCGCGTCGTCGTGCTGGACCTCCCGGTGACCCTCTCGGCCGAGGCCGCCGGCCGCCTCGCGGCGGGCACGCCGCAGAGCGGCGACGCGCTACCGATGCGCTGGAACGACGAGCACCCCTCCCGGGTGGGCGTCCTGCCGCGCGGCGGTACGGCGGCACGGATCAGGTGGTTCGACGCGCCGCGCTGCTACGTCTTCCACGTCCTCAACGCCTACGACGCACCCGACGGCTCGATCGTCATGGACGTCGTCCGCTACGACACGGTGTTCCGCGACAGGTTCCGCGGCCCCGCCGACGGGCTGCCGGCCCTGGCCCGCTGGACCGTCCCGCCGCACCGGGGCGCCGTCTCCGAGCAGATCATGTCCGACCACAGCATCGAATGGCCCCGGATCAACCGGGAACTGACCGGGCGCGCCCACCGCTTCGGCTGGTTCGGCGGCGTCGGTCCGGAGAGCCTGCGGCTGTCCGACGACGTCGACCGCGACCGGGGCGGCAGCTTCGAGCCCGGACCGCTGGTCAAGTTCGACACCGTCACCGGTGCGTCCGCGGCCCACCACTTCGGCGCCGGGCGGGTGACGCAGGAGCCGGTGTTCGTGGCCCGGCCGGGGGCCGCGGCGGAGGACGACGGGTGGATCCTGTCGGTCGTCTACGACGGCAACACCGACCGCAGCGAACTCGTCGTGCTCGACGCCGCCGACGTCGCGGCCGCGCCCCTCGCGCGCGTACACCTGCCGCGGCGCGTCCCCTTCGGCTTCCACGGCAACTGGGTCTTTGACGACGAGATCGGCGCTCAGCCGCCCGCCGTCCTGCCGGCGGCCTAGCAGGAAGGGGGCCCGCCGTCCCCGGACGTGGACGGCGGCCGGCCCGGTCCGCCGCCCCGCGGACCGGGCCGGCACCCGGGGCGCCTCCGGTCAGGAGCTCCAGTCCTGCGGTGCCTGCCTGGTGGTCGCGTTGAGCCGGTTGAACAGGTTGGTCACGGCGATCGTCAGCACGAGGGCCGCGAGGCCCTTCTCGTCGTAGTGCCTGGCGGCCTCGTCCCAGACCGCGTCGGGCACCGGGTCGCTGCGGTCGGCCATCCGCGTCGTGGCCTCCGTCAGCGCCAGCGCGGCGCGTTCCTCGTCGGTGAAATACGGCGCGTCCCGCCAGGCGGCGACGGATGCGAGCCGCTCCTCGGTCTCGCCGCTCTTTCGGGAGTCACGGGCCCCGGAGGCGACACACGAGCTGCACCCGTTGATCTGGCTGGCGCGCAGGTGCACCAGGTCGAGCGTGGTTTTCGGTACCCCGCCGGAAAGGGCCGCCTTGTAAATGTCCCCGACGGGCCGCATGGCATCGAGAATCATGGCGGGATTCTGAATTCGCGCTTGCACGATTATCACTCCTGATGGAAATTGCGTGACGCCGGTTCCGGCATGCACACTGCTACGACGTCTGCCGGCCGGCGGGTGTGACAGCGGCCCGCCGCAGAGGCAAAGGGGATGATGGTAGGCATGTACGAGAGCGAACTGCTGGCCGGCAGGTTCGAGGAGAAGCGCCCGCGGCTCCAGGCCGTCGCCCACCGCATGCTCGGTTCCGCCGAGGAGGCCGAGGACGCGGTGCAGGAGGCGTGGATCAGGCTGCAGCGCGCCGACGTGGAGTCCGTCGAGAACCTCGACGCCTGGCTCACCACCGTCGTCGGCCGCGTCTGCCTGGACGTCCTGCGGGCCCGTACCCGCCGCGCGGAACTGTTCGAGGAACTGCTCGACCAGCACTCAGAGGCCCCGCCCGCCGCCCCGGCCCACGAGGCCGCCGACCCGGAGGAGGCGGCGATGCTGGCCGACTCGGTGGGCGAGGCCCTGCTGGTCGTGCTGGACACGCTGGAGCCGGACGAGCGGCTGGCCTTCGTGCTGCACGACATGTTCGCCGTTCCGTTCCCCGACATCGCCGCGGTCATCGAGCGCAGCCCGGCCGCCACCCGGCAGCTCGCCAGCCGGGCCCGCCGCCGCGTCCAGGGCGCGTCGCCGCTGCCCGACCTGCGGCGTCAGCACAAGGTCGTGAGCGCCTTCCTCACCGCCGCCCGCAAGGGCGAGTTCGACCGGCTGCTGGAGCTGCTCGCGCCGGACGTCGCGATGCGGGCCGACGCCACCGCGGAGGGCATAGGCGCACCGCAGGCGACGCACGGGGCGCAGATGGTGGCGAAGATCTTCTCCGGCGGTGCGCAGGAGGCGCGACTCGCGCTGGTCGACGGGGCCGTGGGCGCCGTGTGGTGGGCGAAGGCGCGCACGATCGTGGCGTTCGGCTTCACCCTGGAGGACGGCAGGATCACAGCGATCGACCTGGTGGGCGAGCCGGGGCGGCTGGAGGAGCTGGACATCGCGGTGCTGGAGTAGCCGGGGCCGGGGGCGCCGCCGGGCGGGGAGAACCGCCCGGCGGCGCCCTGTCGACCACTGTGGGCGACGACACCCGTTCGGTCGCGCCTATTCGGCTCCGTCAGCGACGTAGTCGATGCGGTAGATCCCAGCGTCCGTGTTGGTGCTGCCGCGGCCGACGCCGCTGCCGGCGCCGAAGTCGATGACGTAGAGCGAGCCGTCGGGGCCGAAGGTGGCGTCGAAGGGCTGGATCCAGCTCATGCCCTCGAATACCGGGTCGATCGACTGCAGCTCGCCGTCCGCGTACGAGAACGTCTTGAACCACTTGCGGGTCAGCTCGTAGTTGAACCACTTGCCGTCGTACGACTCGGGGAACTTCGTCGCGCTGTCGAGGTCCGGGTCGAAGTCGTACGCCGGGCCGCCCATCGGGCCGCCGCCGCCGGAACCGAGCTGCGGGAATTCGGCGGAGGCCGCGTACGAATACCAGACCTGCGCGGCGGTGGCGGGCGGCAACTGCGTCTTGCCCGTGTTGTTCGGCGAATTGTTCACCGGCGCGGCGCAGTCGAACTTCCCGCCGGAGGTGCCGGCGGCGAAGTCGTAGTCGTTGAACGGGATGTTGTCGCCGACGCAGTACGGCCAGCCCATGTTGCCGGCCCTGGAGATCAGGTTGTACTCGACGATGCCCGCCGGGCCGCGGTTCGCGTTCGCCGTGCGGGCGTCGGGACCGTAGTCGCCGACCATCAGCGCGTCGGTCGCGGGGTCCACGGAGATGCGGAACGGGTTGCGGAAGCCCATCGCGTAGATCTCCGGACGGGTCTTCTTCTCACCCTTGCGGAAGAGGTTGCCCTTGGGGACGGTGTAGGTCCCGCCCTTGGTGGGCTTGATGCGCAGCACCTTGCCCCGCAGGTCGTTGGTGTTGGCGGCGGTGGCCTGGGCGTCCCAGCCGTGCCGGCCGGCGCGCTCGTCGATCGGGCTGAAGCCGTCCGACTCGAAGGGGTCGGTGTTGTCGCCGGTGGCGGCGTACAGGTTGCCCTTGCTGTCGAAGGCCAGGGAGCCGCCCATGTGCACGTTGGCGCGGCCCTCGCCGCGCCAGGTGGGGAGGGACAGCAGCACCTTCTGCGAGGTGGGGTCGAGCCGGTCGCCCTTGAGGGTGAACCGGGAGATGTTGACCTTCTTCTCGGCCTTGTCGGAGTGCATCACGTACAGCCGGTGGTTCTGGGCGAACGCGGGGTCGAGCGCGAGCCCGATCAGCCCGTCGGACTGGGTGGTGAACTCCAGCGGATAGTCGAAGTCGTACGCGGTGGTGACCTCCCGCGTCTCCTGGTCGACGATCTTCAGCTCACCGGTGCGCTGCGCCCACAGCACCCGGCCGTCGGGCGTGACGGCCAGCTCGAACGGGTCGGCGAGGTCGGAGTCGACCAGCGCGGTGCGGGTGAACCCGGCCGCGTTCGCGGCGGACGCGCCGGTGGGCTCGGGTGCGGCCACGGCGGAGGGCGTCGCCACCAGTAAGGCGGGCAGGACGGTGAGCGCGGCGACGAGGGACAGGGGTTTGATCGGACGGCTCATGAGGCTCCCAACGGTGGAGGCGGTACGGCGGGACGACGGTCCCCGCCTGCTCGTCACTTGCCATAGACCTCGATCACGATGTTCCGGAACGAGACCTCGTCCCCGGTGCCGTGGTTCTGCAGCCCGATGTGGCCGGGCCCGAGCCGGCGTTCGGGGACGGTGTCGGTGTAGTCGTTGATCCGCACGCCGTTGAGCTCCACGGTGAGCCGGTCGCCGTCGACGCGCAGGTCGTAGGTGTTCCACTGGCCGGGCGGCCTCAGCGCGGCGTCGCGGGCGGCGATGTCGGGCGACTGGAACCCGTACACCGAGCCGGTGGTGCGGTCGGGGGAGTCGGTGGCGTCGATCTGGACCTCGAAGCCGCCGTTGCGGATGGCGGGGTCGTCGCCGGCCGGGAAGCCGAGGTGGACACCGGAGTTGTCGTCGCCGGCCATGCGCCAGTCGAGGGTCAGGTGGTAGCCGGTGCCGAACTCCCGGCCGGAGTACCAGAGGAGCCCGAGCCCGCCGTACGAGGTGAGCGCACCGTCGTCGAGCGTGAACCCGCCGGGCCCGGCCTGGCTCCAGCCTTCGGTGCCGGTGCCGTCGAAGAGGACGAGGCGCTCGGCGGCGGTGGGCGGAGTGGAGGTGGCGGGGGCGGCGTGTGCGGGGGCGGGGGCGGCGGCGAGGAGGCAGCCGGCGGCGGCTGCGACGAGGGCGGCCCGGCGGGGGATGCGGCGGTGGGGGGTGGGCACAGTGGTACTCCTGAGATCGCGAAGAAAGCGCTTTCCTGACTGTGCTCTGTCAACGTAAGCCCCATGCCGCCCGGGGTCAACGCCCCGGTACGTACCGGAAGTCGAGGGGGCGCCGGGGCCACCGCTCCGCGCCCGCGGGCGGCAGCGGCCGTCGGCGGCGAGAGGGGACCCCAGTGGTCAGACCGCCGCGGGAGCGTCCGAGGGCATGGCCGGCCGGCTCGCCGGCCACCTCACGCACGCGGAGAACCAAGGGAACTGCCGCAGATCGACGCGACGTTGACGCTGGAGCAGTGGGAGAACTACGGCCTGGCGCACTCCGGCGGGACGGGCGCGAAGCCGCCGCGCCTGATCCCCCGGGTCCTCGACGCCGCGGACGAGGAGGTCGTCAGCACGATGCCCGGGGTGATGCCGGAGCACGTGAAGGCGAGGCACCACGAGCAGAGGGAGCCCGGGTACGCGTCGGCGGACAAGGGGAACGCCGGAACCTGAGAGCGGCCCGCACCCGGCGGCCGGCGGACCGAAAGTGGCGTGGGCCCCGCGCCGGGGCTCCACGCCACTTACCGCTCGTGCTTCCTGCCTCGTTCGTCATACGCCGTGCGGCGCACGACGCGCGGCGGACGACCGGCGCCGGACGACCGGCGCCGGACGCCGTGCTTCGGACGCGGTCCTCCGCGCAGGCTGGGGGCCGTTTGCGGTCAGTCGGCCGCCAGGCCGTCGCGCAGCGCCCTGGCCACCGAGATCAGGCGCTTGGCCTGCACCGCGGCCGCGCCGCGCGTGATGTCGTCGACGGGGTGGCCCGGCGAGGCGACATGGCTCGTGCCGTACGGGTTGCCGTCCTTGTGCTTGGCCGGGTCCGTGTAGCCGGGAGCGACGACGATCCCGCCGATGTGGTGGACGGTGTTGTACAGCGAGACGAGCGTGGTCTCCTGCCCGCCGTGCGCCGAGGCGCTGGCGGTGAAGCCGCTGAACGCCTTGTCCTGCAGCTCGCCGCGCAGCCCGGGCCCGGCGAGGGTGTCGATGAAGTACTTGAGCTGGGCGGAGATGTTGCCCCAGCGGGTGGGGCTGCCGAACAGCACGCCGTCCGCCCACAGCACGTCGTCGGGCGTGGCCTCGGCGATGTCCTGGGTGGCGTCCACGTTGGCCTGCCAGCCGGGCTTGTTGTTGCCCGGGGCGAGTTCGGCGAACTCGCGGACCCGGCGCAGCCGCACCTCGGCGCCTGCCTTCTCCGCCTCCTCCGCGAGGGTGCGGGCCATCTCGGTGACCGTGCCGGTCGCGGAGTAGTAGATGACGCTGATGTTCACCGGATTCGTCACTGCGGTTTCCTTCCGTCTGCGCGTTCGGCGGCGGTTCCGATGAGCCGGGCGCACGGCGGGCGGATCGGCGAGGCCGCGTTCGGCACCGGCCGGCACTCCCCGTTCGCCGTGCCCCGAGCGTCAGTTGTCTTCGTACTCGCCCCAGAGCTTCACGACTTCCGGCTGCGACCGGTAGAAGGACAGGAGCTTGTAGTACTCGCCGTCGGGCGAGGAGGCGACGTAGCAGATGAACATGCGGGCGGCGCCGGCGTCGGCGGAAGGGGCGATCTTCGCGAGCTGATCGATCTTCGGCGCGAGCTTGTTGGTGACGGACTTCGGGTCCGGGGTCATCGCGCTGAAGGAGATGCGCTGGATCTCCGACGTGTCCCACCGGAAGGTCACGTAGAACCCGCCGGCCTGCCCGCCGAGGCGCAGCAGGTCCTCACTGGGCTCGGGCAGACCGAGGTCGCTGAGGACCGCCCGGATGTTCTCGGGCACGAGGTAGCCGTCGGCGGTCTTGAGGTAGACGTTGAAGGTCTTGTGCTGGTAGTCCATGCCGGTGAGAGCGACCTGGTCGTCCACGCCGTGGCGGACGAAGAAGTCGATGTTCTCACCGAGGGCGCGGGGCGCGGTCGGGATGTCGACCAGCTTCCGGATGTCCTGGAGGTCGTCCGGCGGGAAGAACTGGAACGTCTTGGTGAAGCCGCCGACCACGCCGAAGTCCACACCGTAGTTGTCGATGGGACAGCGCTCGGAGATGTCGGAGCTGAGCGTGCCGATCGGGTGGTCGGTCCGCGGCATGAGGCCGTTCGACGTGGCGATGTCGACGGTGTCGACCCCGGGCGGGATCATCGTGAGGCGGCAGCTGAGGTCGTTCCCGCGGCGTGCGCTGGTCTCGACCCGGAAGGCGACCGCGGAGACGGGGACCACGCTCTCGTACGCGGTGAGGATGGGCATGACCTTGCCCCGGTCGCAGGGCACGTCCAGCTGCCCGGCCGACTCCTCGATGACCGAGTAGAGTTCCTCGATTTCAGCTGTTTCGGGCATGTATCCCCTTAGCTTCCAGATCCAGGGCCGCGTGCCGCGCACGCCAAGGTCACCTAAAGTTCGAATGTGGCCACTGTACGTAACGAGTAAGTGCTGGTCCGCACGTGGAATTCTCAGTCGAGGCGCTTGGCCCGCGCTATCGGACGAGTTGACGTTGACTTGGCGCGCCCGAAGCCTAGCCCGCGTGCGGAGGGACCATCCGGTGCTTGCTCTCTTCCACCGCGCCGGGGGGCGATTTCACGCCGCGGCATCCGGGGCGCGGCGAGGACCGGCGCGCGCACGGCTCCGGCCGGAGGTTCCCCCGATGCCATCCGCGCGTGTCAGGACTGCCGCCTACGTGATCCGCGGCCGGGCCGGCGGGCCGGAGTTGCTCGTCTTCGATCACCGGGACCATCCGGAGGCGGGGACTCAGGTGCCGGCCGGGGTGTGGAGGCCGGGGAGTTGCTCGCCGACGCCGCGCTGCGGGAGATAGCGGAGGAGACCGGGGCGAGGGGGGGGTGACGTCGGGGGCGGCGCTGGCCGTGCAGCAGAGTCCGCATCCGCACACCGGGCAGCCGCAGGTCACCGTGTACTTCCGGGCGGAGACCGCCGAGACCCGGGACGACTGGATGCACACGGTCGTCAGCCGGGATGAGGATCAGGGCATGGTCTTCCGGTGTTTCTTCGTCCCCCTGGCGGGGGCGGGCCGGCTGCTGGCCGGGGATCAGGGGGAGTTCGTCGGGCTCGTGCGGTAGGCGGCGGCTTCCGCCCGCCCCGCTCCCGCCCGCCTCACCCCTCGGGGGAAGTGGCCGACGTACTGTATGAGCCCCCGCCAGGAATGGAGCGCCCCATGCCCCAGGAAGTACGAGCCGTCGTCGCGCGTGCGAAGAACGAGCCGGTGGAGATCGCCACCGTCGTCGTGCCCGACCCCGGGCCCGGGGAGGCGGTGGTGGCGGTGCAGGCGTGCGGGGTGTGCCACACCGACCTGCACTACCGCGAGGGCGGCATCAACGACGACTTCCCGTTCCTCCTCGGCCACGAGGCCGCCGGTGTCGTGGAGGCCGTCGGCGACGGCGTCACCGAGGTGGCGCCCGGTGACTTCGTGATCCTGAACTGGCGTGCCGTGTGCGGCCGGTGCCGGGCGTGTGAGCGCGGGCGGCCCTGGTACTGCTTCGACACCCACAACGCCACGCAGAAGATGACCCTCCAGGACGGCACCGAGTTGTCGCCCGCGCTGGGCATCGGCGCGTTCGCGGAGAAGACCCTCGTCGCCGCCGGCCAGTGCACGAAGGTCGACCCCGAGGCGTCCCCCGCCGCGGCCGGGCTGCTCGGCTGCGGGGTGATGGCCGGTCTGGGCGCCGCGCTGAACACCGGCAACGTCGGCCGCGGCGACTCCGTCGCCGTCATCGGCTGCGGCGGCGTCGGCGGGGCCGCCGTCATGGGGGCGCGGCTGGCGGGCGCCGGGAAGATCATCGCGATCGACGTGGACGAGCGGAAGCTGACCACCGCCACCGGCCTCGGCGCCACCCACACCGTCGACGCCCGCGCGACCGATCCCGTCGAGGCGGTACGGGACCTCACCGGCGGCAACGGCGCCGACGTCGTCATCGAGGCGGTCGGCCGCCCGGAGACGTACAAGCAGGCGTTCTACGCCCGTGACCTCGCCGGCACCGTCGTCCTCGTCGGCGTGCCCACGCCCGAGATGACGCTGGAGCTGCCGCTGCTCGACGTCTTCGGCCGCGGCGGGGCGCTGAAGTCCTCCTGGTACGGCGACTGCCTGCCGTCCCGCGACTTCCCCATGCTCATCGACCTCTACCGGCAGGGCCGCCTCGACCTCGACGCCTTCGTCTCCGAGACCATCGAACTCGACGGCGTGGAGGCCGCCTTCGCCCGGATGCAGGCCGGCGACGTGCTGCGCTCGGTGGTGATCCTGTGAGCCGCGCCCGCATCGACCACCTGGTCACCTCCGGCACGTTCTCCCTCGACGGCGGCACCTGGGACGTCGACAACAACGTGTGGATCGTCGGCGACGACACCGAGGCCCTGGTCGTCGACGCCGCCCACGACTCCGACGCCATCGCCGCCGCCGTCGGCGACCGCCGCGTGACCGCCATCGTCTGCACCCACGCGCACGACGACCACATCGACGCCGCCCCGGCGCTGGCCGCCAAGACCGGCGCGCCCGTCCTGCTCCACCCCGACGACCGGGTGCTGTGGGACATGACCCACCCCGACCGCGCCCCGGACGCCGCCCTCGCCGACGGCCAGACGCTGCCGGTCGCGGGCACGGAGCTGACGGTCCTGCACACGCCGGGCCACGCGCCGGGCGCCGTCTGCCTGTACGCCCCGGACCTGGGCACCGTCTTCACCGGCGACACCCTCTTCCACGGCGGCCCGGGCGCCACCGGCCGCTCGTACTCCGACCGCCCGACGATCGAGGCGTCGATCCGCGCGCGGCTGCTGACGCTGCCGCCGGAGACGGTCGTACGGACCGGGCACGGCGAGTCGACCACGATCGCGGCGGAGTCGGCGGGCGCCGAGGGGTGGTGACGGCCTGGGGATCCGGGGGTACGGAACGGGCGTCCCCCGGTGCGCCGTCGACCACGGCGCACGGCCCCGGGCGCCGTTGACCCGCTCCGGGGGTCCCGGCATGCTCATGGCCGGGACATGCCACCCCACGTCACTCCATCCCCCACTGGAGGTCTCCCATGCCGTCCCGCCCCACACGCCGCGCCGTCCTCCTCGGCGCCGCCGGCTTAGGCGCAGCCGGCGCCGCCGGCATCGGCACCGCAGGCATCGGCACCGCCCACGCCGGCCCGCCGCGGCCCGCCCGCCCCCTCGCCCGGCGCCCCCTCTACCTCGGCACCTACGGCCAGGGCATCCTCGCCTGCACCTACGACACCGCCACCGGCGCCCTCGCCGCGGCCGACGGCGGCTTCGGCGACGTCACCAACCCCGACTTCCTCGCCCTCTCCCCCGCCGGCGACGTCCTCTACTCCACCGTCGGCGGCGGCGCCGAGGGCGGTGTACGGGCGTACGCCATCGGCGCGGACGGCGCACTCAGCGCCCTCGGGGGCGTGCAGTCCACCGGCGGCGCCGGGGTCACGCACCTGTCGGTGCACCCCGGCGGCGGGCATCTGCTCAGCGCCAACTACAGCAGCGGCAGCGTCGCCGCGCACGTCATCGAGGCGGACGGCAGCGTCGGCGAGCGCACCGGCTTCGTCCAGCACTCCGGCTCGGGACCCGACCCCGACCGCCAGGAGGGCCCGCACGCGCACCAGATCGTCACCGACCCGGCCGGCGGCTTCGTCTACGCCGTGGACCTGGGCACCGACTCCGTCCACACGTACGCCCTCGACCCCGGCAGCGGCGCGCTGTCGCCGGTCTCGGAGGTGAAGTCCGTGCCGGGCGCCGGCCCGCGGCACATGGTCTTCCATCCCCGGGGGACGCACGCCTACGTGGCCAACGAGCTGGACAGCACCGTCACCGCGTACGCCCACGACGCGGCGACCGGCGGGCTGACCCGGCTCGCGAGCCTGCCGACCCTCCCCGACGACGTGGACCCCGGTGGCAACTACCCCGCGGAGATCACGATGTCGGCGGACGGCCGCTTCGTCTACCTCTCCAACCGGGGCCACGACAGCGTCGCGCGCCTCGCCGTGGAGGACGACGGCGAGGCGCTGAGCCTCGTGGACACCGTGCCCTGCGGCGGCAACTGGCCGCGGCACATCACGCTGTCGCCGGACGGCGCGCTGCTCTACTCGGCCAACGAACGGGGCCGCACCATCGGCGTGTTCACGGTGGACGCCGGAACCGGCGCGCTCACGCCCTCGGGCGAGCCGTTCGTGACGGCGTCCACCGGCTGCGTCCTGCCCACCTGAACGCGGCCGGCCGGCCCGTGGGCCCGTCACGCTGGGTCACCTCGTGACGGGCCGCGCGGGCTCCGGCGCCGCCTCCGAAGCCCGTACGCGCCGGACGCCACGATTCGAACCAGGAATCAAACACGTCCTCACACCCCGACCAAGGCGCCCGAGAGGTCGGGCGTGTCTTGTATGTCGCCTTTCCTGTGACGAATCCACAAGTAGACGCCAAGTTGCCCCCTGTTGGCGGCCAAGTCCGCCGCCCCACACTGTCGGCGCGCGACCCCGGGCGGCCCCCGCCGCCCCGCCGTAACCGAACGTGACGCCGGTCTGGGTGGAGGGCCTCATGAGCCAGATTCCGAACCACAAGCGCGGCCTGTATCTGGGTACGGTGCCGGAGCGGGCCGCGGCAAAGCACGGCGGCACGCTGCTCACCCTCGACCACGACCTCGACGCCCTGCCCGAGGCCGGCCGCAGGCTGACGGTGGCCGAGGTGGCGGTCTTCGCCGCGGATCTGGCGAACCGGCTGGCGGCGGCGGGCGTACGGGCCGGGGAGCACGTCGTCGTCTACAAGCGGGCCAACTTCGACGCCTGGCTGCTCGCCACCGCCGCCGCCCGGCTCGGCGCGGTCCCCGTCATGCTCTCCCCCGCCCTGCCCGCGCCCACGGTCGCCGCCCTCCTCAGGCGCCTGCACGGCCCGCACCGCCCCCACCTGCTCACCGACGGACCGAAGCTCGCCGAGCTGGCCGGCCTGCCCCTCGACGAACTGGCCACCTCCGTGATCGGCGTGGCCGGCGCCGGCCGCGGCGTGGCGTCGCTGGCCCGGCTCGCCGGCTCCCCGCCCGTACCGCCGGTGTACCAGGGGCTGGACGCACCGGCGATGATCACGCACACCTCGGGCACCACGGGCGTACCGAAGCTGGTCGTCCACACCCCGCGCACCATGCGCGCCCGGCTGCGCCCGCAGCTCGTCATGCTCGCGCTGCTGCGCCGCCGCGAGACGGTCGCGGTCAGCGTGCCGTTCGTGCACTCGCGGCTGTTCGCGGCGATGTCGCTGGTGCTCATGAAGGGCATGCCGACGCTCCTGCTCAACAACCACGAGCCGGCGGACGTCGCGACGTTCTTCCTGAAGAACCGGCCCGGCCTCATCGAGGCGCTGCCCAACTCGTTCCTCGCCTGGGAGGGTCTGGCCGCCGACCCGCGCGAGCCGCTGGCGTCCGTGAAGTACTTCTCCTCCACCTTCGACGCCATCCACCCGCGCACCGTCCGCCGCCTCCTCGACGCCTCCCGCCGCCGCGCCCCGCAGTTCTTCCAGATCTACGGCCAGTCCGAGGTCGGCCCCGCCGTGGGCCGCCCCTACTTCCGCCGCGACACGCACCGCATGGACGGCCGCTGCGTCGGCTTCCCGCTGCCGGGCAGCGCCCGGGTCCGCGTCGTCCCCCGCGACGACCGGAAGGTCTCCCCCGCGAACCCGGGGTTCATCGAGGTCCGCTGGGACGGCATCGCCAAGACGTACCACGGCGAACAGGAGCGCTACGACGAGAACGTCCACGACGGCTGGTGGCGCACCGGGGACGTCGGCTACCGCACCCGCGCCGGCTGCCTGCACATGCTCGACCGCGAGATCGACACCATCCCCGGCGTCGGCTCCAGCCTGGAGATCGAGGACGCCGTCCTGGACCGTCTCGACGAACTCGTCGAACTCGTCGTCGTCCAGGGCCCCGACGCGGAACCGGTCCCCGTCCTGTGCACCCGCGACGACAAGCCCCTGGCCCCCGCCCGCTGGCGGGCGGCGACCGCCGACTACCCCCAGCTCGGCGCGCCCGTCCACCTTCCGCTCGCCGAACTCCCCCGCACCGCGACCCTCAAGACCCGCCGCGTGGAGCTGTCCCGCCTCCTCCACGACCGCCTCTGACCCCGGGGGCCGCCCGAAGGCTTCTTCCGCCACGATCCGGCCGGTCTTTCGTGCGTCCGGGGAGAGGAGGCTGACCCCGGAGAAGCCGCTCAGCATGGGGCCGGGGAGCGGTAGAGACGGCAGAAGCGCGGCCCGCGGTTCGCCCCTCCGCCCCCCGGTCGGCCCCGTGGCTGGAAGAGCGGTGAGCGGAGGCCCGTCAGTTGGCCGTAGAGCGCCGTCGGCCGGGCCGGGCCCGCGTCGGCCGCGTCGTCGACGAGTTCCGTCAGCCGTCGTTCGGCGGCGGACGGAATCCAGCCGGCACCCGGCATGGCACGCGCGTCAGACGAAACGTTCCTGCCCTGAACCGCAGAACCGCGAGTACACGGAGTGCCGTCCGTTCCGGTTCGACGGTCACCGAAGCACCGCAGGATTCGCCGCGCGGGAGTCGAAGACCGTGATCCTCACCGCGGCCCCCCTCGGGACCTGCGGTAACGCCTCGTCAGCCCCGGCGAACGCCGCCCACCGAGCCACCGCACGGGGCAGTCAAGTCTTCAACCGGCCGTTGATGCGGTCGGCATATGCGGGAAACACGCCGGGGAGAGGCTCCTCTCGCACGCCGGTTCCCCACCCCCCAGGGCCGGACCGATCCACGAACACGTGGCCGCCGTATCTCGGGGCGGCCGCGGGCAAGGAGGAGACTTTGGCAGGTTCAGCAACCCGCCGGGACTTCCTGCGCTCCGTCGGTGCCGCCGGCGGCGCCGGAGTGCTGTACTCCACGATGAGCGCGCTCGGCCTGGCCCCCGTCGTCGAGGCGGCCGCGACCGAGTTCCGCCCGCCGCGGCGCGGCGACTTCACCCTCTCCGGCCGGGCCGCGGGCTCGGTCATCGTGCTCGGCGCCGGCATCGCGGGGCTGGTCACCGCGTACGAGCTGGGCAAGGCGGGCTACGACGTGCGGATCCTGGAGGCCGCGAACCGGCCGGGCGGCCGCAACTGGACGGTGCGCGGCGGCACCACCCAGACCGACCTCGACGGCCGAACCCAGCACGCGACGTTCTCGAAGGACCAGTACATGAACGCCGGCCCGGCCCGGCTGCCGCAGTCCCACGTCACGCTGGAGTACTGCCGAGAACTGGGCGTGGAGCTCGAGGTCTTCACCAACCAGAACGCGAACGCCTACATCTACCACGAGAAGACCGCGGGCTCGCTCGCCGGCAAGCCGGTGCGCTGGCGCACCGCCAAGGCCGACGTCTACGGCTACGTCTCCGAGTTGCTGGCCACCGCCACCGACCAGGGCGCCCTGGACAAGGAGCTGACCGCCGACGACAAGGAGCGGCTGCTGGCGTTCCTGGAGGAGTTCGGCGGCATAGGAGGGCGCGCGGACGGCTGGGCGTACTCCGGCAGCGAACGCCGCGGCTACTCCGTCGAGCCCGGCGCCGGCCTGGAGGCGGGCACCGTTCTCGACCCCGTCCCCTCTCTCTCGGACGTCTTCGCCAGCCGTATCGGCCACCGCTTCACCTTCGAGTTCGGCTACGACCAGGCCATGCTGATGTTCCAGCCCAAGGGCGGCATGGACCGGATACCGTACGCGCTGGCGCAGGCCATCGGCCGCCAGCGGATCGTCTACGGGGCCGAGGCCACCGCCGTCACCGACCGCCCCGACGGCGCGGAGGTCACCTGGCGGGACGTCCGCGGCCGCAACCACACCGAGCGCGCCGACTTCGTCGTCTCCGCAATCCCGCCGATGATCGCCGCCCGGCTCGACCACAACCTGGGCGCCGAGGTCACCGCCGCGCTCAGAACTCCCTCTCCCCTCCCCGTGGGCAAGATCGGCCTGGAGTATCGCCGCCGCTGGTGGGAGACAGACGAACACCTCTACGGCGGCATCACCCCGACCGACACCGACCTGGCCACCATCTGGTACCCCTCGTACGGCTACCACGGCCGACGGGGCACGCTCATCGGCTACTACAACTTCGGGGCGGACGCCCTCGCCTACGGCCGGCTCACGCACGCCGAGCGGGAGGCGCGGGCATTGAGTCAGGGTGTGCGCATCCACGGCGACAAGTACCGCACCGAACTCGCCGCCTCCTTCAGCGTCGCCTGGCACCGCACCCCCTTCATCGAGGGCGGATGGGTCGGCTGGGAGTCGCAGACCGGCCCCGAGTACCGGCGGCTGCTCGAGCCCGCGGGCCACGTGTACTTCGCCGGCGACTGGCTCAGCCACGCGATCGCCTGGCAGCACGGAGCCATCACCTCGGCCCGCAAGGTCGTCACCGAACTGCACGAGAGGGTGATGCTGGGATGAACGCACCGAAGCGACGCGCCGTGATGCTGACCGCCGCCGGCGCCGGGGGCGCACTGCTCACCTCCGCCACCGCCTTCGCGGCCGCACGTGGCTGGCTGCCGGGGCCGCGCCAGGTCAAGGTCATGCTGCCGACCGGGCAGAGCAACCCGGCCATCGCCACCGGGGTGGCGACCGGTGAGTCCGTCGCTCTCTACGCCAGCAGTGGCCTCGGCCCCGACGCGCTCAACCCGGCCGCTCCCGCGGGTACGCCGGAGAACTGGACGGACCCGTCGATGACCGAGGGCGCCGAGGGCGTCACGGTGACCGAGGCGCAGGCGCTGCTGGTGCTGCACAAGATCTCCGACAACCTCGCCGTGGCCGGACTGGCTCCGGCCGATGTCATCACGATGAAGTGCTATCTGATGAAGCCGCCGCGCGCCGAACTCGCCGACTACGCCGGCTGGAACCGCGCGTACCGGCAGTTCTACGCCAACGTCGACCTGGCCTCGGGCGAAACGGTCCCGGCGCCGATGGGCACCTCGGCGCCGAAGCCGCCGATCCTCGTCAACAGGGCCCGCCCGGCCCGGGCGACCATGGAAGTGGCCTCTCTCGCAGTGCCGGGCTGGCTGGTCGAGGTCGAGGTGACGGCGGCCTATCGCAGGAAGTGAGGGCGGCACGGCAGAGAGAGACGGGGTGGAACCGGCTGCGGCCGGCTCCACCCCGTCGTCGGCCGCCCCGGTCAGCCGCTCGGAGGCCGCAGCGCCTTGTCGAGGAGGCCCGCGCCAGGGCCTGCCAGCCAGCGGTCGAAGCGCAGCAGGAAGGGGAACTCCGCGCGCAGCGCGTCGAGGTTCGCGTTTCCCGCCAGCCTGCCGTCGTCCACAAGTGCTGCCAGTCTGCCCAGGACCGCGTCCTGGGCCGGCGGTGTCGTCGGCAGGCGGCTGTAGCTGATCGTCCGGCCCGCGGCCCGGGTCAGGTCCTCGGCCAGGGCATTGCCGGTGAGAGCGTCACCGGCGATCTCCATGGTGCGACCGGCGTAGCGATCGGGTGCGCCGAAGACCGCGGCGGCGATGCGGCCGATGTCGCGTACGGCGATGAACTGCATGGCCTGGTCCGGACGCATCAGGAAGGACAGGTGTCCCCGGTCGAGGCCCATGCCGGGGGTCACCAGGAGTTCCATGAACGTGGCCGGCCGAATGATGGTGCCGGCGGTGTCCCGGTTCCGGACATGGGCTTCGATACGGCTCTTGGTGTCGAGGTGATCCACGCCGGTTGCCGAACCCGCGGTGACCGCCGAACTGTAGACGAGGTGGGCGACGCCGCAGCGCTCGGCGATCTCGGCCACCGCCACGCCGAAGCGGACCTCGTCCTCGTCGGTCACGTCGGCCCCGGCCTGGCCGGAGTTCGGCTGGACGCTGAAGACGCCGTGGGCGCCGGAGAAAGCGGCGCGGAGCGACTCCGGATCGCGGAGGTCACCGCGTACGGTTTCCACGCCGGCGGCGGAGAGGGCCCGGGCCCGGTCGCCGGACGGATCCCTCACGACCGCGCGCACCCCCCAGCCGTCGGCCCGCAGCGCCGCGGCGACCGATCCTCCCTGCTGCCCGGTGGCGCCCAGGACGACGACGGTTGTGCCGCTGCGGGTCATGCGGTGGGTCATGCCATGTGCTCCAGGACTCGGAGGGGCTGGTTCGTACCGGTGTCCGCTACGCTAAAACCTGACGCCAACGTCAGGTGCAAGCGGGACGTGGAGTCGAGTCAGGAGGTCGGGATGCGGATCGGAGAAGTCGCCGCGCAGGCGGGCGTCAGCGTCAGGGCGCTGCGCTACTACGAGCAGCAGGACTTGCTCCACTCCTCCCGGAACCCGGGTGGCCAGCGCCGGTATCCGCGCGGTGCCGTCGAACGGGTCAGGCTGATCCAGCAGCTCTACGCCATGGGGTTGCCCAGCAGAACGATTCGCGAGGTGCTGCCCTTCGCTGACTCCGGTGAGGTGTCACCGGAACTTCTGGAGCTGCTCGCGGGCGAACGCGACCGCCTCGACCGGCAGATGACGGAGCTCCGGGACGCGCGCAGACGACTGCACGACTGCATCACCGAGGCACGCCCTCATGACCGAGCGGGAGATTCCTCCTGAAGCAGGGGCGCGGCGGCCCGAGTCGGCAGTCTGCCTACAGGTTGCTGACGTAGAAGTCGGTGAGCCGTTCGACGGCGGCGTCGACGTATTCGGGCTCGTCGTACATCTCGTAGTGGCCGGCGCCCTCGATCACCATGAGGTCGACCGGATGGGGGGCCATCTGCCAAAGCTGCATCCCCGCCTCGTACGAGCCGGTGTTGCCGATGCGTCCGGCGAGGATGACCTGCAGGGGCTGGGTCATGAGCCGGTCGGCCAGATGGAACGCGTCGTAGCCCAGCAGGAGGGAGTCGCCGCGCGAGAGGCGGCGGTTCGTGGAGTGCTCGTTGCCGCCCCGCCGGGTGCGGTAGTAGGTGATGGCCTGAGTGGTGTCGATGTCGGTCAGCCCGGATGCCGCGGCGTCCTCCAGGGTGTCGGGCAGCCAGTTCACCCGGGCCGTCTCGCCGGAGCGGGCCTCTTCGATGCGCGCGTCGGCGAGGGTGTCGAGTGCGGCGGCGGCCGGACCGTCGGGCTGGAAGCTGCGGAACGACGTGCCCATGTCGCCGGGGACCACCGTGCCGACCGCTTTGATGCGGTGGTCCGTGCGGGCGGTGTGCACGGCGTAGCCGCCGCCGGCGCAGATGCCGAGGACGCCGATGCGCTGAGGGTCGATGCCGGGGGTCGTGGAGAGCGCGTCGATGGCGTAGGAGATGTCCTCGCCGCGGCGATAGGGGTCTTCGAGGTCGCGGGGCTCGCCTCCGCTCTGCCCTTGGTGGGCGGGATCGAAGACGAGCGCCGCGATGCCGCGGGCGGCGAGGCGGGACGCATAGTTCGCACCGATCTGCTCCTTCACGCTGCTGCCGGGCGTGGAGAGCACCACGGCGCGCGGCGGTGCGGCGCTGTCGGGCAGGTGAAGGTCGGCCGCGAGCTCGATCGGTCCACGCGGGATCGTGAGGTGCGGAGGAACTGGCCGATCTCGGGCTGGAGACGAAGGAGTTCTTCGTCCTGGCGGAGGTGGCCGCGTCACCGTACCCGGCAGAGATCGCGGCGGAACTGCTGCTGCCCAAGGCGAGCGTGAGGGTCTATGTCCGCAACCTCGTCGCCCAGGGGTTCATCCGGCGCCAGATCGACGACGCGGACCTGCGGCGTCACCGTCTGGTCCTGACCCCTGCGGGCACAAAGGCGCGAGACCGGGCACTCGCGGCTCTGGCGGCGGAGTACGACCGGAGGCTGGCGAGGATCACCCCGCAGGACCGCACCGAACTGCAGTGCATCCTTGAGGAGATGCTCGCGACAGGGTGATATGCAGGGCTTCTTCGTCGCGTTGTCCGCTGAAGGAGCCGGGGTGCGGTCCGGTCCGCGGCGAGCCCCGTACACTCCCTCGATGCCTGCCTCCGGCGCGACTCCGCGACGCGCCATCGTCGAAGTACTCCTGACGGATCTCCATTCCTCGCCCGTCCGCGTCGTCGCCTGGGAGCGGCTGGAGCCCTGGGCGATCGCGCGTGTGACGCTCCGGGGCATCGCCGCTCTGCCGACCGTCGTCGTCAAGTGGGTACGTGACGGGCCGGGCTCGGCTCGCACCGAGCCCTGGCGCCTGCCTACCGAGGTGGCCGCACTCCGTCATCCCTCCGACGACCTCGGTCTGGCGCTCGCCCCGCGCGTCCTCGCCGCCGACCTTTCCGGCGGGCTCGTCGTGTTGGAGGACCTGGCCCCTCGCACCGCGCTCGACCTCCTTCTCCGCCGGGACGGCGCCGCCGCCCACGCCGACCGCCTGGCCGCGTTCGCCCGCGCTCGCGGTGAACTCGGCGCGGCGACCGCCGGCCACGCCGGCCGATACCTCCTGCGACGGGCGTCCCTCGGGCCGGCGGACCCGGCGGCGGCCGACACGGCCGACTTCGCCCGGCTCCGGAACCGGGCACCCGGGCAAGCCGCGGCGCTCGGTGTGCCCCTCTCCGGGCGAGTCGCGACCGAACTCGGCGCCGTTCTCACCGAGTTGCGCGGCCCCGGCCCGTTCGGCGCGCTCAGCAACGGCGACGCGGAGACCAACAACGTCCTCGTCCACGAGGCGGGCGCCGCCGACGCCCGCCTCATCGACTTCGAGTCGGCCGCCTACACCCACGCCCTCCTCGACGTGGTCTGCCTCCACGTACCGGGTCCCGCGTGGATGACCGTCGGCGACCCGGTCGCCACCGGACTCGCCGACCTCCACCGCCGTGCCCTCGCCCGCGGCGTGCCCGAAGCCGAGGACGACCGGCGGTACGGAACCGGGCTGACGGCGGCCTGCCTGTTCTGGGCGATCGCCCGCCTGCAACGGTTCGGCGCACTCGACGCCCGCGTCCAGGGGGACCCCAGCCGCCCCCAACTCATCGAGACACTGGAGGCCGCGGCCCGTACGGCCGGGCACCATCGCGCCTTCCCCCACCTCGCCGGCTGGGCCCGCCGCACCGCGGCCCTGCTGCGCCACCGCTGGCCGGACGCGGACCTGGACCTCACCGACCCCGTCGCGTTCCCGCCGTACACACCGCGCCACCCCTGAGGCGCAGAGCCTCGCCGGAGCGAGGCCGGGGACTACGGCGGCGCATACATGCGCGGTAGCCCGTCGCCCGAGGCGATGGAGGGACGGCCGGGCCGGCTCGTGATCTCTATGGCTGCCGGGGGACGGACGCCGAGGGGCGGTCGGCAGGAAATCCCTGGTCGAAACGATCCCTCTCGGAGGTCTCTGGGTGGGGCGGGTGGGACTCGAACCCACGGCCGACGGATTATGAGTCCGTTGCTCTAACCGGCTGAGCTACCGCCCCGTACGGCGCGTCACGCACAGATGTGCGCGCCGTCTGCCGCAGCATAGCCGCTCATACGATCTGTCGCCCGCAGACCCCGTCGCCCGGGGCCGGACCGGGCCGCTACGCATGCCCGGAAGGACGCGGGTGGACCGCGTCCGGTTCCGGGGGGGGCGGCAGTGGGCCGCCAGGGACGTACAGGCAGAAAGCAGCGAAGGCCCCGCTCGGGGCCTTCGCTTACCTGCTCCCCCGACTGGACTCGAACCAGTAACCTGCCGGTTAACAGCCGGCTGCTCTGCCGATTGAGCTACGGAGGACTGCTCCGCACGGAGGCCCTTCCGACTCCCGGGGGGCGCTCCTGTGCTGCTCGCCATACATTAGCGCATGGCTGGGTCCGCTCCGAAATCGGTATTCACCCCTCCCCTCTTCCGGGTACGCGTACCGGTGACAGAAGGGCGGAACAGCCCAGTCGAAGCAGTCCGAGGGAAGGTGGAGACCATGCGGTACCGGGTGAGCTTCGTAGCGGGGATCGCCGTCGGGTACGTCCTGGGCAGTCGGGCCGGACGCGAGCGCTACGAGCAGTTGCGGAAGGCGGCGCAGCAGTTCAGCGAGTCCCCCGCGGTGCGGAACGCCGCCGAGGCCGCCGCGCTGACCAGCCGGGACGCCGTGACCAAGGCGGCGAGCACGCTCTCCACGAAGTTCGGGGACGTCATGCCGGAGAACGTCGCCTCGCGCGTGCACTTCCTCGGGAACGGACACGCGAACGGCAAGAGCGGCCGGCGTGAGGAGTCCGACGACTGGGGTACGACGAACACATGACCCCGAGGTCCGGCTGCCGGGCGTGGCGGCGGTTCGCGCCGCCGCTTCGCCCGGCGGGCCGGATCCCGTCCGTCCCGCCGGCCGAATCCCCACCGGTGCCCGAGCCGCCCTCCGGATAGGGCATCATCTGCGGCATGGGGATAGTCGCCGGTCTGGACAGCTCGCCTGAAGGCACCAACATCGTCGTCTGCGACGCCGACACCGGCGCGGTACTCAAGCAGGGCTACGCGCCGCACCCGGTGTCCGAGTCCGTCGAGGAGTCGGCGGCGGCCTACGAGGCCGACCCGCAGACGTGGCTCCTCTCGCTCGGCCAGGCCGCGGACGGCGGCGTGCTGGAGGGCGTGCAGGCCATCGGCGTCGCCGCCCAGCAGCACGCGGTCATCCCGCTGGACGCCGCGGGCACGCCCGTACGCCACGCGCTCACCGGCAACGACAAGCGGGCCCAGGGCGCCGCCGCCGACCTCGTCGGCGAGCTGGGCGGCCGGGCGGCGTGGGCGGAGGCCGTCGGCGCCGTGCCGGACGCGAAGCTGCCCGTCACCAAGCTGCGCCGGTTCGCCGCCACCGAGCCCGACCACGCCAAGCGCACCGCGCAGCTCATGACCCCGCACGACTGGCTGGTCTGGCAGTTGCTCGGCAAGCCGGCCCGCCGCACCACCGACCGCGGCTCCGCCTCCACCACCGGCTACTGGTCCGCGCACGCCGGCGAGTGGCGCCGGGACCTCGTCGAGCTGGCCCTCGGCCACGAGGCCGGGCTGCCGGAGGTGCTCGGCCCCGCCGAGGCCGCCGGGCGCACGCCGGAGGGGCTGCTGATCTCCGCCGGCACCGGCGAGACGATGGCCGCCGTGTTCGGCCTCGGCCTCGGCGCCGGCGACGCGGTCGTCACCCTCGGCGCCTCCGGCGCGGTCTACGCCGTCCACGACGCGGCGCTGCCCGACGCCGGCGGCACGATCACGGCGCTCGCCGACGCCACCGGCATGCACCTGCCGGTCGTCCACACCCTCAACGCCGTACGCGCCCTGCGCGGCGCCGCCGAGCTGCTGGGCCTGGCGCCGACCGACCTGGAGCGGCTCTCCGAGCTGGCGCTGAGCTCCACGCCCGGCGCCCACGGGCTCGTCCTCCTGCCGTACCTCGACGGCGAACGCACCCCGAGCCTGCCGCAGACCGCCGGCTCCCTGCACGGCCTGCGCCGCGAGAGCATGCGGCCCGAGCACCTGGCGCGCGCCGCGTTCGAGGGCATGCTGTGCGGCCTCGCGGACGCCCTGGAGGTGCTGCGCGCCCGGGGCGTCACCGTCCGCCGCGTCTTCCTCCTCGGCGCCGCGGCGGGCCTCCCGGCGGTGCAGGCGCTGGCGCCGGCCGTCTTCCAGGCGCAGGTCGTGGTCCCGGCGTCCGCGGACTACGCGGCCCTCGGCGCGGCCCGGCAGGCGGCGTGGGCGCTGGGCGTGGCGGAGGGCCGGCTCGGCGCGGAGGCCCCTCCGGTGTGGGAGACGGGGCCGCACGAGACGTTCGAGGCGGACGAGGACCTGGCCCTGGGCCAGGCGGTACGGCAGCAGTACGCGGCGGTGCGGGAGTCGGTGCACCCCGGCGCGCTGGAGCTCGCAGCCGGCACGGCGGCCGGCGGGGAGCCGGGCCCCGGGCAGGAGGAGCAGGGGCCGGACCAGGAGCAGCGGGCGGGGCAGGAAGTGACCCAGAGCTGAGCGGAACGTCCCGGTCGGTACGCACCGCCGGAACGGCTCAGGCGGGGTCGCCGCACAGGAGGGGCAGGAGGGTTTCGTCCGGGGCGCCCGGGGTGAAGCCGACGGTGGGGCCCGGGGCCCAGGTGCCCGCCTCGTAGCGGACCGTGCGGAGTGCGAGCGCGTGGTCGCCGCCCTCGCGGGCGACGAAGACCTCGTTGTACCCGTTGCGCTCGTCCGACTCGCGGCTGCCCAGCGCCGGGGCGCCCGCGATGCGGGTGGTCCAGGGGCGGGCGGTGCCCAGCAGGCGTTCGGCGGCGGTGAAGCCCAGATGGGTGTGGCCGTGCAGGACCAGGGACGTGTCGGCCTCCGCCAGGGTCCACTTCGCCTGGCCCGCGTTGACGACCCCGGAGTACGGGGCGATCTCCACCGCCGGCACCGGCGACAGCGGGTGGTGCAGGGCCGCCAGGGTGACGTACCCCGGTTCGCGGGTGAGCCGGTCGAGGACGCCCCGGGCGATGACGCCGGGGTCGTGGCGCTCGAACTCCAGCACGATCCGGCGTACGGCGTCTTCGTCCGCCGCGTCCGCCGCCGCCACGTACGTCTCGCGGAACCGCTCCAGCCGCTCGCGGTCCCGGTCGTGCGCCGGTTCGCCGCCGGACTCGGCGGTGCCGAGGAGCGCCACCCGCAGCCCGGCGTCCGGATAGGTGACGTAGACGCGGCGGACCGCGGTGTCGGGCTCGTGCAGGTCGGGGTGCGGGTAGCCGGCGAAGACCCGGGCGAACCAGCGGTGCCGCGCCTGCGGGTCCTCGTCCAGGCACAGCTCCCAGGACACGTCGTGGTTGCCGCCCGTCAGGAGCACCCGCGGGTCGGCGGGGCGCAGGTCGGGGTGGTCGGCGAGCTGGTCCTCCAGCGCGCGCAGCCAGGCGAGCGCCGTCCGGCCGTCGGCGTCGACGGGGCGGTTGACGAGGTCGCCGGTGGCGATGATCAGATGCGGCGCCCGGCCCTGGCCGGCGAGTTGGCGCACGTGGTCCACGTACGCGTCCAGCGGCGAGCCCGCGCCCGCCAGCTCCGCGAGCCGCTGCCCGGCCTGCGAGGTGTCCTTGGCGTCCACGTTGGCGCGCAGCCCGCCGCCGTGGTGGAGGTCGGTGACGTGGTGGATGCGCAGCACCTCCGGCAGGTGGCGGACGAGCACGGGGTCGTCGGCGGGCGGCGTGTGCGCGGCCCGTACGGCGATCTCCACGCCCGCGTCGTGCCACCGCCGGGCCCGCAGCGCCGCGCGGTGCTCGGGGGCGAGGCCGTCGTGGAACCACTGCGGCACGTACTGGTGCCGCCCGCACGCCTCCTCGTACGCGGCCGTCGCCAGCCGCGCCGCGTCGGCGCGGAGCGCGGGGTGCTCCTCGGCGGTCTGCAGGGCGAGTTCGAGGAGGAACGGCGTCTGCAGCCACGCCGGTTCCGCCGCCCGCAGCAGTTCGACGACGCCCGGGGCCCACTCGGGGTCGCGGGCGGCCATGCGCGCGCACTCGTCGGCGGCGAGCGGCGGGGGGCGCAGCACGTCCTTGGGCGCGTCGGCGCCGAGGTGCGGGGCGAGGAGCAACTGCTCGGCGGGGGTGGCGAAGACGACGGGCACGGCGCCCGCGTCCCGTACCTGCTCCAGACCGGCGGCCAGCGCCGCGGGGTCGACTCCGGCCAGGGCGGGTGGTGCGGGGGTGCCGGGTGCGGCCGGGGCGGCGGGCGCGGCGGCGGTGGCGGAGTGGGTACGGGCCCCGCCGCCATCCGCGCCCCGCGTCAGGGCCGGTTCGTCGACCAGCACCACGCATCCCGGCGACACCCGCGGCGGCTGCTTGCCGCCCGCCAGACATCCGAGCCCCCGGCGCCGTACCGCCTCGGCCGTCGAGCGCAGGTCCACCCGGAGCGACGGCCGCTCCGTCCGGGCCCGTTCGACGGCGTGCGCCAGCCACGTCTTGCCCGCCCGGCGGGGCAGCTCCACCAGCCACGCGGCGGAGTTGGGCAGTTGGCCCTCGACCAGGGGCCGCGCCCAGCCGGGCACGTGGTCGCCGGGGAACCGGACGTCCAGCTCGGGCTGGTAGGCCCGGCTCGGCCGGAAGCGGCTCATGGGGATGACTCCTCATCGGTTCGAGGGCCCGCGGCCCGGGGGGTGTCCGCCGGCGGGTCGGCGGGGGCGGGGATGGGACCGGGGGCCGGGCGGGCGTCGCCGCGGACCCCGCCCCGTAACGACTCGTCCCGCAGCGACACCTGGCTCAGCGCGATCCAGTCGAAGAACGGCCGGTCGGCCAGCCACACGTCCCCCGGCCGCAGCAGCCCCACGTCCCGCAGCTCCATCCGCTGCGCCGGCGCCGGCTCCGGCGGGGGTTCGCCGGGGGTGTGCAGCAGCGCGGCGCGGCCCGCGGGGCCGATCTCCGCCCAGCGGGACTGGAACTGCTCGCTGCGCCCGATCAGCAGCTCCTGCCTGCGCAGCTCTTCGAGTGCCGGGCCGCTCGTCAGCGGGCGGCGGTCGTCCGCCTGGACGGCCCGTACCACCGCGTCGCCCATCACCTGGAGGTAGAACGGCCAGGTGCCGACCAGCGCGAGGATCCGCGCGCCCGCGCGGTCGGGTTCGATGTCGACGCCGAGGTTCGCGGCCGTGCCGGTGAGGAACGCCAGCGCGTGCGGTTCGCCGAGGGGGCCGAGGATGCGCTTGTCGACGTCGTTGCCGAAGCTGGAGCCGGGGGCGGTGAGCGCGGAGCGGACAACGGTCTGCCAGTCCTTCTCGGTGCCGGTGTAGACGAGCCACGCGCCGGCCTGGCCGAGGTCGCGCAGCCAGGAGACGGCGGCGGGGTGGTACTCGGCGAGCCGGCCGACCTCGTCGAGCAGGAACGCCTCCCGGTCGGCGCGCGCCGCGGGCTCGTTCGCCCGGTTCAGGAGCGCCTCCGCGGGGCTCGCGGCGTCGCGCACGGCGGGGTCGAGGAGGGCGGCCAGCTCGTCCGGGCTGTCGACGGCGCTGGCGCGGTGCGGGACGGTGAGCTTACGGACCCGGCGCGCGCCGTCCGCGACGAGGCGGCGCTCCAGCTCGCCGAGCACCCACGTCTTGCCCGCCCGGCGCGGGCCGAGCAGCGCGACGGAGGTGCCGGTGGCGTACCGGTCGCGCAGCCACGCCAGCTCCGCGTCGCGGCCCACCGGCCGGCCCGTACCGCCGCCGACGTGGAAGCGGTCGGCGGCGAGGTCGAGGGCGTCGACGCGGAACGGGCGCCGAGTTAGCGGCACATGGGAGTCCCGCTCGTGCGCGGCGGCGCCGATCCGAGCGAGCGCCTCGGCCTGGCCTCGGACTGTCATGGTGCCGCCGGGCAGGAGTGCGATCTGCACGACGGTACGGTCTCGGCCCTCGGCGTAGAGCGCGCGGCCCGGCGACATACGTCCGGGTACGAACACGGGTCTGATGCCCGCGTCCAGGTAGTCGTTCTCGTCGTCCTGCCGGAGCACCAGCACGTCCGCGGCCGCCGTTCTGATGCGACCGTGGAGCACGGTCCGTCCGCCCACGACGACGGGGCAGACACCGACCCGCGGGCCCTCCCGGCAGAGCCGGATGAAGTCGTCGACGGGTTTACCGAAGTCGACGGCCGCCACCGCGTCTACGAAGCCTTCCCAGCCGTCTACCAGCACCAGCAGGTACGGCAGCCGCCGTGGCGCCGCCACCGCCTGCCGCTGGGCGGCGATGTCGGCGAACGCCTCGGCGCCCAGCTCCGACTGCCGGACACGCACGGTGGTGGTGAGCCGGTCCAGCAGCCGGGTCAGCCGGTCGGGCTCGTTGCGGGAGACGACCGCGCCGCAGTGCGGCAGTGCAGTGAGCGCCCGAAGCGCGCCGGAGTCGCAGTCGATGCCGTAGAGGTGCACGTCGGCGACGCTGTGCTGACGGGCGACCCCGCCCGCGACCGTGCGCAGCAGTTGCGAGCGCCCGCTGCGCGGGCCACCGGAGACGAGCAGGGGCAGCTTGTCGGCGAGGTCGAGCACGGCGGCGGTCTGGAATTGGTCCTCCGGGACGTCCGCGAGGCCGATGGGGACGGGCGCGAGGTCGCGCCCTCGCACGGGCAGGTCCGGCTCCACCGGCGGGGCGCCGAGCTTGACCACGTCGGGGAGCGGGGGCGGGAGGATCGCGGAGGGCCGGGCGATGCCGCTGAGGTTGGCGGCGGTTTCGACGGCGGTGACCAGCACGTCGAGGTCGGTCAGTCCGGCGGGCTCGGGTTCCACCCGCAGCGAACCGCTGTCCTCGGGATTGTCGTGAGCGTCGCGCACCCGCACGTCCGACCGCTGTCCGGGTTCGGGTGTGCGGTGGACACCGACGCGCGCGGTACGCAGCCGGACCAGGGTTTCGGCGCCGGTACGTACGTACGCGGCCCCCGGCTCGGATTTGCCGAGCCAGGCCGCGTCCGGCGCGTCGATGACGTCCGTGCTCTCGTTCTGGTCCGCGAGGCGCAGCGCGATACGGAGGTTGGTGTTGGCCCGGATGTCGGCAGTCACCACGCCGCCGGGCCGCTGGGTGGCGAGCACGAGGTGCACACCGAGGGAGCGGCCCCGCCGGGCGATCTCCACAAGGCCGTCGATGAAGTCGGGGAACTCCCGGGCGAGCGAGGCGATCTCGTCCACGACGATCACCAGCCGGGGCAGCGGGTCGGAGACACGCACGTCCTCTGCCGCGAACAAGAGGCCGTAGCCGCCGATGTCGGGTACTCCGGCCGCCGTCAGCACTTCCTCGCGCCTGCGCAGCTCGGCTGCCAGGCCGGTGAGGGTGCGCTCGACGAGATAGCGGTCGAAGTCGTCGAGCACCCCCACGGTGTGCGGCAGCGCGGCGCAGCCGGCGAAGGCGCTGCCGCCCTTGTAGTCCACCAGCACGAACGACACCACGTCCGGCGGGTGGCAGGCGGCCATGGAGGCAATCCAGGTGCGCAGGAACTCCGTCTTGCCGGAGCCGGTCGTGCCGGCGACGAGGGCGTGCGGGCCGTCGCGTACGAGGTCGATGGCGATCGGAACGCCCTGGGACGTTCCGATCGGGGCGGAGAGCCCGTGGAAGGGGGGCGCCCAGCGTCGCCGCAGTTCCTTGGTGTCGAACGGCGGAAGACCGAGCAGGTCGAGGAGACGAGGGCTGTCCGGCACGGCGCGGGCGGCGGGGTCGCGGAGGGGCGCGAGGATGCGGCCGATGCGGTCGGACGCAGCGGGGTCGAGCCGGTGCGGATGCCCGCCCTGGCGGACGTGCTCTCCCCCCTGCGTCAGCCGGGTGCCGTCGTCGATCTCGGCCACCGCGCGGCACTCCGGGGGCAGCAGTTGCGCCTCGGACTCCAGGCAGATGGTGAACACTCCGTACCCCGGCCCGTTCCGGAGCAGTTCGGCGACCCCCGGCAGTGCGCTCAGCCGGTGGGCTCCGTCGAGGACGAGCACGGCCGCGGGCGTACGGAGGTTCCCCGGCCGGAGGCGGGAGCGGCCGAGCAGGTCGTCGATATGGAGGGCCGACGCCCCGGCCTCGGCGATCCGGAGGCCGGCGGCGGTGGCGGGAAGCAAGCGGAGAAAGCCCCAGACGGGGTGGTGCCGGCTGGTGGTCAGCACGCGTACGTCGACGTCGGCCGGGCTGTGCGTGGCCAGGATCTGGGCGACGAGCCACGCGCCGACACCCTCCACGCCCTGACGCGCCCCGGCGCCGAGGACCCCGACGGTGGGCAGGTCCACCGTGAGCGGCAGCCGCACCCCGTAGGGGTCGACGGTGGAGCCCAGCTCAAGGCGGAGGAACCCAGCGCTGTCCGGGGTGCGGTGCCACAGCTCCGCCGCGGCCCACCGGGCGTCCGCGAACCGGCGGGGATCCAGGTACCACGGCGGCAGGAAGCCCTGCCCGGCGTCCGGCTCGCGCCGCCCGCCCGGCAGCAGCCGGCGCCAGCCGCCGCGCTCGGGCGCCGCGGCGTCCGTCCCGCCACGCGAACGAGAGACGAGCAACGTGCCGCCCGCGCCCTCTACGGCGAGACCCGACTGGAGAAGCGCGCGGTGGACCTTCTCGGGGGCGGTACCGCCCGTGTCCGGGCCGGCGGGAGGTTCGCCGAGCCAGAGCCGGGTGCCGGGCCGTACGGGCACGTCCGCAAGCGTGGCGTCGCACGGCAGTTCCGTGCCGTCGGCAAAGAACAGCCGGTCGGCGCCGTGCGGCAGGCCGCACCACTCCGCAAGCCTCCTGGCCACCAGCGGCAGCCACGTATTGTCCGGCGCCTCCAGCACCACGTCCCGCGCCCTGCCTCCCGGCAGGACGACCGTCAGCATCCGCTCCGTGGCCACCCGCGCCTCACGCCCCCGCGCCCGTCGGCGGTCCCGCGTTGTCCTGCAACTGCTGCGCCGTCGCGCGGAACTCGCTCAGCCACTCCGCCGTCTCCGACTCCACCTGCCGGCGTACGGCCTCCACCAGCGACGTCAGCAGCGCGAGCCGGCGCTCCAGCGCCGCCGGGTCGAGAGGGCCGGACGCGGGGGCGGTCGTGCGGAGCTGGTCCGCCGCCCAGGCCATCCGGAAGTCGTTCAGCTCCGCGCGCAGCGCCTGCGCCGCGGTGATGTCGCGCATCCAGCCCGACGACAGGCCGAAGAAGTGGTCGAACCCCTTGCACCCGGCGGCCAGCGCCAGCAGCACGTATCCCCAGCCCTGCGGCGGGCCGCCGGAGATGACGCTCGCCAGCGGGATCAGCGTGCCGGCGACGGCGAGGAGGATCGTCAGCGCGCTGATGACGCGGGAGCCGCGGCGCTTGAGGCGCTTGTCGTTCAGATACCACTCGATGGCGTCCTCGGCCTCGTGCTCGGCCCAGGTCCGCAGTTCCCGCAGGATCTCGGCCTGCCCGCCCGCCTCCTCCAGCGCCACGCCGGGGAACGGGCGGCCCCGCAGGTCGCGGCGTCTGCCCCGGCCGCCCCGGACATCCGGCGTCCCCGTCTCCCGACCCGGCATCAACTGCCTCCGCGCTCGCCCCAGTCCAGCTCACCGAGGCTATCGGGAACAGGCGGCCCGGGGCGCGGCGGACGGGAGGAACCCGCCACCCGGGCAGTGGTTCCGGTACGTCGCGGGGCGGGCACCCGGTCCGTACGGCACGGGCGGTGCCCCGCTCCGTACGCGCCGGGTGCTCCCCCGGTCCGTACCGCTCACGCCTCCTCGGCCGACCACCACACCGTGGTGTCCGCCGGCAGCTCCACCTCGCCGCCCGGGTCCGCGCCCGCCGCCTCCGCACTCGCCAGCAGCAGCCGCCCCGCCGGGACCGTGATCCGCACCGCCGCGTCCGTGGTGTTCGCCGCGCAGACGAACGCCGCGCCGCCGCCCGCCGGTTCGCGCCGGAACAGCAGCACCCCCTCCGGCGCCGCCAGCCACTCCACCCCGTCCCCCGCGCCCAGCGCGGCGTGTGCCCGGCGCACCGCCAGCGCCCTGCGGTACAGCTCCAGCGTCGAGCCCGGGTCGCCGGTCTGCGCCTCGACGCTCAGCTCGCCCCACCCGGCCGGCTGCGGCAGCCAGCTCCCGCCGTCCCCGAAGCCATACGAACTCCCCGCCACCGTCCACGGGATCGGCACCCGGCAGCCGTCGCGGAACCCGTCCTGCCCCGCCCCGCGCGCGAACGCCGGGTCCTGCCGCACCTCGTCGGGCAGGTCGGTGACGTCCGGCAGGCCCAGCTCCTCGCCCTGGTAGAGGTACGCGGAGCCGGGCAGCGCGAGCATGAGCAGCGTCGCGGCGCGGGCGCGGCGCAGGCCGAGGACCGGGTCGCCGGCGGAGCGCAACTGGGTGCCCAGACCCGCCGGGTTGGCGAAGCGGGTGGTGTGCCGGGTGACGTCGTGGTTGGACAGCACCCAGGTCGCGGGCGCGCCGACGGGCCGCATGGCCGCCAGCGAGGCGTCGATGACGGGCCGCAGCTCGGCGGCGTCCCAGTACGTGCCGAGGTACTGGAAGTTGAACGCCTGGTGCAGCTCGTCGGGGCGGACGTAGTGGGCCGTGCGCTCCACGGTCGGCGTCCACGCCTCGGCGACCGCGATGCGCCGGCCCGGGTACTCCTCCAGCACGCGCCGCCAGCTCCGGTAGATGTCGTGCACGCCGTCCTGGTCGAAGAACGGCATGGCGGCGTTGCCGAGCAGGCCGAGCTGGTCGGATCCGCCGATGTCGGGCAGCCCGGGGGCCTTGACCAGGCCGTGGGCGACGTCGACGCGGAAGCCGTCCACGCCCATGTCGAGCCAGAAGCGCAGGATGGAGCGGAACTCGTCGGCGACGGCCGGGTGCTCCCAGTCGAAGTCGGGCTGCTCGGGGGCGAAGAGGTGCAGATACCACTCGCCGTCGGGGCAGCGGGTCCAGGCGGGGCCGCCGAAGATGGACTCCCAGTCGTTGGGCGGCAGTTCGCCGTCGGCGCCCTTGCCGGGGCGGAAGTGGTAGCGGGCGCGCAGCGGGGATCCGGGGCCCTCGCGCAGGGCGCGGCGGAACCACTCGTGGCGGTCGGAGGAGTGGTTGGGTACGACGTCCACGATGATCCGCAGACCCAGTTCGTGGGCGTCGCGGATGAGGGCGTCGGCGTCGTGGAGGGTGCCGTAGACGGGGTCGATGGCGCGGTAGTCGGCGACGTCGTAGCCGCCGTCGGCCTGCGGGGAGGCGTAGAACGGGCTGAGCCACACCGCGTCGACGCCGAGCTTCGCGAGATACGGCAGCCGGGCGCGGATGCCGGGCAGGTCGCCGGTGCCGTCGCCGTCGCCGTCGGCGAAGCTGCGCGGATAGACCTGGTAGATCACGGCGTCGCGCCACCAGTCGAGGGCGTCGGCGGAGTCGAGGGCCGTACGGGCGGCGAGGTGCTGGGTCATGTCTTCCCCGGGTCGTCGGTGGGCGGGCGGCCACGGGCCGCGTCCAGTGGCTTGCGGGAGGAGGGCGGGACGGAAAGGGCGGAGCGGAAGGGGCGGGGGCGCTTACGACTTGGCGGCGCCGGCCGTCAGGCCGGTCACCAGGTGGCGCTGGACGAGGTAGAAGAACGCCGCCGCCGGGATCCCGATGAGCACGCCGGTGGCGGCCATCAGGTTCCACTGCTGGTCGTGCTGGCTGACGAAGGTGGCCAGGCCGATGGGCAGCGTGTACTTGTCGGAGCTGAGCATGAACACCGACGCGAAGGCGAACTCCGCCCACGCGGTGATGAAGGTGTAGAACGCCGCGACCGCCATGCCGGGACGGGCCAGCGGCAGCACCAGCCGCCAGAACGTGCCGAAGGGCGTGAGCCCGTCGACCCGGCCGGCCTCGTCGATCTCGTACGGGATGGTGTCGAAGTAGCCCTTCAGCAGCCAGGCGCAGTACGGCACGGCCTGGGTGAGGTTGACGGCGATCAGCGCCCAGTACGTGTCCAGCAGGTCGAGCCCGGCCATGATGTTGTAGAGCGGCACGATGAGGATCGCGAACGGGAACATCTGGGTGACCAGGAACGTCCACATGAGCTGCCGGTGGCCGGGGAAGCGCATGCGCGAGACGGCGTATGCGGCGCTGGCGGAGACGAAGACGCCGATCAGGCACGTACCGAGGGTGACGATGAGCGAGTTGCCGACCCAGGCAAGGAAGTCGGTGTCGGACAGCACGGTGGTGTAGTTCGACAGGCTGATCTTCCCGGCGATCTCGCCGGCGTGCAGGAAGTCGGTCTTGTCGGGGCCGAGCGAGACCCACGCGAGCCAGGCGACGGGGAAGAGCGCGACGAAGCTCGCCACGAGCAGCGTGCCGTGCAGCACGACGGACGCGGCGGTGCTGCGCTCGCCGCGGCGGCGCGGGCGGGAAGCAGCCGGGCGGCGCGGGCGGGAGGCAGCCGGGCGGGAGGTAGCAGAGCGGCTCATCGGACGGCCGCCTCCTCGTTGCGGTTCAACCAGCGGCGGTAGACCGACACCAGCACGACGAGCATGGACAGGATGATCACGCCGTACGCGGCGGAGCCGGCGTAGTCCCGCGGCGTCTGGCCGAAGCCGAGCCGGTACGCCCAGGTGACCAGGATCTCGGTGTCGGGCGCGGTGGAGCCGAACAGCAGGAAGATGACGATGAACTGGTTGAACGTCCAGATCACGCCCAGCATGATCACCGTGCTGCTCACCGCGCGCAGCCCGGGCAGCGTCACGTACCGGAACCGCTGCCAGGGCGTCGCGCCGTCCGTCTCGGCGGCTTCGTACAGCTCGTGCGGGATCGACTGCAGCCCGCCGAGCAGGGAGACCATCATGAACGGCACCCCGCACCAGGTGTTGACGACGATCGCCGCGGTGCGCTGCCAGAACGGCTCGCTGAGCCAGGCCGGCTCCGGCATCCCGACGGAGGCGAACGCGGAGTTCAGCACGCCTCCGTCGGCGAGGATCATCCGCCAGGAGAAGACGGTGACGAACGTCGGCACCGCCCACGGCAGGATCAGCGCCAGCCGGTACAGGGTGCGCCCGCGCATCTTGCGGTTGAGCAGCACGGCGAGGCCCAGGCCGATGCCGTAGTGCAGGGCGACGCAGGCGGCGGTCCAGAAGAGCGTCCAGACCAACTGCTTCCAGAAGGTGTCGGCGGCGCTGCCGGTGAGGATCTCGACGTAGTGGTCGAAGCCGACGAAGGAGAAGCTGTCCGGGATCTCGTTGACGCCGATGGTGCGGCCGACGTTGTCGCTCGTGGCGTCGGTCAGCGACAGGTAGAGGCCGCGGCCCAGCGGGTACGCCACGAGCACGCCGAGGACGGCGACGACCGGGGCGACCATGGCATAGGCGTACCAGTGGCGGCTGTACGACTGCTTCAGGCTGCTGATCATTCGGTGCCCTTCAGGACCGCTGCCGCGCTACGAGAAGTCGGGGACCAGCTCGCCGAACTTCTCGGCGGTGGCGTCGAGTCCGTCCTTCACGCCGGTGTCGCCCTTGAGGACGGCGGCGAGGTTCTGCGCGAAGTCGTCGCCGAGCAGCGTGCTGTACTCGGGCAGCGCGGGGCGCGGCTGGGCGGTGCCGGCCAGCGCCTGCTGGTAGTCGGCGACGCCCGGAGCGGCCTTGACCTCGTCGGTGTAGGCGGAGGTGCGGGTGGGCAGGGTGCCGTTCTTCAGGGCGGTCTTCGACTGGGTCTTCGCGGAGGTCATCCAGCCGACGAACTCGATCGCGGCTTCCTTGTGCGCCTCGTCGGAGCCGTTGTAGACGGAGAGGTTGTGGCCGCCGGTGGGGGCGCCGGCCTTGCCGGTGGAGCCGGCCGGGACGGGCGCGATGCCGAGGTCGGCCTTGTCCTTGAACGCGGATCCGGCGTAGACGTTGGTCAGCTCCCAGGGACCCTGGATGATCATGGCGACCTTGCCGTTGACGAAGGCGTCCTGCATGTGGGCGTAGGCGTCGGCGGTGACGTCGAGGTCGGCGGTGCCGGGAGCGTCGACGATCTCCTTGGCCTTCTCCACGCCGGCGACGGCCCCGGGCGAGTTGACGGTGATCTTCTGCGCCGCGGCGTCGACCATGTCGGTGCCCTCGCCGAAGAGGAACGGCAGCGTGTAGTACGGGTCCTTGTTGAGCCAGAAGCCGTCGGCGCCGGTCTTGTCCTCGACGTCGGCGGCGACGTCCATGAGCTGGTCCCAGTCGGCGGGCGGCGCGTCGTGGCCGGCCTTCTTCAGCAGGTCCTTGTTCCACATCAGCGCGAGGGTGTCGGTGACGATCGGGGCGCCGTAGGTGGTGCCCTCGTACTGCGCCTGCTTCAGCAGCGACGGCGTGAAGTCGTCCTGCTGCGCCAGCGCCGCGGTGCCGTCGAGCGGGGCGAGGAACTGCGACTTGGCCCAGGAGGCGGTCCAGCCGACCTCGGTGCGGATGACGTCGGGGGCGCCCTTGGTGCCGGCGGCGGTGGTGAACTTGTTCTGTGCCTGGTCGAAGGGGACGTTGACGTACTCGACCTTGATGTCCGGGTGCGCCTTCTCGAACTCCTTGATCAACGCCTTGTACGTCGGCGCCTCGTTGGTGGCGTTGGAGGTGTCCCACCAGGTGATCGTCACCTGCCCGCCCGCGCTCCCGCCGCCGTCGCCACCGTCGCCGTCGTCACCGCAGGCCGTCGCCACCAGCGCAAGTGATGCGGCCAGGGCGGTGGCGGCTATGCCACGTCGCATAGTGAACTCTCCTTCAGGCAGGGAACCGCGACCGCACAGCGCGGCGCCGGACGCCGAGGAAGCTAACAGGATTGACATGCGACCGAAAGAGCTTGCAAGTAATTTCTGCAAGGAGTTACGGTCTCAGCGAGGACAAGGGAGGCACGACGTGCGCCAGGAACAGTCAGGTCCCGCGACCGCGCGGCTCGCCGACATCGCGGCCCAGGCCGGGGTGAGCGAGGCGACGGTCAGCCGGGTGCTGAACGGCAAGCCGGGCGTGGCGGACACCACCCGGCAGGCCGTGCTGGCCGCGCTCGACGTGCTCGGCTACGAGCGGCCGGTGAAGCTGCGCCGGCGCAGCGCGGGCCTGATCGGGCTGCTCATCCCGGAGCTGGACAACCCGATCTTCCCCGGCTTCGCCCAGGTCATCGGCCAGGCGCTGACCCGGCAGGGCTACACCCCGGTGCTGGCCGCGCAGACGCCCGGCGGCTCGACGGAGGACGAGCTGACCGAGATGCTGGTGGAGCGCGGCGTGGACGGCATCGTCTTCGTCTCCGGGCTGCACGCCGACACCACCGCCGACATGGAGCGCTACACGCGACTGCGCGGCAAGGGCGTGCCGTTCGTGATGATCAACGGCTACTCGGAGAAGTTCCAGGGCACGTTCATCTCCCCCGACGACCGGGACGCGATGCGGCTGTCGGTGACCCACCTGGCCTCCCTGGGCCACCGCCGCATCGGGCTCGCGCTCGGCCCGGGCCGCTTCGTGCCCGTACAGCGGAAGGTCGAGGGGTTCCTCGACTCGATGCGCGAGGTGCTGTCCGTGCCGGAGGCGGACGCGCGGGCCGACATCGAGCACTCGCTGTACTCACTGGAGGGCGGGCAGGCCGCGGCCGCGGCGCTGCTGGACCGCGGCTGCACGGCGATCGTGTGCGCCAGCGACATGATGGCGCTCGGCGCGATCCGCGCGGCCCGGCAGCGCGGCCTCGCGGTACCGCGGCAGGTGTCGGTCGTCGGCTACGACGACTCCCCGCTGATCGCCTTCACCGACCCGCCGCTGACGACGGTCCGCCAGCCGGTGACGGCGATGGGCCAGGCCGCGGTGCGGGCCCTGCTGGAGGAGATCGGCGGCACCCCGGCCCCGCACAGCGAGTTCGTCTTCCACCCGGAGCTGGTGGTCCGCGGCTCGACGGCCTCGGCGCCCGCGGCGGAGGCGTGACCCTCGCAACTCCTTGCAGAGCGATCCGGGTTCCGCATGCCTGAACGACCGCAGAGGCGTGCGAGACCACGGCCGACCCGTCGGAAAGTTGCTTGCAAAGTCTTTCAACTCCGGCCCGGCGGTGTTAACTTCTCGCACGCGGCCCGCCACGGACCACCGCCGTCCCCCGACCCCGGTCCGGCCGGGCGGGGGTCCTTCACAGGCCCCACGCGCCCGCTCGGCCGGACCGGTTCCACCCATCCCGAAGCGGGCTCCGGCGCTTGACGGCCGGAGCCCGTGCCGGTGTCGTACGGCCTCGCGGATCAGTCCAGGTAGCCGCGGAGCTGGTCGGCGAAGGCGTGGTCGCGCAGCTTGTTGAGGGTCTTGGACTCGATCTGCCGGATCCGCTCGCGGGTCACCCCGAAGATGCGGCCTATCTCCTCCAGCGTCCGCGGCCGGCCGTCGATCAGCCCGTACCGCAACTGCACGACCTTGCGCTCCCGTTCGCCCAGCGTGGACAGCACCGCCTCCAGGTGCTCGCGCAGCAGCAGGAACGCCGCCGACTCCACCGGGGAGGCCGCGTCGCCGTCCTCGATGAGGTCGCCGAGCGCGACGTCCTCCTCCTCGCCGACCGGCGCGTGCAGCGACACGGGCTCCTGCGCCAGCCGCAGCACCTCGCTCACCCGCTCCTCGGGGAGCCCGAGATGGGTGCCGACCTCCTCGGGCGTCGGCTCGTAGCCGCGCTCCTGGAGCATGCGGCGCTGGACGCGTACGACCCGGTTGATCAGCTCGACGACGTGCACCGGGACGCGTATCGTCCGTGCCTGGTCGGCGAGGGCGCGGGACATGGCCTGACGGATCCACCAGGTCGCGTACGTGGAGAACTTGTAGCCGCGGGCGTAGTCGAACTTCTCCACCGCGCGGATCAGCCCGAGATTGCCCTCCTGCACCAGGTCGAGCATCGTCAGCCCGCGGCCCACGTACCGCTTGGCGACGGAGACGACGAGCCGCAGGTTCGCCTCGATCAGCCGGCGCTTGGCCATCCGGCCCAGCACGACGAGCTTGTCCAGGTCGAGCGCGAGCGGCGTGATCAGGTCCGGCTCGCTCGCCAGCTTCTCCTCGGCGAAGAGCCCGGCCTCGACCCGCCGCGCCAGCTCCACCTCCTCGGCGGCGCTGAGCAGCGGAATCCGGCCGATCTCACGCAGATACTGCCGGAACAGATCGGACGTGGGCCCGCCGCGGTCGGGCCGCACGGCGGACGCCGGCGGCGGCGCGGGCGCGGCGCCGGGCTCGTCGAGCCCCGCCGGAGCCCCGTTCGGCAGGGTCAGGACGTCGGGCGCGCCCTCGCGCCCGGCCCGTACGGAAGTGTTGAGGGTCTGGGTCTGCACGGGGGCGACCTCCAGGGTGGTCACTGCCGGTTCGGGGACGTGGGGCAGCGGAACGGCAGCGGCGGACTCGCCGCCTTCCGTCCCGATCGTGGATAGCGGATCCCTGGCGGCTTGTCGCCCGTTCCGGGCAACCCCGCCACGCTCCGAGGACTCAGGCACCGCCCCCAGTGTGGGGTACGACACACGCCGGGCAGTAGGGGCGTGCGACCACATTTTGTGCCCGTGCCGTGACCGGACGGTTACGCAAGGGACGAATGCGCACGCTCAGGGCAGCGCAGCTGTTCGCACAGCGTGACCTTACAGTCACACTGATGATTTGACCGCCATGCATCGCGGCGGCCAGACTTGGGCCCTCGGCACGAAAGGAACCGCTGCTCATGGGTGAGATCGACGAATTTCGTCGACGTTTGGACGCCCGGCACCTGGCGGTCAATTCGGATCGCGATGTCGCCGCTCTGCAGGAGCAGCGGCGTGCCGACATACAGCTTCTTCAGGCCCTGCGGCAGACGCAGCTCGAACAGGGCAAGGTCCTTGAGGCGCACGGCAAGACACTCCTGGAGCACAGCAAGGTGCTCGGTGTGCTGGTGTCCGGGCAGGTGGCCATCATGGAGCACCTCGGCATCACCCCGCCGGAGACGGCCGCCGACGGCGGCTGACCCGGCGCCGCCCCGCCCTCCGCGTCCGCGTCAGAGTGCTGCCGCGCCGCGGGCGCGGAGGGATTCGCGGTACTGCTGGAGCGTCCACAGTTCGCGCTGGGCCGACTCGAACTGGTCCGGGGGGCCCTGGGCGCCCAGGCGGTGGACCGTGCTGCGGACGTCGTCGATGCGGCGGTCGACCGCGGCCAGGCGGACGCCGGCGAGTTGTTCGCCCGCGTAGATCGCGTCCGGGTCGCGGCGGCTGCGGGGAGGTTCCACCGCCAGCTCCGTGATCAGGGAGCGGACCCCGTCGTCGGGGGCGGCGTCGCGGACGCGGGCCAGGTAGGCGGCGCCGTCGCCCGCGGTGGCGACGCCGCCGGCCGCTTCGATGGCGGCGCGGACCGTCGCGTACGGGGCGGCGGTGAACTCGTCGGCGAGGTAGGCGTCGAAGGCGGGGGCGACCAGCTTGGGGTGCTGGAGCGCCAGCTTCAGCAGTTCCCGCTCGCGGTGCAGCGCCGGGGTCCGCATATACAGTGCGGGGCCGCCCGCGGGGCCCGTGGGTCCGGGCGCCGCCTGCGGCGTACCCGCGCCGCGGACCTGACCCGGCGGCTGCCCCGGCCCCGGTCCCCGGCCCCGGCCCGCGCCGCCCTGCGCCGCGTACCGCGCGAGCTGCCGCACCCGGTTGGTGACGAAGCGCTCGTCCAGGATCCCCAGCATCCCCCCCAGCCGCACCGCGTAGTCGTGCTGGATCGAGACGTCCTTGATCCGCGCCACCACCGGCGCCGCCTGCTCCAGCGCGGCCGAACGGCCCTCCGCCGTATCCAGATTGTGCTGCTTGACGAACGAGCGAATCGCGAACTCGAACAGCGGCGAACGCTCCTCGATGAGCTGCCGCACCGCCTCGTCGCCCTTGGCCAGCCGCAGGTCGCAGGGGTCCATGCCGCCCGGGCTCACCGCGATCGACGTACGGGCCGCGAACTTCTGGTCGTCCTCGAACGCGCGCAGCGCCGCCTTCTGCCCCGCCGCGTCGCCGTCGAAGGTGAACACCACCTCGGAGCGGGAGTTGTCCGTCAGCACCCGGCGGAGGATCTTCACGTGCTCGCCGCCGAACGCCGTGCCGCAGGTCGCGATGGCCGTCGTCACCCCGGACAGGTGGCAGGCCATCACGTCGGTGTATCCCTCGACGACCACCGCCCGGCCCTGCTTGCCGATGTCCCTCTTGGCGAGGTCGATCCCGTACAGCACCTGGGACTTGCGGTAGATCGGGGTCTCCGGCGTGTTCAGGTACTTCGGCCCGTTGTCGTCCTCGCGCAGCCGCCGGGCGCCGAAGCCGACGACCTCGCCCGTGATGTCCCGGATCGGCCACATCAGCCGCCCCCGGAACCGGTCGATGGGCCCGCGGCGGCCGTCCTGCGAGAGGCCGGAGAGCGTCAGCTCCTTGTCGGTGAAGCCCCTGCCGCGCAGGAAGCGGGTCAGGTGGTCCCAGCCCGCCGGGGCGTACCCCACGCCGAAGCGCTCCGCCGCCGCCTGGTCGAAGCCGCGCTCGGCGAGGAACCCGCGCCCGATCCCGGCCTCGGCGGAGCCGAGCTGCTCGGCGTAGTACTGCGCGGCGACCTTGTGCGCCTCCAGCAGCCGGGTGCGCTCGCCCTGCTGGCGGCCGGGGGTGTAGCCCCCCTCCTCGTACCGCAGGGTGATGCCGGCCTGGGCGGCCAGGCGCTCGATGGTCTCGGAGAAGGACAGGTGCTCGACCTTCATGACGAAGTCGACCGTGTCCCCGCCTTCCTGGCAGCCGAAGCAGTGGTACAGGCCCTTGGCCGGACTCACATGGAAGGAAGGGGACTTCTCATCATGAAAGGGACACAAGCCCTTGAGGTTGCCTCCGCCGCCGGGGCGGAGCTGCAGGTACTCGGAGACGACGGCGTCGATCGGAACCGCGTTCCTGACCGTCCGCACGTCGTCGTCGTTGATCCTGCCTGCCACGAGTGCAGTCTACGGCCGGGCGCCGACAGCCCCGCGCCCCGCCGCCGCGGCGGCGCCCCTCAGGAGGAGACGTCGCCGTACGCGCTGAGGAAGAACTCGACGACGGACTCCACGAACCTGGCGTCGAAGCTCCGCTCGGCCACCAGCCGGCGGAACATCAGCGGGCCGGAGAGCTGGTCGACCGCCAGGTCGGTGTCGAGCCCGGCGGGCAGCTCGCCGCGCCGCTTGGCGGTGTCGACGATGGCGCGCAGCCCCTCGGAGCCCGCGGTGTACAGGGACGCCTTCAGCTCGCCGTACGCCGGGTCGACGCTGGCGCGCTCGATGACGGCCCGCAGCGCGCGCTCCGCGGTGGGGTCGTGCAGCCAGCGCCGGACCACGTTCAGCTCGCCCAGCAGGTCGCGCCGCAGCTCCCCGGTGCGGCGGACGTGCGCGATCGCCAGGCCCTCGGTGATGGCGTCACGGAGCATCTCCGCGGGGTCCGGCCAGTGGCGGTAGAGGGTGGTGCGGCCGACACCGCTGCGGGCGGCCACCGACACATGCGTGACGGCGGCCCAGCCCTGCTCGACCAGCACCGCACGCGCGGCGTCGAGGGCGGCGGCGCGGCTGCGTACGGCTCTCGGATCGGGTCCGCGCTCCAGGCCCGAGTATCTCGTGTCGGTGTGAGGCGACAACACGACTCCATCCCGCGTGTCCCCGAGGGCCGGGGCTGGCTGACGATCACGTACGGCCTCGCTCGGAGGTATCCGTACGCCTTGTCCCAAAGTCGGCAGTGTACCGCCGGCCTTGATGGCAGAGGGGGCCCGCTGCGGGCCCCACCGGGGCGGACCGAGGGCCGCGCGGCCCTGCGGGTCTCAGACGGCGACGGCGTCGAGGGGCGCGAGGGTCGCGGCAAGCAGGCGCTCCGCGGCGCGCAGGGAGGGGGTCTCCGACGCCGCGTCGGCCAGGCCCTGTTCGGCCAGCAGCCGGCCGGTGCGGGCGGCGAGGAGGGCGAAGCGGAAGCCGGCGAACACCTCGTGCCAGGGCAACCGTCCGGCGATCGGCCGGCCCAGCCACTCTTCGTAGCGGTCGATCGTGGCCTGCCGGCCGGGCAGGCCCGCGAGGCGGGGGCCGTCGCCTGCGAGGTGGCGGTCGACGTGGAGGAACCAGGCGAGGTCGGCCTCCGGCGGGCCGAGGAAGGCGGTCTCCCAGCCGAGTACGGCCGCGGGGCGGGCGCCGCGGAAGACGATGTTGCCGAGCCGGGCGTCGCCCCACAGCAGCCGGGGCGGACCGGCCGGCTCCGGGAGGTTCTCGCGCAGCCAGTCCAGGGCCGCGAGGACGACGCCGGAGCGGTCGGCGGCGAAGTGGTCCAAGTGCCGCTCGTAGTAGGCGAGCTGGCCGTCGAGGCCGTCCGGGCCGCCGGTGGCGTGCTCCAGGAAGGCGACGTTGAGCCGGTCGGCGTCCAGGCCGTGCAGGTGCCGGAGCACGCCGAGGCCCGCCCACCACACCTCCGCCCGGCCGTCCTCGTCGCGCGCGGCGAGCCCGCAGGCCGAGCGGTACGGGGGCCGCTCCGCCGGCGACCACCCGTGGACGCGCTCGGCGACGTAGAACGGCGCCCCGAGCACGTCGGGGTCCGCCTCGTACCCCAGCACGGCGGGCACCGGCACCGGCGTGGGCGCCAGCGCGCGCAGCACCCGGTACTCGTCGACGAGCCGGGACTCGGGCAGCACCTCGTACCGCCGGGACGCCACCCGCACGACGAAGTCCCGGCGCGTTGCTGCCCGTTGCCACACGGCGACGGCCGTCAGGGTCTCGGTGCCGAAGCCCCGCCCGCGCGGCGCCTCCACCCCGACCTCGGGGGCGTCGGCCTCCGGCAGCCGGTCGGCGAGCCACCGCGCGAGGCGGCGGCCGGTGACGTCGATGTCTCGTTGCGGCGGTACGGGCACGTGACCTCCTGCGGGCGACGGACGGACGCGTCCCCGATGGTCCTCCCCCGACCTGGTGCCGCGATGGTGAGTGGAGGCAGGCACCGTCGAGCCACCAGCAAGAGAGGATCGAACCCTCAATGCCGCTCTCCAGGATCGAGGCCACGGCCTGCCTCCGGCAGAGAAGGAGACGATCCACCATGGCGCACTCCCACCACGTCAGGCACACCGGCACCGTCGCGGCGCCCGCCACCGTCGTGTACGGGCTCCTCGCCGACGCGCCGGGCTGGTCCCGGCTGTTCCCCTCCGTCGTGCACGCGGAACCGGCGGGACCCGGCGAGGGCACGCTGCGGCTCTGGACGACCGCGGACGGCGGGGTCGACGACGTGCGCGTACGTCTCACACCGGACCCGGACGCCCTGACCGTCGGCTTCCGGTACATCGACCCGCGCCCCCCGGTCGCCGCCACGAGCGGGACCTGGCGGGTCCGCCCGGCCGGCGCCGGCTGCGAGGTGGTGCTCGACCAGGCGTACGCGGCGGTCGACGACGACCGGGAGCAACTGGCCTGGCTCCGAGCGGCGGCCGAGGCCGGCGGCAAGTCGGGGCTGGAGAGCCTGAAGCACGCCGCGGAACAGGCCGACCGTATCGGCGACGTGCTGCTCACCTTCGCCGACGGGCTGGAGATCGCGGCCGGGCCGGCGGCCGTCCACGACTTCCTCTGGCGCGCCGGTGCCTGGGCGGGGAAGGTCCCGCACGTCTCCCGGGCGGTGCTCACCGACGTCTCCCCCCGGGCGCAGCTCCTGGAGCTGGACACGGTGACCCTCGACGGGAGCACGCACACCACGCGGTCGGTGCGGGTGAGCCCGGGGCCCGGGCGGATCGTCTCCAAGCGGCTGCGGATGCCGGCGCTGATGTCCGCGCACCTCGCCCAGTGGACGCTGACCGGGACGCAGGACGGCGTACGGGCCGTGCACCGGCACACCGTGGTGCTGCGGCCGGAGGCGGTGCCGGACTTCCTGGGGGCCGGCGCCTCGCTCGCGGAGGCCCGCGCGTACGTCCGCAAGGCGCTGGGGACCACCAGCCGCGAGACCCTGCGGCACGCGCGGGCGGCCGTCGAAGAGTCCAAGTAGACTTCTTCCGAGGGGCGTTGACCAGGGACTTGCGCGAAACAGATTGCACCACAACAATCGACGGTGCATACTGCCCCGTACCTGCGGGACAACTTGCCCCGACCCCCGTGTCCTGATCCGCTCGGCGAAGGAGTCATCCGTGCGCCCCCGGCCCGGTCTTCGCGCCGCGCCGGTCAAGGAGCCCGCCGGCTGACGCCCCACCAGACCCCGGCCCGTGCGACCGCGTTCCCCCGGCGTGGTTGCACGGGCCGGTTTCCGTTGTGCGTCCGGCTCCGTACGGCAGGGGACTGTCACCCCGGGGCGTCATGCGCAGGCAACAACTTGTCCATGGCCGCCCCAGAAAGCGCTCCCTACGCTGACCCGCATGGTGCTCACCCACTCCGAATCTGCGGCCCCACCTGTGCCGTTCTTCTCCCAGGCACGGAGTTTCACCGAGCTGTGGCCGCAGATCAGTGACCACGTCAACGCCGTCTTCGACCGGGGCAAGTACTCCCACGGCCGCCAGGTCGGGCAACTGGAGCGCGCCGTCGCCGCATACACCGGCGCCCGGCACGCCCTCGGCGTGAACAGCGGCACCGACGCCCTCGTGCTCCTGCTCCGGGCCGCCGGCATCGGCCCCGGGGACGAGGTGATCGTGCCCGCGTTCACCTTCTTCGCCTCCGCGTCCGCCGTCTCGATGGCCGGCGCCCGTCCCGTCTTCGCCGACATCACGGCGGACGGCGACTACGCGATGGACGCGGACTCCGCCGAGTCCCTCGTCACCGAGCGCACCCGGGCCGTGATGCCGGTGCACCTCTTCCACCAACTCGCCCCGATGGACCGGCTCACGGAGCTGGCGCGGCGCCACGACCTCACGCTGCTGGAGGACAGCGCGGAGGGCATCGGCATGCGCTGGGACGGCGTGCACGCCGGGCTGCTCGGCGCCGGCGGCGTGCTCAGCTTCTTCCCCACCAAGACCCTCGGGGCCCTCGGCGACGCCGGGATGATCCTGACGGACGACGACGACATCGCCCAGCGGGCCGCGATCCTGCGCCACCACGGGCGGATGGGCAAGACGCTGGACCACATCGCCGGCATCTCCAACCTCTCCGGCGTCTCCGGCACCAACAGCAAGATGGACGACGTCCAGGCCGCGGTGCTGCTGGCCAAGCTGACCCGGCTGGACGCCGACATCGCCCGGCGCCGGGAGCTGGCGGCCGCGTACGACGAGCGGCTGCGCGGGCAGGAGGGCATCCACACCCTGCCCCGGCTCGTGCCCCGGTCGGCGCCGTCGGACCCCGTCTTCTACGTCTACCTCGTCGAGGTCGAGCGCCGGGACGCGCTCGTCGAGTACCTGGCGGCCCGCGGCATCGGCACCGAGACGTACTACCCCCGCCCGCTCCACCTGCAGCCCTGCTACGCCGGGCCCGAGCACCCCGAGGGCTCGCTGCCGGTCGCGGAGCGGACCTGCAAGCGCACCCTGGCCCTGCCCTTCTACCCGGACCTCACCGAGGACCAGGTGGACGTCGTCTGCCGGGCCGTCGCCGACTTCTACGCCGGAGGTGCCGACCGGTGACCATCCCGTTCTTCCCCGACGACCTCTTCGAGCAGGACCGGCAGGCGTTTCTCGACCTGCTCTACGAGGTCGGCACGGACGACGAGCAGAAGTTCATCCTCGGCCGGCGCACCGCGCAGCTCGAACGCGAGACCGCCGCCGCGGCGGGCGTCGAGCACGCCGTCGCCTGCTCCAGCGGGACCGGCGGGCTCAACCTCGCCGTGCAGGCCGTGGGCGTGGGCCCCGGCGACGAGGTGATCGTCCCGGCCTTCTGCTGCCAGCCGGTGGCCAGTTCGGTGGCGAACCTCGGCGCCACCCCGGTCTTCGCCGACGTCGACCCGCACACCATGGTGATGGACCCGGCGAGCACCGAGGAGCTGATCACCGAGCGCACCCGGGCTCTGATGCCCGCCCACGTCTTCTCGATCATGGCCGACATGCCGGCCATGAACAAGATCGGCCGGGCGCACGGACTGAAGGTGATCGAGGACGCCGCGGTCGCGCAGGGCGCGGTGCTCGACGGCACCCCGTCCGGCGCCTGGGGCGACCTCGGGGTGTTCTCCTATTTCCAGGTCAAGGCGTTCGGCACGGCCGGCGAGGGCGGCATGGTCGTCACGGACGACGAGGAGCTGGCCCGTACGGTACGGATGCTCCGCAACCACGGCCAGGACGGCGTCAACCGGTTCCTGCACCACGCCATCGGCCAGAACAGCCGCTTCGACGAGATCCTGGCGGCCTTCCAGCTCCACCGGATGGCCGGCTTCGCGGACCGGCTGGAGCGCCGGGCCCGGATCGCCGACTACTACACGGAGCGCTTCGCCCCGCTCGCCGACCGCGGCCTGCTCGCGCCGCCGGGCGGCCGCAACGGCCGCTGCTACTACGTGTACTCGCTGCTGGTCGAGCGGCGCGAGGACCTGCGCGCCTGGCTGACCGAGAAGCAGATCGGCACGCACATCTACTACCCGGTGCCGCTGCCGCTCCAGCCGGCGTTCGCGACGTACGCCCCCGAGGGGGCGGACTGGCCGCGGGCCCGGCAGGTCAGCGCGCGCAACCTGGCCATCCCGATCTGGCCGCATCTCACGGACTTCCAGGTGGAGTTCATCGCGGACTCAGTGTGCGAATTCTTCGACTAGGGGGTACGGGCATGGCCGAGAAGGTCGTCGTCATGGGGCAGGGCTACGTGGGCCTGCCGCTGGCCGTCGCCGCCGCGGAGCGCGGGTACGAGGTCGTCGGCTTCGAGGTCGACGAGGACCGGGTCAAGAAGCTCGCGGTGGGCGAGTCGTACGTCGGCGACGTGGACTCGGCGCGGCTGGCGGCGCTGCTGGACAGCGGGGCGTACCGGCCCACGATGGAGCCGGACGACCTCGCGGGCTTCGACCTCGCGGTGATCACCGTGCCCACCCCGATGCGCGACGGCCTGCCCGACCTGTCGTACATCGAGGCCGCCGGCACCACCCTGGCCCGCTGGCTGCGGCCGGGGGCGGCGGTCTCGCTGGAGTCGACGAGCTACCCCGGCACCACGGGCGACGTCCTCGCCCCGCTGCTGGAGCGGCTGTCCGGGCTGGCCGCCGGCACGGACTTCCACCTCGGCTACAGCCCGGAGCGCATCGATCCCGGCAACACCCGCTGGACGTTCACCACCACGCCGAAGGTCGTGGCCGGGGTGGACGAGCGCTCGCGCCGGCGGCTGACCGACTTCTACGGCTCGATCGTCGACGAGGTCGTCCCCGCCCCCACGATCCGCGTGGCCGAGATGGCGAAGGTGCTGGAGAACACCTTCAGGCACGTCAACATCGCCCTGGTCAACGAGCTGGCCATGCACGCAGAGGCGCTCGGCGTCGACGTCTGGGACGCGCTGGACATCGCCGCCACCAAGCCGTTCGGCTTCATGCGCTTCACCCCGGGCCCCGGGGTCGGCGGCCACTGCCTGCCCGTCGACCCGCTGTATCTGTCCTGGAAGGTCGAGCAGGATCTGAGCCGGCCGTTCCGGATGGTCGCGCTGGCCGACGAGTTGAACACCCAGATGCCCGAGTACGTGGTCCGCCGGCTCACCCGGGGCCTCGGCAGGCGCGGCCAGACGCTCCACGGCGCCCGCGTGCTGATGCTGGGGCTGGCGTACAAGCCGAACACCGGCGACGTACGGGAGTCGCCCGCGGTCCGCCTCGCCGAGAAGCTGCTCGCCGAGGGCGCCCACGTACGGGTCGCGGACCCGCTGGTCTCGGAGGACCCGGAGCTTGCGGGGCTGGTGCGGGTGGAGCTGTCGGACGAGGAGGTCGACGCGGCGCACGTCGTGCTGATCGCCACGGACCACGACGCCTTCGACTACGCGCATCTCGTCGAGACGGCCGGCTATGTCTTCGACTGCCGGCACCGGGTGCCGGCCGCCGCCCATGTGGAATCCCTCTGAACTCTCCCGCGGGATGCGGTCGATCGGAGTGGGCAGACGGTGCCGGAAGAGCGGATTCGCCCCCGGAAATGTTCCCGTGGGGCGAATTTCCGGAATCGAATACCGCGGTTCCGAATGCCGCCCCCGGCTTGCCGTGAACATGAAAAAAGCACCCTCGGCCCGACTCCGAAGGTGCTTTTCACCGACACGCGGATTCCGGGCTCCGCTAACCCTCTCTGCCGAAAGCGGCGGATGCCAGCGCATGCTGCTCAAGACGGGTCGACGGGAGGAGATCGAGGTGGGCCGCGGGGACCGCTTTTGTCAGATCGGGGCCGCGCGAGAGATCGTCCAATTCCGGGTCGCAGGTCAGCACCGCCTGCTGGAGATCCCGGATCATCGGCGAGGGTTCCAGGCCGAGTTCCTCACGGAGGGTCGTGCGCAACCGGTGGACGGCCTCCAGGGCCTGACTGCGCCGGCCGGACCGGTACATCGCCAGGATCAGCCGGGCCTGCAGGCTCTCCCGCGTCGGCAGCTTGGTGGTCAGCGAACTCAGCTCGCCGAGCACCTCCCGGTGCCGGCCGAGCCGCAGGTCGGCGTCGATGCGCTGCTCCTGGACGCTCATACGGTCCTCTTCCAGACCCACCGCGTACGCCCGCACCACCGGTCCGACCTGGACGTCCGCCAGGACGGAACCCTGCCACAACGCCAGCGCCCGGCCCAGCAGATCGGCCGCCGCCACGTCGTCGACGTACAGCTTCGCCCGACCGCGGGCGACGAGCGTGGCGAACGTGTACGTGTCCAGCTCGTCACCGCGCACCGTGAGGAGATAGCCGCCGTCGCGCGTCTCCAGGATCCGCCGGGCCGCCTGGAGACTGCCCACCCGCGGCACCCGGCGCAGGATGCGCCTGAGCTGCAGGATGTAGGACTGCACGGTCGAGAGCGCGGTGTTGGGCGGGGTGTTCTCCCAGAGCTCCTCGATGCACGTACGCGTCGAGACGACCTGGTTGGCGTTGAGCAGGAGCAAAGAAAGAAGTTGTCGTTGCTTGGGCGCCGTCGGGGTATAGGAACGCCCCTGTTCGTGCATGCGCAGTGGACCGAGTAATGAAAATTCCATCGCGCTCTCGAACCCTTCCGATAACTCGTGCATGTATGCGGAGGCTCGATCGGTGATCACTCCCCCGTGATATCCCTCTGAGACCTGACGGGAGCGTAACCGAACGCACGCTTCGGCACAAGCGGTGTCACAAGCCGTCCGCGTTACCGGGTCCGCTGCTCAGTGACGCCGGGTTCGGGAGCACAACTCGGTGCCAAGTCGCCCGCATTCGGTTCTCAAGCTGCACGCAAGGCGTACTTCAGCACGCGGTCATATACAGGCCGCGGCCGCACGGCGCGCATCGAAAAGGCGGCCTTTCGTCATCACGGCAATGGTCCGAAGGACACCTCCATGTCCGGCTTCAGACCGAGTTCGCTGCCGGTGACGGTCGCGTCGACCGCGATGAGGATGTTGTAGTGGTTCGGGAAGTGGCAGGAGTCGAAGCCGAGCACGGAGCCGACCCGCTTGCCGTCGATCAGCACCGGGTCGCCCCGGTCGAGGACGCCGGCGCCGGCGATCTCCACGAAGCCGAGGAACCCGACCCGGTCCACGCGCGCGCCCGTCGTGGTGTCGTGCTGGTCGGTGGTGACGAGTTCGTGCACCTCGCCGCGGCGGACGCAGCGGCTGGCCCACTCGTCCACGGACATCCCGCGGTCCTCGCGGCGGTGGATGAGGATCTTCACCAGCCGGCCCGGGACCGCCACCTTGTCGCCGTCCTCCTGCGGGTTCACCGGGCCGCCCCCGTCGTCGTCGGCTCGCCGGCCGGGCTTTCCCTGCGGTAGATCTCGGCGACCAGTTCCAGCGCCGCGAGCCCGCCCTCGGCGCGGTCCTCCCCGGCGCGTACGGCCTGCGCGAAGTCCGCGACGATGCCGCGGTACTCGTGCCACAGCGACTGCTTGAACTCCGGGTAGCCGTCGAGCATGTCAGCGCTGTGCAGCGAGCCGTCGGTGAGCCGGACCGTGACGTCCTTGCGCTCGCCCTCGTACGACCAGTCCAGCTCCACCCGGCCGCGGGCGCCGGAGGCCGCGGTCAGCGACACCCGTGCCTGCCGGTCGGTGCCGGCCCCGTCGCGCACCACCTCGGCCGACTCCAGCTCGACCGGGCCGAGGAACTGGCGCACGGTGTCGAAGGCGTTGGGCCCGTTGTCCGCCACACAGCCGCCGCCGCAGCGGACGGCGTCCAGGTACCAGGCGTCGGCGCCGGCGTGCTCCTCGATCTTCTCCAGGTAGCGCACGACCATCCACTCGATGCCGACGCCCGGCGGGATGGCCTCCAGCAGCGCCAGCGCGTTGCCGTTGTAGCGCCGGTGGAAGGCGGTGAAGAGCACGACGTCGCGGGCGCGGGCTTCGCGTACCAGCGCGCGGCCGTCCGACAGCCTGGTGGCCAGCGGCTTTTCCACGCACACCGGCAGCCCGGCGGCGATCAGGTCCCCGCACACCGACGCGTGCGCGTCGTTGGGCACGTTGACGACGGCGGCGTCCAGGCCGCCGGCCGCGAGCAGTTCCCCGTGGCCGGTGAAGCAGGGGACGCGGTCGCGGTACGGGGCCAGCGCCTCGTCCCGCAGGTCGCACACCGCGGCGAGTTCGACCCCGGGCACCTCCTCCAGCGCCGCGGCGTAGAAGCGGGAGATGACGCCCAGGCCGATCAGCCCGATGCGCAGCGGCGGGGTCGTGTCGTCACCGGTCATTGCGGTCTCCCTCCGGGAGCTTCAGCCCCAGGTCGTCGGCGACGGAGCGCAGTTCGCCGAGGAGCGCGTCCGCCACGGGCACGCCGTCGGCCAGCGCCGCGGCCTTCAGGTCCGCCTCCCGGCAGCCGGGGTAGACGACCTTGTCGGTCCCCGGCAGCGTGGGGCTGCCGGTGAGGGCGGCGAAGAGCCCGGCCGCCTGGCGGGTGAAGTCCTCCTCGGGGCGGAGCGCGCCGGGCGCGACGGCGAGGACGAAGAAACCGATGTCGTCGTCCCGGCCGCTCGGGCCGCCGGTGCCGGCGTACGCCTCGGGGTCGGGGCCGAGCCCGGCGCCGGGCACCAGCGCGGCCAGCACTTCGACCAGCAGCGCGAGGCCGTAGCCCTTGTAGCCGCCGGTCTCCGGGTGGCCGCCGAGGAACAGCGGGAAGCCCTCGCCGCGGTCGAGCGCGTGCGGGTCCGTCACCCAGCGGCCCTCGGCGTCCTCCAGCCAGCCCTCGGGTATGGCCCGGCCGGCCCGCGCCGCCTCGCGCACCTTGCCGGTGGGGGCGACGGTGGTGCTCATGTCGAGCACGAACGGCGCCTGTCCCGGGCCCGCCGGGGCGGCGGCGGCGAGCGGGTTGGTGCCGAGCATCGCGACCCGGCCGCCCGGCGGGCGGGCGATGCGCTGCCGGCCGCAGTTGGAGGCGACCAGCCCGATCATGCCGTGCTCGACCGCGCGGGTGGCGTGGAAGCCGGCGCAGCCCAGGTGGGTCGCGTCGCGTACGGACACCATGCCGATCCCGTACTGCCCGGCCCGCTCGGCGGCGAGGTCCATGGCCTCCGCGGCGGCCCACAGGCCCAGGCCCTTCCGGGAGTCGAGCAGCACGGTGGCGCCGCGGTCGGCGAGCACGTCGGGCTCGGCGGCGGGCGCGATGCGGCCGGAGGTGAAGAGCGGCAGGTAGAGGCGGGTGAGGTTGGCGAGACCGTGGGAGCGCATGCCGACCAGGTCGCCGTAGACGAGGGCTTCCGCGGCGGTACGGGCCCTGGCCTCGGGAACGGCGTGGGCCTGGAAGACCTCGGTGGTGAAGTCGGTCAACTGGTGGTACGGCAGCAGGGTCATGACGATCCGTTCGTAGCGGAGGCGAAGGCGGCCACCAGGGACGCGACGCCGTCGGCGTAGTGCTCCAGGTCGGGGACGTCGACGTATTCGTCCGCGGCGTGGGCGCCGTTGGCGTCGAGGTCTCCGGGGCCGTAGACGACCGTGTGCGCGTGCGGCAGGGCGTGGGCCCAGATGGCGTCGCAGGTGCAGGCGGGTGCGTCCGGCGGGGCGTACTCAAGCCCGGCGCCGGTCAGCACCCGCTCCGCCCAGGGGTCGCGGCTGTCGAGCGCGGGCAGGCCGCGCTTGAGCCACGCCAGCCGGGTGATCCGGCGGGCGTCCCGGGCGGTGCGGGCGAAGTCCGGCAGCCCGCCGAAGACGGCGGCGAACTGGTCGATGCCGGCGGTCAGTTCGCGCTCCAGCGCCTCCTCCTGCGCCCGGCCGGCCGCCGCGGTGCGGTACGCCAGGTTCAGCAGCAGCGCACCGGTGCCGTAGACCTTGTTGTGCGCGGCGCCGGTGTGCAGCCCGGCGATGCAGACCCGGCCCTCGGCCACCGCGCCGGGCAGCCTGCGGGCCAGGTGCTGGGCGAGGAAGCCGAGGAGTACGGAGGCGTTGTGGCCGGCCTCGGGGTGGTCGTCGATGGAGTCGGCGCCGGCGACGGCGATACGCGCGGTGGCCGCCGCGGTGGCGCGGGGCACGAGCAGCCCGCGGGTCGGCTCGCAGAACACGTTGATGCGCCCCGTCCAGCCCTGCTCCACCAGCGGCCGGGTGCCGAAGACGCCCATGGCGCCGCCCTCTTCGCCGGCCACCGCCTGGACGAGCAGGCCCACCTCGGTGCCGAGCGCCGGCACCCGGGCGATCGCCGCCCGCAGCCCGGCGAGCAGCGCGACCGCGGGACCCTTGGCGTCGACGGCCCCGCGGCCGTGGAAGCGGTCGCCGGCCAGGTGCGGCGGCTTGCCGCCGGCGACCGTGTCGAGGTGCACGTTGAACATCAGGGTGCGCGCCCGCGGCAGCGCGGGGCCGAGCCGCAGCACCAGGCTCGGCTGGCTGTCGAGGAACCCGTCGACCCGCCGCGCCATCTCGCGCACCTGCGCGGGCACGTCGGGCCGGTCCAGCCACTCGGGGCCGGGCGCGGCGTGGTACGCCACCTCGAAGCCCAGTTCGGCGGCGGCCCTGGCGTACAGCGTCTGCGCCTCGCGCAGCCGCGGCGGCTCCGCGTCCGGACCGGTCTCCATCGGCCCGGCGGTCGGTAACCCGACCAGGTCGAGCAGCAGGTCGCGGTCCGCCCGCGACAGCCGTACCGGCGCCGCCGTCATACGGCCACCTTGCCGATGCGGGCGAGCAGGTCCTCCAGCGCCCGGCCGCAGGCGACGAAGGCGGCGCGGGTCTCGTCGTCGCCGGCGGTCGCGGACTCGTGCGGGCGCACCTTGACGTGCGGCTCGATGGACAGCGCACCGGTGTAGCCGCGGTCGATCAGGTGCCGCAGGCAGTCCAGGACGCGGCACTCGCCGTGTCCCGGCAGCGTGTAGCGGATCTCGTCGCCCTCGACGACCGCGTCCTTGATCTGGACGTGCTCGATCCACGGCGTGAGCCGGGGCAGCAGGTCGTACGCGCGGTAGCCGTACGCGGGCCCGTTGCCGGTGTCGAAGACCAGGCGCAGCGCGGGGCTGTCGACGTACCGCAGGAGCTGGAGCATGCGCTCCGCGCTGGCGCCGGCCCAGCCGGCGCAGTTCTCGTGCAGCAGCACGAGCCCGGCGCGCTCGGCGCGCTCGGCGAGGACCGCCATGCGCCGCAGGACGACGGCGCGCCAGGCGCGGGGGCTCAGCCCGTCGTTGGGGTACGACATGACGCGGACGTACCGGGTGCCCAGCGTGGCGCAGCGCCCGGCGAGGACGTCCAGCTCGCGCAGGTCGTCGTCGAAGTCGCCGGTGACGGGGCGGGCCCAGTTGGCGATCCGGGAGTCCACGCAGTGCACGCGCAGCCCGGCGGCGTGCACCGAGCGGGCCAGGTCGGCGAAGGCGGCGTCGCCGAGGTCCGCGAGCGCGATGCCGTCCACGGACCGCAGTTCGATCAGCGGCCAGCCCAGCTCGTTCAGGGCGGCGGTCTGGACCGCCGCCGGGGCGCCCGCCTCGTCGCCGATACCGCAGAGCGGGAGGATGTCAGCCGGCATCACGTGTCTCCGTCCTCAAGCCGGACATGTGCTTGGCCGCGTCGAGCAGCCGGACGACCCGCATCTGACGCTCCACCCGCTGGTCCAGCACGGTGTCGTCGCGGTCGTCACCGGCGAGGTGCCGGTAGGTGTCGAGCAGGCAGGCGTCGAGGGCGAGGTCCGGGAACACCGACTCCTCCCGGGGGCCGTCCACGGGTCCCGCGCTCAGGTGGGCGTAGTGGTCCTCGCTGCCCACGGGGTAGTGGCCGACCACCCGGCCGGACGCGAAGTCCAGCTCGATACGGCGCTCGCGGCACGGCGAGGTGAGGTCGCACTCCAGCCGGCTCACCACCCCGGAGTGGTGCCGCAGCGTCATCTCGGCCCCGCCCATGCCCGGCACCCGCCGGCCGCCGACGTCCACGTCGGTGAGGGCGGCGCCGGTGACGTCGGCGTCGCCGGCCAGCCGCAGCACCACGCCGAGGGCGTGCGGCGGCTCCACGTCGAACGCCGTGCGGTGACCGGTGCTGTGGAGGGTGCGGTGGATACGGGGCTTGTGCTGCCGGATGCCGATGTGCCGCAGCGCGCCGAAGCGGCCGCTCTCGACGAGGGCCGCGAGCCGTTCGGTGAGCGTGCTGTGCAGCCACGGCGCGACGACGGCCATCCGCAGCCCGTACTTCTCCCGGACCGACGCCAGTTCGGCCAGCGCCCCGGCCGTCTCCGCGAGCGGCTTTTCCACCAGGACGTTGACGAACCCCAGCTCGCCGAGGGCGGCCAGCACGCCGGCCCGCTCGCCGGGCGGGGTGCACACGTGCACCAGCGTCGCCGCCGGGTCGAGCCGCAGCCGGGCCGCGGCCGGCGAGCCGACCGTCTCGATCTCCGGGTCGTCGCCCCCGCCGCCGGCCGGCCGCAGGTCGTACCCGAGCGGCGGCGCCGCGGAGAACAGCTCGGGGAACCGGCGCCGCAGCCGCAGCAGCACCGGCAGATGGAGCTCCCGGCCGGAGCGTCCCAATCCGACGATGAAAGTACGCAACACCGCATCCCTTACGTTCGTCCGTCCCGTACGAAAGCGAGGCATCTCAGGCTACGGCGGGAAGCGGAACCCGGCGGTGGCAGATATCTGCCGTCCCGTACCGCGCGGGGACATGGAGTTGCCATGGCCGCCGGCAATTCCCGCTCCTACGCTCCCAACGCGAAACCGGATTATCTCTGGGGGCGCGTGTGTCCAACTCAGTACAGGCTGCGAAGCGTTATGTCTTCGATCCGCTGTGGGAGCAGGAGACCGAACGGCTGCTGACCAACGAGGCGATCTGGGATCCCGGTACGAGCGAACGGCTCGACCGGCTCGGCGTGGCCGAGGGCTGGTCCGTACTGGAGGTGGGCGCCGGTCACGGCGGCACCGCGGAGCGGCTCGCCGAACTCGTCGGCCCCACCGGCCTGGTCACGGCGGCCGACCTGGAGACCGGCCGCCTGACGCGGCTGAAGGACCAGGGCATCGAGGTGCTCCAGGTCGACATCACGACCGACGACCTGCCCGCCGGGCGCTACGACCTGGTGCACTCCCGCATGCTCGTCCAGCACCTGCCCGACCGCCCCGCCGCGGTCCGCAGGATGGTCGCCGCCCTCAAGCCCGGCGGCTGGCTGTTCCTGGAGGACACCGACTCGCTGCCGCTCTTCCGCAGCGTGGTCTCCGAGGACTTCCTCCAGGACGTCCGCCGGGCCGGCTACGGGCTGATGCGCGAGTCGGGGCACGAGCCCCGCGGCGGCCACTTCGACCTCCAGGCGGCGCTGGAGTGCGGCCTGGAGGACGTGTCCGCGGAGGGCCGGACGGTGATGATGCAGGGCGGCTCGCCGCAGGCCCGGCACTACCAGCTCTGGCTGGAGTTCATGCGCCCGCGGATCACCGGCGCCGGGCTCCTCGACGACGCGCGCATCGACGCCGCCCTGGCGGAGATGGCCGACCCGGCGAACCGCTGGCTGAGCCAGATCCTCATCTCCACCTACGGCCGCCGGCCGCGCTGAGGGGCGGCGACGTGACCGTAGCCGAATCCCCTCGTCCGGACGCGCCGAGCCGGCTGAAGGCGTACACCGTCCTCGGCAAGCTCGCCTTCTACGACTACTACCTCGCCGCGTTCGTCGTCGTCGCCGCGCTGCCCGCGTCCCGGCTCGACGACCCGGGCAGCTACGTGACCCTGGTGCTGTACTTCGCCGGCTACGTCGGCGTCGTCGCCGCCACCGTGGCGCTGGACGACGTCACCGGCATCCGCGACGGCAGCGACGAGCGCAACTACTCGCCGGACCAGGGCGCGCTGCGCGACCGCTCGCGCAAGCCGCTGCTCAGCGGCGCGCTGACCGTACGGCAGGCGGAGCGCTTCGGCTGGGCCGCGGCGCTGTGGGGCCTCGCCCTGTGGACACTGACCTGTGCCACGGCGCCGGACCCGCCGCTCTGGGCGGCCGTCGTGCTGCTGGCGGTGCTGCTGAGCAACGTCCAGTACTCGTACGGCCTGAAGGTGAGCTACCGCGGCGGGCAGGAACTGGTGCTGCTCACCCCGGGGCTGGCGGTGCTGCTGCCGTTCGCGCTCATCGACGGCTCCGGCAGCGGGCTGATCGTGGTCGAGACGATACTGGTGGGGCTCTGGAGCCTGCTGGTGTCGATCTACTCCAACATTAACGACGTCGAGGGCGACCGCCTGGCCGGCCGCCGCAACCTGGCGACGCTCACCACCGCCGCCGGCTACCGCCGCGTCGTCGTGGCGGTGCACGTGCTGGAGCCGCTGACGGTGGCCGTGGGCATCGCGGTCGGCGCCGTGCCCCTGTGGTTCGTGCTCCCGATGCTCCCGCTGTACGCCATGCGCGTGGTGCAGGCCCGCTCGGGCCTCGCGCGCGGTGAGGTGCTGCGGGCCAGGCTGCTCGGCATCAGGCTGCACCGGTGGGGCGTGCCGGTGCTGATCGGCCTCAACCTGCTCGTCGAACACGCCTGACCGGAGCGCTCCTTGACCCCTGATGCGGCACCCGCGGCGAAGCGACGGCCGGCCCTCACCGTCTCGACGGTGGTGGCCGGCGTCGTCGTGGTGGTGGTCTCGTACACCGGCCCGGTGGCCGTGGTGCTGCAGGCCGCGCGGGCCGGGGACCTCGGCGCGGGCCAACTGGAGTCGTGGCTCTGGGCGCTGTCCCTGGGCAGCGGCCTGACGTGCGTGCTGCTGAGTCTGGTGCACCGCGCGCCGGTGCTGACCGCGTGGTCGACGCCGGGCGCGGCGCTGCTGGTCACGGCGCTGGCCACGCACTCCTTCGCCGAGGCGGTGGGCGCGTACGTGATCGCCGCGGTGCTCACCGTGCTGCTCGGCCTCAGCCGGCTGTTCGGCACGCTGATGCGGCTGCTGCCACCGGAGATCGCGGCGGCCACGCTCGCGGGCATCCTGCTGGAGTTCGGGCTGCGGCTGTTCCGTACCGCGGAGGGCGACCTGGCGCTGGTCGTCCTCATGCTCGCCGCGTATCTCGCGGGACGCCGCTTCGCCGGCTCCTGGGCCACCGCGCTCGCGCTGCTCACCGGCTGCGCCTGGACCGCGGCCACCGGCGGCTTCGGCACCTGGTCGGGCGAGGTGAGCGTGGCCGTACCGGAGTTCACCGCGCCGGAGTTCACCGTGGACGCCGCGGTGGGCATCGCGCTGCCGCTGTTCCTGGTCACTATGGCCTCGCAGAACGCCCCCGGACTCGCCGTGCTCAACGCCGCGGGCTACCGGCCGGACCCGGACCGCCTGGTCACCTCGACCGGCGCCGCCTGGCTGGCGCTGGCCCCGTTCGGGGCGCACGCCCTCAACCTCGCCGCGATCACCGCGGCCATCTGCAGCGGCCCCTCGGCCCATCCGGACCCGGAGCGGCGGTACGGGGCCGGGGTGGCGGCCGGCGTGGGCTACCTCGTCGTCGGGGTCTTCGGCTCGACGTTCCTCGCCCTCTTCGCCGTGCTCCCGGCCGCGCTGGTGGCGGCCATCGCGGGGATCGCGCTGCTGGGCGCGACCGGCGGCGCACTGGCCGCGGCGACGCGCGACGCGAGCCGGCTCGACAGTGCGCTCGTCGCGTTCCTCGTCACCGCCTCGGGCGTCGAACTCCTCGGCGTCGGGGCGGCGTTCTGGGGGCTGCTGGCCGGGGTTCTCACGCACCTGGCGCTGCACCGGCGGCCACGTGGCAAGGATTCCGGATGAAGGGCGTCACGCCGGCCGGTGTGTTGTCAAAAGAACGGTCGAGGAAGACGACCGGGCTGCGGAATTCGGTGCGCCGGTCGAATAACTCACCTTTTGTTCGGCGGATTCGGCCGAATGCACACACGTCAGCCTACGCGCGCGCAGCCGCCGGTGGCATGGCAATGGCCATGGCAGCCGTACCCCGCCGGGCTAGCAAGAATCAGCCGCTGTCCCGCGTCTGCCGGGCGCATTCAGGATGACTAGCCAGACCCGCGACGCCCCGGCCCCGCGCACCGGGAATGAACTCCCCGGAGAGGGAGGTCCTTTGATGAGCGAGAAGTCACTCGTGGTGGGCGTCGTCGGCGCCGGGCCGCGCGGCCTGGCGGTCGTCGAGCGGCTCGCCGCGCACGCCGGGCGGCTCGCCGCGGGACGCGCGGTGACCGTCCATCTGATCGACCCGGAGCCGGCCGGCGCGGGCCGGGAGTGGCGCACCGGACAGGACCGCTCGCTGCTGCTGGACACGGTGGCCGGGCGGGTGACTGCGTTCGCCGGCGAGGGCGTCGCGACGGCGGGCACGCCGCAGCGCCGCGGGCCCGGTCTGTACGAGTGGGCGAGGGCGCTGGCCGGGTCCGGCGCCACCGGCGCGGACGCCGCGGAGGCGCGCGGTCTCGGCCCGGACTCGTATCCGACCCGGGCGCTGGCGGGCGGCTACTTCCGCTGGGTGTTCCGGCAGGTCGCGGTGGCGGCCGCGGAGTCCGTCGCGCTGCGGGTGCACGCGACGCGCGCGGTGGCGCTCGACGACGGGCCCGGCGGCACCCAGGAGATCCTGCTCGCCGGCGGCCGGCGGCTGACCGGCCTCGACGCCGTGGTGCTCGCGCAGGGCCGGGTGCCGGTGCGGCCGACCGCGCAGGAGCGCGGGTACGCCGCCTTCGCCGCCGAGTTCGGGCTCGTCTACCTCGCCCCGGCCCACCCGGCGGACGCCGACCTGAGCGCGGTCGCCCCCGGCGAGCCGGTCGTCCTGCGCGGCCTCGGGCTGAACTTCTTCGACTACCTGACGCTGCTGACCACCGGGCGCGGCGGCAGGTTCGACCGCGACCGGGACGGCCGGGTCACCTACCGGCCGTCGGGACGCGAGCCGCGCGTCCTGTGCGGCGCCCGCCGCGGGGTCCCGTACGGGACGGGCGACGGGCACCGCAACGGCGGCGGCGGCGGCGGCGGAAAGATACCGCGGGTGTTCACCGAGGAGCTGACCGCCCGGCTGCGCGCGCAGCGCGACGGGCCGCTCGACTTCCCCGGGTCCCTGTGGCCGCTCATCGCCCGGGAGATGGAGTCCGCGTACTACACCGCGCTGCTCCCCGGGCGCGAGGGGCCCGGGCGGGCACCGGAGCTGCCGGGGCTCCGCGCGGCCGCCGGTGCCCGTGCGGGCACCGGGGGCGGGCCGGTCGAGGCCGCCCTCGACGTGCTGCACGACCTGCGCGACGAGGTCCGCCTCGCGGCCGACCACGCGGGCCTGGACGGCGAGTCGCGCCGCCGCGACCTCGACGGCTGGTTCACACCGCTGGGCACCTACCTCTCCCTCGGCCCGCCCGCGCGGCGGACCGAGGAGCTGATCGCGCTGGTCCACGCGGGCGTGGTACGGATCGTCGGCCCGGCGATGCAGGTGGCCGCCGACCGGGACGCGGGCATGTTCGCCTGCGAGTCGCCGCGGGCGAGCGGCTCGCGCGAGACCGCCCGCGTGCTCATCGAGGGCCGGCTGCCCGGCGTCGACCTGCGCCGCACCGCGGACCCGCTGCTGCGGCACCTGCTCGCGACCGGGCAGTGCCGCCCGTACGAGCTGGGCCCCGGCAGGACGGGCTACGTCGCGGGCGGACTCGCCGTCACCGGGCGGCCGTTCCACGTCGTCGGCGGCGACGGGGTGCCGCACCCGCGGCGGTTCGCCGTGGGCGTGCCCCGGGAGTCCGCGCACGGGGTCACGGCGGCCGCGATCCGCCCGGCGGCGGGCCCGGCGACGCTCACCGACACCGACGCCATCGCCCGCGCCGTCCTGGCCCCGGCCGGACCGCTCCCGCGGGAACGTGACGACCACCGGGAGCGCCGGGCCGAAGAAGCGCGGCGGAGCTGAGCCCGGGCGCCGGGCACCACCACCGCGCGGGGGTGCCCGTCGCCCGGACGGGGACCGGCGGTCTGCGTCGTACGGCTCGGCACGCCCGGGCTGCCGGGCGCGGAGGTGAGGCGGGCCCGTCCGGTGTGAAGGGGCATCTCGGTAGGTCCGGACGGACCCGCTGCCTGCGGGTGGGTGGTGGGGAGTTCAGCCCGGGAGCCGGGCGGCGGCGCGACCCTGCACGATGCGCGCCACATGCACCCGGGACGGGCAGTCGAGCCGTTGCATGACCTGCCGCAGGTGGTTGACCACCGTCCACTCGGACAGTTCCAGCGCGCGGGCGATCTGCCGGTTCGTCATCCCCTCGGCCACCAGCTCGGCCACCTGGAGCTGGCGGTGCGTCAGCCGCTCCAGTCCGCCCGCGGGGGCGGCCTCGGCCTCCTCCCGCACGGCTTCCGCCAGGACGGTGCGCGCGGTGAGGAGCACGCCCCTGGGGTCGGCGGCGGCCGGCTCCGGTGCGCCCGGGGGCACGTCGTCGCCCAGCGGCGGGAGCCGGTCCGCCAGCGCACACAGCCGCCGGTGCGCCTCGCCGCCGGCGGGCACCGTCCCGGCCGCGGCGGTCAGCACCGCGTGGACGTCCCGTACCGGAGCGGCGTGCGCGAGCAGCAGCTCCACCGCCTCCCCGGCGCCCGCCCGGGCCCGGACGTCGCCGCGCTGCGCCCGTGCCAGCGCGGCCAGCGTCAGCGCCGCGTGCCGCGGCTCGCCGAGGTCCAGCAGCCCGCGCGCCGCCTTCACCAGCGGCTCTTCCGGCTGCCGCCGGCCGACGGCGGTACGCGCGGCGGCGAGGGTGCGCAGTGCGCGGGCGGCGGTGACGGCGTTGCCCGGGGGGCGCTTGCCGGCGAGGGCGCACTCGGCCTGCTGGAGGGCGCCGGCGGCGTCGCCGCGGCCGAGCAGCAGTTCGGCGCGGAGCGCCGCGGCCCGGGCGGTGGCGTCACGGCCGCGGCCGAGGCTTTCGACGTACACCTCGGCGCGCGCCCAGTCGCCTTCCGTCAGCGCCCAGCGGGCGGCGGCCTCCGTGGCCTCGGCCGCCTCGGCGCCCTTGAGCGCCGGGAGGGAGCCGTCGAGCAGCGCGCCGACGACGCCGAGGAGGTCGTGTACGGTCCACGCCTCCTCCAGCGCCAGCAGCATCCGGGCGACGGACGAGTGGTCGCCGGCCTCCTGGTTCAGCCGGGCGATCGCGCACAGGTCGGGCGTGCGCTCGGCGACCAGTTCCAGCCAGTACCCGCGCTCCTGCGGCATCCGCAGCCCCTGCCGGGCCTGGAGCGCGAACTCCAGCGTGTGCGCGGCGTGCCGCGCCCGGGTGGCCGCCAGGTCCGCGGGGTCCGCGGCCAGCCGCGCGCGGTAGTAGTGGCGGGTGGCGCGGAACATCCGGAACTCCGGCTCCGCACCCTCGCGTTTGACGCTGTGCAGCAGGCTCTTGCGGACGAGCGCGTCCAGGCCCCGCACGGTCTCCGCCCAGTTGAGGCCCGCGACCTGCTGGGCCACGGCCAGGTCGAACGCGGCCTCGCAGACCGAGAGGCGGCGCAGCAGTTGCAGCTCGCCTGCGGTGAGCGCCCCGTCGCCCCAGGAGAGCGCGGCGTTCATCGAGCCGTGCCGGGAGGGGACGTCCACCAGCCGCCTGCTGTAGAGCTGTTCCCCGTCGCGCAGGCGCTGGAGCATGCTGCGCGGGCTGAGGGCGCCGACCGAGCGCGCGGCCTCCTCCACCGCCAGCGGCACGCCCTCCAGGAGCGCGCAGATCTCCGCGATGCTGTCGCGGTCCGCGGCGGACGTGGCCGCCCAGCGGTAGTGCGGCTGGAGGCGGGCGTCGAACAGCCGCGCCGCGTCGGAGCCCGCGGACGGGCCTGCCGCGCCGGCCGCGCCGGTGGCCAGCGGGCCGAGCGGGAAGATCCGCTCGGCGTGGATGTCGAGCGCGACCCGGCTGGTGAACACCACGCACAGCCTGGGGATGCGCCGCAGCAGCGCGGCGATGTCCCCCGCGACGGCGGGGGCGGCCAGGTCGCCGTTGTCGAGGACGAGCAGCAGCTCGCGGTCGGCGGCGCGGTCGACGAGCGCCGTCCAGGCCGCCTCCCGGGCGTCGCCGTCCGACGGCCGGCCGAGTGCCGCCGCGACCCGGGCCCAGACGCCGTCCGCGTCGGCGGCGGCGGCCAGTTCCACGCTCACCGCGGCGACGGGGTCCGTGCCCGTACGGTCCGCCAGCGCGGCGCGGACGAGGGCGCTCTTGCCCACGCCCGCCAGACCGGTGACCGTGAGCAGCCGGCAGCCCGGGGCCGTGAGCCTGGCCCGGAGGTCGGCGATCTCCTGCTCCCGGCCGATCAGGGTGTCGTGGAGCGCGGGGGCTCCGTCGTGATCGAGGTCGCCGGACCACTCGCCCGGTACCGTGCAGCGGGTAAGTTCCACGAGAATGCTCACCAGATTGCCCCCTTGGCAGCGTCGATCAGGTGGTCCCCCGAGAGCACCAACAACGTCGCCTCTCTCCGGTGCGTCTCTTTTCCCCGAATGGCGTGACCAGCGTGCGCCCCGCACATCCAGAACCGCTGAAGGATCGGTGGAAGAGCAGGCCCCCGTCAGGCGGCGGCGGATCGGCGGAGGCTCACCCGCAGGTAGGCGTCCACGAGCACGGGCACCTCCGCGGCGGGGAAGTCCTCCCCTGCGTACAGCCGCCGGAAGATGACCGGGCCCAGCAGCCGCTCGACCCCCTCGTCCAGGTCGAAGGAGTCGGTGAACCGCCCCTCGGCGGCCGCCCGGCTGAGGATCTCCCGCACCACCTCCGAGCCCTTCTCCCGGCACGAGTCGAGCACCTTGGCGGACGCGGGGTCGACGGGCGGCCGGTCGATGAGCAGCCGCAGCGCGCGATCGCGCGTCGGGTCCTGCAGCATGGTCCGTACCGTCTGCAGCTCCGCGATCAGGTCGTCCCGGAGCCGCCCGGTCGGCACGGCGTGCTCGACCCCGAAGATCTGGGCGAGCACCTCGCGGATCAGGATGGCGGAGTTCGGCCAGTAGCGGTAAAGGGTGGTGCGGCCGACGCCGCTGCGGCCGGCGACCGCGAGGTGGGTCACCGCCGACCAGCCGCCGTCGAGCAGCAGTTCCTGTGCCGCGGTCAGCGCTGCCTGCTGCCTGCCGCTCACCGCCCTGCCGGGGGCGAGATCCCAGTCGGCCGGAGCCGGGACTCGTTCCTGTCTCTCCATCCGCTCCTCCTTCTCGGACCGACTGCCCCGCACAGCGTACGAGTGACAGCACGTCATAGGGGTGGTGACTCAGCGTACGGGCACGGGGGCCGGCTCGACGCCGGGGCGGCGGCACCCGGGCGCCAGCTCACGTGCCGGCTTCCCGGCCGCAGGGCAGCACGGCGGCCACCGCGAAGCCGGGCGCGTGCGGCCGGGCGCCCGCGTTCAGCAACCCGCCCACGCTGCGGGCGCGTTCGCGCATGCCGGCGATGCCGTAGCCCTCGCGCTGCGGGCCCGCCGCCGGCAGCGGCTCCGTGCTGCGGCGGGCCGGTCCTTCGTCGGTGACGGAGACCGACAGCGCCTCCGCCCCCTCGTCGTAACGCACCTCGACCAGCACCCGCACGCCGGGCCCCGCATGCTGTACGGCGTTCGTCAGCGACTGCTGCACGATCCGGTACGCGGCCGCCCCCACCGCCTGCGGCACCTCCCGCTCCGCCGCCACCACCAACTGCACCTGCGCGCCCGCCGACTGCGCCGCCTCGGCCAGCCCGTCGAGTCCCGCGAGCCCCGGCAGCGGCCCGGTGGCGTCCGTGCCGCCGTCGCCGGCGCGCAGGACCTGCAGCGTCGTACGCAGCTCCGCGCGGGCGTGCCGGCAGGTGCCGGCGATCCCGTCCAGCGCCTCGGCGACGGCCTTGCGGTCGAGCCGGTCCGGGTCGGAGACGAGGAGATGGGCGGCGACGGAGGTCTGCACGCCGATCAGCGTGATGCTGTGCGCCAGCAGGTCGTGCAGGTCGCGGGCGATGCGCAGCCGCTCTTCGACGACGCGCCTGGCGGCGGTCTCCTCCCGGGTGCGTTCGGCCCGTTCGGCCCGTTCGACGATCGCGGAGAGGTAGTTGCGGTGCACCCGCGCGGCCTCGCCGAAGAGGGCGACGGCGATGATCCAGCCGGAGATCCGCAGCATGTCCATGGCGCGGCTCATGTCGACCGTCGTCAGCAGCCCCATCAGCGCGGCGAGCAGCCCGCCCACGACCAGCGCGGTCCGCAGCCGGGGCCCGGCGAAGGCGAGGGAGTAGACGACGACGACGGTGGCGGGCACCGGCGCATGGTGGACGTTCTGCAGTGCGTGGTACGGGAGTTGCAGGGCGATCACCGCCGCGAAGGTCTGCATCGGCGCCGGCCGCCGCCACGCCAGCGCGCCGCAGGTGGCGATCAGCAGCACCCAGCCCACCGCGTCCGGCCGGTGGGCGCCCTCCTCGACGTCCGCCAGGAGCGCGAGCCCCGCCGACATCGCCGCCACGGCCACCGCGAGCGCCATGTCCCTGCGGAGGGGCATCACGAACCGCCTCTGTACCGAAAACGGTGACGGCATGCGGTTCTTCCTCACCCGGACGGCCCGGTCGTGTCGTCGCGGGGAGGCCCGGGGCGACGGTGGAAGCCCCGCCGGGCGGCCCTTGGGGGGCGCCGCCCGGCGGGGCGGGGACCGCGGGTTCCGGCCGGGGGAACCGGAGCCCGCAGGCTGGTGGGTTGAGCACCGCGACGGCCGCGGGCCGCCGCCCGTCGCGGACCCGGCCGGGGGGAGCGGGCCCGCACAGGCGGCGGACGCGCCGCCGCTTCCGTTCACCTCCCCCACCCGTTCGGGGCGACTGCTGGTCCTGTGCTGGTACGTATCCAGCGTCCCGGCAGCCCGCCCCGGTGTCCTCGCTCGCGCGACCGAGACCGGCGCTACTGCCCGGGGCGATCCGGCCCGGCCGCTACTCCCGCGGGAGTAGCCGCTGGTAGTAGCGGCCGGGCCAGGTCAGCCGCCGGGTGTGAGCTTGGCGGTCATCACGACGTGCGCGCCCACGCCCTCGATGACGAACTCCGCGCCGCGCACCTCGAAGCCGTGCCTGAGGTAGAACCCGGCCGCCGACGTACGGGCGTTGCACCAGACCAGGTGCGCGTCGCGGGCCGCCGACTCGGTGAGGCCCGCGGCGAGCACGGCGACGCCGTAGCCCTGCCCGCGGGCTGCGGGAGCGCTGGCCATGCCGCGGAAGCGGTAGGCGGGGGTGTCGTCGCCGGGAAGGAGTGCGGGGCAGAAGGAGACGCAGGCCGCGAGCGCGCCCTGCGCGTCGTACGCCGCGAGGTGGAAGGCGCCGGGCGCGGTGTCCTCCGCGAACTCCGCCTCGGCGGGCGGGCGTTGGGGCAGCAGCACGGAGTGGCGCAGTGCGGGGATCTCGGCGACGTCGACCCGGGCGGTGCGGATCGCCATGCGCCGAGGACAGGCCCGGCCCGGCGGGCTCCCGCGCCGGGCGGGGACTGCCCGTACGGCGAAGGACCCGCCGTACGCGCCGAAGGGCCCGCGGCCGCCGGCTCGGCGGTCGCGGGCCCGGCGCGGCTCCCTACGCGATCAGGTCCCCCAGCGGCACCGCCGGGTCGGCCAGGCGCTCCGCGTCGACCTGCGCGCCGGAGCGGATCACGTTCTGGATGCCCTCGGTGACGTCCCACACGTTCATGTTCATGCCCGCGAGTACCCGGCCCTCCTTGAGCCAGAAGGCGATGAACTCCCGCCGTCCCACGTCCCCGCGGCACACCACCTGGTCGTACGACCCGGGCGGCGCGTACCCCGAGTACTCCAGGCCCATGTCGTACTGGTCGGAGAAGAAGTACGGCAGCCGGTCGTACGTCACGTCCTGCCCGAGCATGGCGCGGGCCGCGGCCGGGCCGCCGCCCCGCGCGTTCGCCCAGTGCTCGACCCGCAGCCGGGCGCCGCCGGCGGCGTGGGAGACAGCGGCGGGGTGAGGGAAGGAGGCGACGTCGCCGGTGGCGTAGACGTCCGGGTCGGAGGTGCGCAGCGAGGCGTCGGTGGCGATGCCGCCGCCCTCTTCGCGTGGCGCGACGTCGAGCCCGGCGGCCTCGGCGAGCGCGGTGCGCGGGGCGGCGCCGATGGCGGCCAGCACGTCGTGCGCCGGGTGCTCCTCGCCGTCGTCGGTGAGCGCGGCCAGCACCATGCCGTCCTTGCCGGTGATCGCCGTGAGCCGGGCGCCGAAGTGGAACTTCACGCCGTGCTCGCTGTGCAGGTCGACGAAGACCTGGCCGATCTCCGGGCCGAGCACCCCGTGCAGCGGCGTGGGCGACGGCTCGACGATGGTGACCTCCGCCCCGTACGTGCGCGCCGCCGCGGCGACCTCCAGGCCGATCCAGCCGGCGCCGGCGATGACGAGCTGGCCGTTGTCCCGGCCGAGGGCGGCGAGGACGCCGCGCAGCAGTTCGGCGTGGGCGAGGCGGCGCAGGTGGTGGACGCCGGCGAGGTCGGTGCCGGGGATGTCGAGCCGGCGCGGCTCGGCGCCGGTGGCCAGGAGCAGCTTGTCGTAGTGCACCCGGGTGCCGTCGCCGAGGGTCACGGTCTTCGCGGCACGGTCCAGCGCGGTGACGGTCTGGCCGAGGTGCAGCTCGACCTCCGCCTCCGCGTACCAGCCGGACGGCTGCGCGAAGACGCTGTCGCGCTCTTCCTTGCCGAGGAGGTAGCCCTTGGACAGCGGCGGTCGCTCGTACGGGTGGTCGCGCTCGTCGCCGATGAGGATGACCCGGCCGGTGAACCCTTCCGATCGCAGCGTCTCTGCTGCTTTCGCACCGGCCAGTCCTCCACCGACGATGACGAACGTCTGATCTGCGTCGACCACTTCACGCCTCCTAGCTCCCTGGCCCCGACCATCCATTTTGCCGTGTCCTCGGCTGCGTTGCCGACACCGCGAGCCTCCCGCACCGAGGCGTGGGGGCGGAAGGGGGAGGCGCGCCAGGGCTGCGTGGCCGGGCGGGGTGCGGGTGGGGACGGACGGGACGCACCGCGCTCTCGCGGCAGCGGCGGTGCCGGGGCGGGTGGTGGGAGAACGGGCTGGTGGGGGCGGTGATGGGCGGGCACGGGGGCGGGGCGGGACCCCGGTGCGCGACCGGGGGCGCTCCCGGCCCCCCGCCCGCCCCCGCGCCCGACGACGCGCCGGTGGCCGGATCTCGCCGTTCACCCCGGCGGCGGTCGTGGCACGGGGGGTGGGCTGCTGCTTCGTACGGCGCGCGCCGGTGCCCGCCGCCGGTCCGCAACGACGTGCGCGGCCGTCGCGTGCAGGACGCGCGCGGCCGTTCCCGTACGGCGTGTGCCGCCGTCTCCGTACGGCTCCCCGGCCCTACCCCGTCAGCCGCGCGTGCAGCCGCCGCGCCGCCGCATCCGTCAGCGCCGCGATCTGGTCCACCACCGCCCGCAGCCGCCCCGCGTCGTCCGCCGCCTCTTCGTGGAGCGCCCGGAACTGCGGGTCCAGGCCCGCCGGCGCCCCCGCCGTCAGCGCCTGGGCCAGCTCCCCCAGCACCACCCGCTGGTCCGCGCGCAGCCGCGCCTGGTCGGGACGCTGCATCACGAACCGGTCCGCGACCGCCTTGAGCACCGCGCACTCCAGCCGCTCCGCCGGCGGCACGATCAGCTCGGCGGCGTAGCGCCACAGCGGCCCGGTGCCGTACGCGGCCCGCGTGGCGCCCTCGGCGGCGAGGCAGAAGCGGCCGATGAGCTGGCTGGTGGCGTCCTTGAGGCGGGCCTGCGCGGCGGCGGTGCCGTCGTAGCCGTGCGGCCACCACTCCTGGGCGAGCAGCCGGTCGAGCGCCTCGGCGAGTTCCGCGGCGTCCGTGCCCGGGGCGTACCGCCCGGCGGCGACGGCGAAGACCTCGGCGCGTTCGGGCCCGGCGAGCAGCACCGCGGGGTCGAAGTGGCCGGCGTGCAGGCCGTCCTCGACGTCGTGCACGGAGTACGCCACGTCGTCGGACCAGTCCATGACCTGTGCCTCGAAGCAGGTGCGGCCCGCGGGCCCGCCCGGCGCGCCCGCGCGCAGCCAGTCGAAGACGGGCACGTCGTCGGGGTACACGCCGAACTTCACCGCGTCCGGGCCCGCCGGGTGGCCGCCGCGCGGCCAGGGGTATTTGGTGGCGGCGTCCAGGGCCGCCCGGGTGAGGTTCAGCCCGACGGACCGGCCGTCGTCGGTGAACCGCTTGGGCTCCAGCCGGGTGAGCAGCCGCAGCGACTGCGCGTTGCCCTCGAAGCCGCCGCAGGGCGCGGCCAGCTCGTCGAGCACCTGCTCGCCGTTGTGCCCGAACGGCGGGTGGCCGAGGTCGTGGGCCAGGCACGCGGTCTCGACGAGGTCGGGGTCGCAGCCGAGTGCGGCGCCCAGCTCGCGGCCGACCTGGGCGCACTCCAGCGAGTGCGTGAGCCGGGTGCGGGGCGTGGCGTCGGCGAAGGTCAGGGCTCCGGCGTCCCCGTCGCCGCCGGCGCCGGGCGTGACCACCTGGGTCTTGCCCGCGAGCCGGCGCAGCGCGGCGGAGTGCAGCACCCGGGCGCGGTCGCGCTGGAAGGCGGTGCGGCCGGGGCGCTTGTCGGGCTCGGGGGCCCAGCGTTCGAGGTCGGCGTCGGTGTACCCCATGGACGGAACGGTAGCCGGGGCGGTGCGCGGGGGTTCGGGCGGTACGGGCCGGACGCCCGGTTCGTACCCGATGGCGCCCCCGGTACGTACCGGGCCGGGCCTCCGGTATACGTACCGGGACCGTGCCCCCGCACCCTCCCTACGCCGCCACCTCCGCGATCCGCGCCTCGTAAGCCGGCACCGCCACCTCCTCGTCGTCCAGGCACCGCCCCGTCGCCAGGTCGAACCGCTGCTTCAGCAGCGGCGACGCCACGAACGGCCGGCTCCCCCGGGACGAGGGCGCCGACCCCAGCAGCCCCCGCGACAACACGTACGCGCCGGTGAACGGGTCGCGGTTGCCGATCGCGTAGACGTCGCCGGTGCGGCCGAGGAAGACCGCGGTCTGCGTGCCGTCCGGCAGCAGCGCCGCGACGCCGCGGCCGTGGGTGAGCAGGCCGAGGTCGCACACCGGGTGCCAGCCGGCCGCGGTGCGGATCTCGACGCGCAGCACGGTCGGCGCGGGCGCGTACCCCGTCGTGGTCATGCGGATGCTCCTTCCAGCGTCCCGCGCACCGGGATGGCGGGGCCTGACAGCAGGGTGAGGTCGGGCTTGACCTGGTCGCGCTCGGGGACGAACCGCACGGTGGGGTCCGGCACGCCCGGCGCGTTGACGAACGAGACGAAGCGCGCCAGCCGTTCGGGGTCGGCCAGGGTGGCGGCCCACTCGTCGCGGTAGTGCGCGACGTGCGCGGCCATCTGCTCCTCCAGCTCGGCGCCGATCCCGAGCGAGTCGGCGACGACGACGTCCCGCAGGTGGCCGAGGCCGCCCTCCAGCCGCTCCAGCCAGACCGACGTGCGCTCCAGCCGGTCGGCGGTGCGGATGTAGAACATCAGGAACCGGTCGACGAGCCGGATCAGCTCGTCGTCGGAGAGGTCCTGGGCGAGCAGGTCGGCGTGGCGCGGGGTGGCGCCGCCGTTGCCGCAGACGTACAGGTTCCAGCCGCCTGCGGTCGCGATGACGCCGAAGTCCTTGCCCTGCGCCTCCGCGCACTCGCGCGAGCAGCCGGAGACCGCGGCCTTCAGCTTGTGCGGGGAGCGCAGCCCGCGGTAGCGCAGCTCCAGGTCGATGGCCATGCGGACGCTGTCCTGCACGCCGTAGCGGCACCAGGTCGATCCCACGCAGGACTTGACCGTACGCAGCGCCTTGCCGTAGGCGTGCCCGGACTCGAACCCGGCGTCGACCAGCCGGGCCCAGATGGCGGGGAGCTGGTCGACGCGGGCGCCGAAGAGGTCGATGCGCTGGCCGCCGGTGATCTTCGTGTAGAGCCCGAAGTCGCGCGCCACCTCGCCGAGCACGATCAGCTTGTCGGGGGTGATCTCGCCGCCGGGCACGCGCGGGACGACGGAGTACGAGCCGTTGCGCTGGAGGTTGGCGAGGAAGTGGTCGTTGGTGTCCTGCAAGGCGCCCTGTTCGCCGTCGAGGACGTAGCCGGCGGCGCCGATGACGGGCGCGAGCGAGGCGAAGATCGACGCGACGGCCGGCTTGCACACCTCGCAGCCGTCGCCGCTGCGGGCCTCCTCGCGGCCGTGCTCGTCGAGGAGGCGGACGTAGGAGCTGATGCGCTTGACACGGACGATCTCGTACAGCTCGGTCCTGGTGTGGGCGAAGCAGCGGCACAGGCCCTTGTCGACGGCGACGCCGCGGGCGGTCAGCTCGTCGTTGACCAGTGCGGTGAGGACCTTCTCGCAGGAGCCGCAGCCGGATCCCGCGCGGGTGCACTTCTCCACCTCGCGCGCGGTGGTGCAGTCGTGGTCGGCGACGGCGCCGCGGATGGCCGCCTTGGTGACGTTGTGGCAGTTGCAGACGACGGCGTCGTCGGGGAGCGCGGCGGGCCCGAGGGCGGCGGGGGCGCCGGCGCCCGGCGGCAGCACCAACTGCTCGGGCGGCACGGGCGGCACGCTGCCGGTGAGCGGGCGGAGCATGCCGTACGCGTCGGTGTCGCCGACGAGGACGCCGCCGAGGAGGGTGCCGTCGCGGGCGACGACGAGCTTCTTGTAGAGGCCGGCGCGGGAGTCTGAGTAGACGACGTCGAGGCAGTCGTCGGCGGTACCGAGGGCGTCGCCGAAGGAGGCGACGCCGACGCCGAGGAGCTTGAGCTTGGTGGAGGTGTCGGCGCCGGTGAAGGTCTTGGAGGCGGCGGCGGGCGCCCGTCGGGCGGCGATCGCGGCGGCGGCGGTCTCGGCCATCTCGTACCCGGGTGCCACCAGCCCGTACACCCGGCCGTCCGCGGCCTGCGCGCACTCGCCGATGGCGAAGACCGCGGGGTCGGAGGTCCGGCACCGCTCGTCCACGGCGACGCCGCCGCGCTCGCCGACGTCCAGGCCCGCCTCGCGGGCCAGCCGGTCCCGGGGGCGTACGCCCGCGGAGAAGACCACGAGGTCCGCGGCGACGGCCGAGCCGTCCGACAGCTCCATCGCGCTCACCGCGCCCGCGGCGTCGGTGCGGATCTCCTTCCCCGCGACCCCGGTGTGCACGTCGAGCCCCAGGTCACCGATGGTGCGGCGCAGCGCGGCGCCGCCGCCGTCGTCGACCTGGACGGGCATGAGCCGCGGCGCGAACTCCACGATGTGCGTCCGCAGCCCCAGCCCGCGCAGCGCCCCCGCCGCTTCGAGGCCGAGCAGCCCGCCGCCGACGACGACGCCGGCGGTGGCGCCCTGCGCGTACGCCTCGATGGCCAGGACGTCCTCGATGGTGCGGTAGACGAAGCAGCCGCGGGCGTCCTTGCCGGGGACGGGCGGGACGAAGGGATACGAGCCGGTGGCCAGCACCAGCACGTCGTACGTGACGGTGCGTCCTGCGGCGGAGGTGACGGTGCGCGCGGCGCGGTCGACGGTGACGGCGGGGTCGCCGACGTGGAGTTCGATGCCGTGCTCGGCCAGGAATCCGTCGGGGGTGACGGAGAGCCCGTCGGGCGTGGTGCCGGAGAAGTAGGAGGTGAGGTGCATGCGGTCGTAGGCGGGGCGGGGCTCTTCGCAGAAGACGACGACGCGGTGGGTGTCGGTGACGCCGTGCTCGGCGAGGGCTTCGAGGAAGCGCTGCCCGACCATGCCGTGCCCGACGAGGACGAGGGTGCGGGGCGCCTGCGGCGGCTGCGGGGCCGGCGGCGTGCGGGTGGTCGTCGACATCGTCAGGAGCCTCCGAGGTGGTCGGTGAGCAGGTGGTGCAGCGGGGCACCGGCGGGCAGCGGGGCGTCGCCCTCCCAGGTCCGGGCGAGGGTGCCGACCGCGCCGAGGTCGCCGAGGAGGATGCCGCCGACGAGGCGGTCGGCGCGGACGACGACCTTGCGGTAGACGCGGCGGGTGGCGTCGGCGAGATGCACGACGTCGTCGCCGGGCGCGGGCTCGGTCACGCCGAAGGCGGCGAGGTCGAGGGGGGTGTCGGCGGCGGCGAGGGTGAGGCGGGTGAGGGCGCGGGTGCCGGCGTAGCGGTGTGGTGGGGTACCGGCGCCGGTGAGGATGCGGGCGAGGACGTCGGCCTGTTCGAGAGCGGGGGCGGCGAGGCAGTAGAGGACCCGGGCGTGCTCGGCACAGTCGCCGATGGCGTGCACGGCGGGATCGGAGGTACGGAGTTCGTCGTCCACGACGACGCCCGCGCCGACGTCGAGCCCGGCGGCCCTGGCGAGCCCGACGCGGGGCCGGACACCGCAGGCGAGGACGACGAGGCGGGCGTCGAGGACGTACCCGTCGGCGAGTTCGACCCCGGTGACGGAGCGGACGGTGCCGCTCGGAGCTCCGGGAGCCGAACGGACCGGAGGGCTCACCGCACCGGACGCCGGGGCGGCGGCAGCGCGGGCCGTTGCCGCGGGCGCGGCGGAGCCGTCGCCACGGGCGCCACGGACCGCAGTCGGCGGCGTACGACCCGGGTCCGGCGGCACCGCGCTCGTGCGGACGCCCCGTACCCGGCACTCCGTGTGCACCTCCACGCCCAGCTCCTCCAGGTGCGCCCGCAGCAGCCGGGCCGCGGTCGCGTCGAGGTGCCGTTCCATCAGGCGCTCCCCCTGCTGCGCCAGCACCACCCGCACCCCCCGCAGCGCCAGCGCCCGGGCCGCCGAGACCCCGAGCAGCCCGCCGCCCACGACGACGGCCGCCGTGCCGCGCGCCGCCGCGCCGGCCAGCGCGAGGCAGTCGTCCATCGTGCGGAAGGCGTGCACCCCCGCCGGCAGCCGCCCGCCCGTACCGTCGAACAGCCCTCGCAGCGGCGGCAGCACCGGCGCCGCGCCCGTGGCCAGGACCAGTACGTCGTACGGCACCGCCCGCCCGTCGTCGCACTGCACCCGGCGCGCGGCGCGGTCGACGCGCACCGCGCGCACGCCCCGCAGCGCGGCGACCGCCGGGGCCGGGGGGAGGTCGGGGAGGCGGATGACGTCCGGCGCGTAGTGTCCGGCGAGGACGTCGGCGAGCAGCACCCTGTTGTACGGGGCGTGCGGCTCCTCCCCGACGACCGTCACCCGCGCCCCGGCACCGGCGAGCTGCCGGGCGAGCCGCGTACCGGCCATGCCGCCGCCGACGATCACGACGCGACGCCCCTCGGCGGGGCCTGCGGCTGCGGGTACGGACGGGTTCATACGCCCACCCTGGGGCGGGGCCGTTACCCCACCGCATCCCCCCGGTTTCCGCCGCGCAACGCTGCCCTCAGCACCCCCCGGACGGCACTGTGAGCGCCGGGCGCCGCGCACGCGGTCGTCACGAGGGGCCGGCGCCCGGGGAGGGCTCCGCTCCCGGCAGACGTACATGACCGGCCGACGCGCGGCGGCGCGCCTGCGTGGCGATGCGCGACCGGTCCGCGTCCCGGCCGGCCACGCGCGGAGGGAGAGCGACCGACGCGCACCGGCCCGATCGCCGCCACATCCCCCCGCCGACTCCCCCTCGGGCCCGCCGGCTACCGCGCCGCGGCCACCGCCTCGTCCACGCCCCGCTCCCGCGGGCCCAGGTAGCGGGGGTCCGGCGTGAACGCCGCGTCGTACGCCGCCTTCACCGCACCGGGGATCTCCCGCAGCCCGCCGTAGTACCAGGCGCCGCGCCGGGGCTCGTCCACCCCGACCCCGTACGCGTCGATGCCCGCCGCCCGGCACAGGGCCAGCGCCCGGCGGATGTGGAAGCCCTGGCTGACGAGCAGCGCCCGGTCGACGCCGAAGACGCGGTGGGCGCGGGCGCAGGAGTCCCAGGTGTCGAAGCCGGCGTGGTCGCGGACGACGGCGTCGGCGGGGACACCGAGGCCGACGAGGTAGCGCCGCATGGCGGTGGGCTCGTTGTAGTCGCGAGTGCTGTTGTCGCCGCTGACCAGGATGGCGTCGACCTTGCCGAGTGCGTACAGCTCGGCGGCGGTGTCGAGCCGGTGCGCAAGGTACGGGGACGGCTCCTCGCCCCACAGCCCGGCGCCGAAGACCAGGGCCACCGGCGCGCGCGGCGCCCGCTCGGCGGCCACGACGCGGTCGCCGGCGGCGACGAACAGCCACGCCGAGGGCAGCAGGGCCAGGACGCACGCCAGCACCGCGACGCGCAGCGCCCGCCGCCGCCCGCCCCGGGTCCGCGGCCACCGCGGCCGCACAGCGGACCGCAGCCCCCGCCCCCGTACCGCGCGCCCCGGCAGCGCCGCCCACCGCCGCGCCCACGCGTCCGGAAGCCTCTCCCGTACGCGCGACGCCACCCGTATCGCCCGGTCCCCCCACAGAATCCCCATGAAGAACTCCCCTCCCACCCCGTGAACGAAGCCGCCGGGAGCCCCGGTTCCACCCCGCCTCCCGGACGCCTCCCCGCCGGGGGTTACGCTCGCCCGACCATGCCCGACATACCCCTGTTGACCCTGGTCATGCTGTGTGTCGCCGCCGCCGCCGCGGGCTGGATCGACGCCGTGGTCGGCGGCGGCGGGCTGCTGTTGCTGCCCGCGCTGCTCGTCGGATATCCGCATCTGCAGCCCGCGTATCTGCTCGGTACGAACAAGGCCGTGGCCATCGTCGGCACCTCCGCCGCGGCGGTGACGTACGCCCGCAGGTCCCCCGTGGACGTGCGGCTCGCCGTGCGCATCGGGGCGGCGGCGCTCGCCGGCTCCGCGCTGGGGGCGTTCTTCGCGGCCGGCGTCAGCAGCGACGTCCTGCGGCCGGTGATCATGGTGGTGCTGCTCGCGGTGCTCGTGTTCGTCGCGCTGCGCCCGTCGTTCGGCACGGACGCCCCCGCGACCGGCCCGGTGACACCGCGCCGGGTCGCCGCCGCGGTGGCGGTCGCGGGGCTGGGCATCGGCTTCTACGACGGGCTGATAGGCCCGGGTACGGGCACGTTCCTGGTGCTCGCGCTGACGGCCGTGCTCCGGATGAACCTGGTCCAGGCGTCCGCCACCGCCAAGATCGTCAACGTCTGCACCAACTTCGGCGCCCTGGTGATGTTCTCGGTCCAGGGCACGGTCCTGTGGTCGCTGGCCGCGCTGCTGGCGGTCTTCAACCTGGGCGGCGGCTGGCTCGGCGCGCACATGGCGCTGAAGAGGGGCAGCGGCTTCGTCCGCGGGGTCCTGGTCGTCACGGTCGTCGGTCTGGTCGCCAAGCTCGCCTACGATCAGTGGTCATGACGGACTTCCTGACAGTGCTCACGACGACGGACGCCCGCGAGAAGGCCGACACGCTGGCCCGCGGGGCGGTGGAGGCGAGGCTGGCGGCGTGCGCGCAGGTGAGCGCAGCGGTCACGTCGATCTACCGCTGGGAGGGCGCGGTCGAGGAGACCCGGGAGTGGCAGGTGCTGCTCAAGACGACGACCGCGCGCTACGCGGAGCTGGAGACCCACCTGCGCGAGGCGCACGACTACGACGAGCCGGAGATCATCGCCACCCCGGTGACCCACGGCAGCCCGGGGTATCTGACATGGGTGGAGCGGGAGACGACGGCCTGACGCCGCGTACGCGACGCACCCCGCTACTCCCCCGCACGCTCCACCCGCACCGCGCACACCTTGAACTCCGGCATCCGCGACACCGGGTCCAGGGCCGGGTTCGTCACCGTGTTCACCCGCCCCGCGCCCGGCCAGTGGAACGGCATGAACACCGTGTCCGGCCTGATCGCCGTGGTGATCCGCGCCGGCGCCACGGCCCGGCCGCGTCGGGAGAGAACCGCGACCGGGTCGCCCTCGTCGGCGCCCACGCGGGCGGCCAGCTCCGGGTGCATCTGCACGTACGGCCCCGGTGAGGCCGCGTTCAGCTCGCTCACCCGGCGCGTCTGGGCGCCCGACTGGTACTGGGCGAGTACCCGGCCCGTCGTCAGCCACACCGGGTATTCCGCGTCCGTCTCCTCGGCCGCGGGCCGGTGCTGCACCCCCGCGAACCGCGCCCGGCCGTCCGGCGTCGCGAACCGGTCGAGGAACATCCGCGGCGCCGGCTCGCCGCCCTCCGGGCACGGCCAGAACACGCCGCCCTCCGCCTCGATCCGCGCGTAGGTGATCCCCGAGTAGTCCGCCTTCCCCCCGGCCGACGCGCGCCGCAGCTCCGCGAAGACCTCCTCCGCCGCCACGGGGAACCCCGCCGCCCGCGCCGGCGCCAGCCGCTCGGCGAGGCCGCGCAGCACGTCGAGGTCGCCGCGTACGCCCGGCGGCGGGTCGGCGGCGCGGCGGCGCAGCAGCACCCGGCCCTCCAGGTTCGTGAGCGTGCCGGTCTCCTCGGCCCACTGCGCCACGGGCATAACGACGTCCGCGAGCGCCGCCGTCTCCGACAGCACCACGTCCGCGACCGCCAGGAAGTCCAGCGAACGCAGCCGCTGCTCGACGTGCGCGGCGTGCGGCGCGGAGACCACCGGGTTGGAGCCCATGAGCAGCAGCGCCCGTACCCCGTCGGGCCCCGGGGCGCCGAGGGCGTCGAGCAGTTCGTACGCGCTGCGCCCGGGGCCCGGGAGCGTGGCGGGGTCGACGCCCCAGACGGCGGCGACGTGGGCGCGGGCGGCGGGGTCGGTGAGCAGCCGGTAGCCGGGGAGCTGGTCGGCCTTCTGGCCGTGTTCGCGGCCGCCCTGCCCGTTGCCCTGGCCGGTGAGGCAGCCGTAGCCGGAGTAGGGGCGGCCGGGGCGGCCGGTGGCCAGGCACAGGTCGATCCACGCGCCGACCGTGTCGGTGCCCTTGGCCTGCTGCTCGGGGCCGCGGGCGGTGAGGACCATGGCCGCCTCGGGCTCGCAGAACAGCGCGACGGCCCGGCGCAGTTGCGGTACGGGCACGCCGGTGATCCGCTCGACCAGCTCCGGCCAGTGGGCCATGGCGGCGGCGCGGGCGGCGGGCCAGCCGGTGGTGCGTGCGGCGATGTAGGCGTCGTCGGTGCGGCCTTCGGCGATCACGAGGTGCAGCAGCCCGAGGGCGAGCGCGAGGTCGGTGCCGGGGCGGGGGGCGAGGTGCAGGTCGGCCTGCTCGGCGGTGCGGGTGCGGCGCGGGTCGACGACGACGAGGGTGCCGCCGCCCGCCCGCAGCTCGGTGAAGTAGCGCAGGGCCGGCGGCATGGTCTCGGCGGGGTTGGCGCCGACGAGGATCACGCAGCCGGTGCGGGGGATGTCGGCGAGAGGGAAGGGCAGGCCGCGGTCGAGCCCGAAGGCGCGGTTGCCCGCTGCGGCGGCGGACGACATGCAGAAGCGGCCGTTGTAGTCGATCTGGGAGGTGCCGAGGACGACGCGGGCGAACTTGCCGAGCGCGTACGCCTTCTCGTTGGTCAGCCCGCCGCCGCCGAAGACCCCCACGGCGTCCGCCCCGTGCCCCTCCCGGGCCCGTGCGAGCCCGGCGGCGACGCGGTCGAGCGCCTCGGGCCAGGAGGCGGGGCGCAGCGGTGCGGCGGGGTCGTCGGGGTCCGCCCGTACGAGGGGCCGGGTCAGACGGGCGGCGGAGACGAGGACGGCGGGCGCGGTACGGCCCTTGCCGCACAGGGCACCGCGGTTGACGTCGAACGCCGGGCGCTCCCGTACGTCGAGCCCGCCGTCGCCGGCGGCCGGTGCGAGCGTCATGCCGCACTGGAGGGAGCAGTAGGGGCAGTGGGTGTCGACGGTCATGGAGTGAGGGTGCGGGACGGATGTCACCCCCGGTGGACGGGGGTATTACGGGAGGGGTTCGCCGTCCTCAGCGCCGGGGGCGTGGGGGCGTGAGCAGCCGTCAACAAGGCGACGCGATGCCGAAACGGAGCCGCAACGGCGGTGGGTCAGGCTCACGCCATGACGACCGCGGCAGAGCTGATGAGCAGGATCACCGCCGAGCTGAGCACGGGTCTTGCGGCGGCGGGCCGGGGACGCGGACGCCCGACGCTGGTGGCGGTGGCGCACGGGAGCCGGGATCCGGCGGCGGCGCGTACGGTACGGGCGCTGCTGGCGGCGGTACGGGCGCTGCGCCCGGGGCTGCGGGTGCGGCTGGGGCACGTGGAACTGAACGAACCGCTGCTGCGGGACACCCTGGAGACGCTGACGGGCGACGCGGTCCTGGTGCCGCTGCTCTTCGGCCGGGGCCACCACGTGACGCGCGACATTCCGGGTGCGGTGCGGGCGGCGGGGGAACGCGACGGTGCCGCCCGCGTCGCCGCTCCCCTCGGCCCTCATCCCCTGCTCGCCGCCGCCCTCGCCGAGCGCCTGGCGCAAGCCGGGTGGCGCGGCGGCGACGGGGTCGTGCTCGCCGCCGCCGGGTCGCGGGCCGCCCGGTCGGCGGCCGACACCGCGGCCACCGCCGCGCTGCTCGCCGACCGGCTCGGGGTGCCCGTGCTGCCCGCGTACGCCTCCGCCGCCGCGCCGACCGTCGCGGAGGCGGCCCGTGCCCTCGCCGCCCGGGGCTGCCGCCGTATCGGCGTGGCCTGCTGCTTCACGGCGCCCGGCCTCTTCGCACACCGCACCGCCGCCGACGCCCGCGCCCTCGGCCTCCCCGTCGCGGCGCCGCTCGGCCCGCACCCGGCGCTGGCGCGGCTCGTCCTCCACCGCTACGACGGGGAACTCGCCGCCTTCGGCACCCCGACCGGTACCCCGGCCCGCACCGTGCCGGACGCGGATCTCCCCCTCGGCCTGCGGCGATAAAGACCCGATAAAAGCTCCATAGGCGCGGCCTCCGCTGAGCCTCACGGGGCCGGCCAGGGCCCTCGACAACGCCCGGATCTTCAGCGAGTTCAAGAACGAGGACCGCACCGCCCTCCGGGTCCTCACCACGGCCCTGCGCAGGCACGGGCCCGGCGCGCCGCCCGTGGACGTGGCCCGCACGCCGGCCACCCTGATCGAGCTGGCCACCGCCCTGGAGGAAACCGAGGGCGTCGGCGAACGGCGCCGCCGGCTGGGCGCCCTCGACCTCACCGACGCCGAACGCCACCGGGCCGTGGAGGGTCTGCGCAACGCCGAAGCCCTCCGCCTGTGGCACACCGGTACGGACACGGACGGGGGCGGCTGACCCGCTCTGACGTCCGGGCGCGGACCGCGCCGCTGAGGGGGGCGCCCGTCCGACCGGCGGCATTTGCGGCGTTTCCCGCTCCCTCGCACCCGGTGATGGCGGCCGGCGGTCAGCTCTGCGTAACCGGACTGTTGCCGCTCCGTCAACCTCGCAGTTCTATGGTGCACAGGCGGCCCGCGGGCGGCTGTCCCGGGCTCCCCCACCTCAAGGAGTGGATGGTCGTGGAGCGCCGTTCTTTCCTGCGCGGAGCGGTCGTCGGCGGATCGGCGGCGGCCTTCGGCGGCAGTCTGTGGAGGGGATCCGCCGCGGCCGATCCCGCGCAGCCGGGGGCCGGCCCCTACGGGGCGCCGGGCGGGGCGGACGGGAACGGGATCCGGCTGCCGCAGGGCTTCACCAGCCGGGTCGTGGCGCGCTCCGGGCAGCAGGTGGCCGGTACGTCGTACACCTGGCACCCCGCGCCGGACGGCGGCGCCTGCTTCGCGGACGGCGACGGCTGGATCTACGTCTCCAACTCCGAGGTCACCCCCTCCGGCGGCGCCGGCTCGATCCGCTTCACCGCCGCCGGCGAGGTGGCGGGCGCGTACCGCGTCCTGTCGGGGACCCGGCAGAACTGCGCGGGCGGCAAGACGCCGTGGGACACCTGGCTGTCGTGCGAGGAGGTCGACCGCGGCTACGTCTACGAGACCGATCCCCGGGGCGCCAGGGCCGCGGTCCGGCGCGACGCGATGGGCCGCTTCACGCACGAGGCGGCCGCCGCGGACCCCGAGCGGCAGGTCGTCTATCTGACGGAGGACGTCTCGGACGGCTGCTTCTACCGCTTCCGGCCCACCACGTGGGGCTCGCTCTCCGCCGGCACCCTGGAGGTGCTGCGGATGGGCTCGGGCACCTCGGGCCCGGTGACGTGGGCGCCGGTGCCGGACCCGAGCGGCGCGTCCACGGCGACGCGGAACCAGGTGGCGGGCGCCAAGCGGTTCGACGGCGGCGAGGGCTGCCACTACGCGAGCGAGAGCGGCACCTGCTGGTTCACGACGAAGGGCGACGGCCGCGTGTGGCAGTACGACGCGGCGGCGCAGACCCTGGAGCTGGCGTACGACGACTCCCTCGTCTCCGGCACCGCCCCGCTCACCGGCGTCGACAACGTCACCGGCAGCCGCTCCGGCGACCTCTACGTCGCCGAGGACGGCGGCACCATGGAGATCTGCCTCATCACCCCGGACGACGTCGTCACCCCGTTCCTGCGCGTGGACGGCCAGGGCGGCTCGGAGATCACGGGCCCTGCCTTCACCCCGGACGGCACGCGCCTGTACTTCTCCAGCCAGCGCGGCACCACGGGCAGTTCCTCGGGCGGCATCACCTACGAGATAACGGGCCCGTTCCGCACCTGAGCCCGCGTGCCCCCGCCCCCGTCACCGGGGGTTCTGCCACAGCCGTACGGCGCGGTCCTTGCGATCGGCGCCCGCGATCAGCTTCCCGTCCCGGCTGAACGTCACCTCCTCGATCAGGCCCTTGCCCTTCCCGTCCTCCTCGCCGCTCACCAGCCGCGCGCTCGGCCTGCCGCGGGCGACGTTCCACAGCAGCACGCCGCCGCCGCTTTCCGAGGTGGTGGCGAGCGTCTTCCCGTCGGGGCTGAACTCCAGGTCGGCGACGGTGGTGAGGTACTCGTTGCGCAGCGTCGCCTTCTTCCGGCCGGTGCTCACGTCCCACAGCCACACCTCGCCGTCGGGGTAGCCGACGGCGAGGGTCTGGCCGTCCGGGCCGCCGAACGCCACGGCCGTCGCATTCCACGGCTGCTTGAGGACCCTGGCGGGGTCCCCCTGGCCGTACGGCTCCGGATCGCGGCCGGCGACGTCCCAGAGCTGGGTCGTGTCGCTCCGGCCGGCGCGGTTCTCGGAGTCGTCGCCCACGGAGGCCAGCGTCTTGCCGTCCGGGCTGAAGGCGATGGCCGTGACCTCGTGCTCGTGGTCGAAGTACGCGGCGACGTCGTCACCGCGCTCGGCGGGGTCGAACAGGTACACCGAGCCCGTCCTGCTGCCGATCGCGAGCAGCTTGCCGTCCGGGGAGAACGCCACGTTCTCGCCGCCCATGTGCAGGTAGTTGAGCCACCGCCGCCCCGCCACGTCGAACAGGCCGGTCCCGCCGGTGCCGGTGCCGGTGGCGAGCAGCTTGCCGTCGGGGCTGAACTCGACGCCGGCCACGGGGGGCACGAGGTTGCTGACGGTGTTCTTCTGGGTGACGACGTCGCTCTGCTTGCGGCGGGCGACGTCCCAGAACCGGATCTTGCCGTCCTCACCCCCGGTGACCAGCGTCTTGCCGTCGGGGCTGAAGTCGATGCCGGCGGGGCCCGGGGCGCGGGCGGGGAAGGCGAGGCTGCCGGTGGGCTCGTACGTCTTGTACGGCGAACTCGGCTGCTGCCGCTTGTCGGAGCCGGACGAGGGCAGGAGGACGGCGACCAGGACGACGATGAGGATGACGGCGCCGGCCCCGCCGAGCAGCAGGGCCAGGGACACGGGGCCGGTACGGGTGCCGGGGTCCGGGGGCGGGGGCACGGGCGGGGCCGCGGTGGCGGTCCGGGTCAGGGCGTCCGGGTCCGGGGCGGCGGGCGCCGGGCCGTGCGCGTCCGGGGCACCCGGCACGGTGGCGTCGGGCGCGGTGGCGTTCGGCGCGGTACGGGGGTGCGGCACGTCGACGACGGTCGCCGCACGCCCGCGACCGGCCCCCTCTCCGTCTCCTTGACCGTCGCCCGCCGCCCGGCGGCACATCTCGATGACCTCGGCGGGCGTCGGCCGCCGCTCCGGGTCCTTCGCCAGACAGGCCGCGGCGACGGCCCGTACCGGCTCGGGACTGCCGTCGAGGTCGGGCTCCTGCTCCAGGACCCGGTAGACCACGCCGTGGTCCGTACCGCCGCCGAAGGCGTGCCCGCCGGTGGCGGCGAAGTGGGCGACGCCGCCGAGGGCGAAGATGTCGCCGGCCTCGGTGACGGTCTGCCCCCGGATGTACTCCGGCGCCATGTAGGCGGGCGTGCCGGTGCGGACGCCGGTGGCGGTCACGGCGGTGACGTCCGCGGCCCGCGCGATGCCGAAGTCGATGACCTTGGGCCCGTCGGCGGTCAGCAGGATGTTGGAGGGCTTGAGGTCGCGGTGGACGACGTCGGCGGCGTGGATGGACTGCAGCGCCTCGGCCACCCTGGCGATCAGCGCCAGCGCCGCGTCGGCCGGCAGCGGCCCGCTCGCGGCGACGGCGTGCTGGAGGGAGGGCCCGGGCACGTACGCGGTGGCGAGCCAGGGCTCGTCCGCCTGGAGGTCGGCGTCGACCACGGGCACGGTGTAGAGGCCCTGCACCCGCCGGGCGGCGGCGACTTCCTGCGCGAAGCGGGTGCGGAACGCCGCGTCGCCCGCGTACTCGCGGTGGACGAGCTTGACCGCCACGGCGCTGCCCGCCGGCGTACGCCCCAGATACACGCGGCCCATGCCGCCCGCGCCGAGCACGGCCTCCAGCCGGTAGGGACCGGCCACGGCGGGGTCGCCGGCCCCCAGCGGCAGATGCGGCGGCGCGGCCGTGGGCCATCCCGCCTCCCCCGCACGGGCACGCGGCACGGCCGGCTCGTCCGGTCGGGACATGGTCCCCCTCACCCCCCGGCGGTCTTCCGACCACCTCGCCTGGTCCCGGACCCGCCACCCGCGGCCCCGTTAGCGCGAGCGACAGCGTAACGAACCCGTGTGCGCCCGACACCAACGGCGAGGGCCGGCGCCCCCGCACGGGCGCCGACCGTGCGGTGAGCGGCGCCGTCCCGCTCGACAGGCGGGCGGAATCCGCCGCGTATACGGTGATCGGGGGTGTCCTTTTCGCGGGGCCGCGGGGCCGCGGGGCCGCGGGGCCCGTGCGCGCGACCGCTCCGGGCGGGCTGTCGCATGGTCGACGGAAGGTGGCCCATGAAGATCGCAGTCATCGGCGGTACCGGCCTGATCGGGTCGCAGGTCGTGAAGAAGCTCGACGCCGCCGGACACGAGGCCGTGCCGCACGCGCCGTCCACGGGCGTGGACGTGATCACCGGCGAGGGGCTGGCGGAAGCGCTGGCCGGCGCCGACGTCGTCGTCAACCTGACGAACTCCCCGACGTTCGACGACGCCTCCCAGGCGTTCTTCCGGACCTCGATGGACAACATCCTGGCCGCGAGCCGGGACGCCGGGGTGGGGCACGCCGTCATCCTGTCGATCGTCGGCGTCGACCTGGTGCCCGACCTGGGCTACTACCGGGCCAAGGCCCTCCAGGAGGAGATCCTCAGGGCCGGCCCGGTCCCGTACTCCGTCGTCCGCGCCACCCAGTTCATGGAGTTCGTGCAGCCGACCTTGGGCATGACCACCGAGGGCGACACCGTCCGCCTCCCGGCCACCCCGGTCCAGCCGATCGCCGCCCAGGACGTCTCCGACGCGGTCGCCGGCGTCGCCGCGGGCGCTCCCCTGAACGGCACGCTGAACATCGCAGGTCCGGACGTCTTCCCCCTCGACGAGCTGGGCCGGATCACCCTGGACGCCCGCCCCGACGGCCGCGCCGTCGTCACCGACGAGACCGCCGGCATGTTCGCCCTGGCCCCCGGCGACGCCCTCCTCGCGCCGGCGGACGCCCGCATCGCCCCGACCCGCTACCGCGACTGGCTCGCCTGACCGGCCGCCGGAAGGCCCGGTGCGAGGGGCGGCGCCCCCGCACGGGCGCCGCCCCTCTGGGAACCGGTCTGCCGTCGGGTGAGGGTCAGGGCAACGCCGACGGTGGCCGGGGGTTCGGACGGCCGGTTACGCCTTCCCGCCGCTCTTGGCGCCGCGGGCAGGCTTGCCGTTCGGGGAGGTCCCGTGCTGTGCCGCCCCGTTCGCCGCCGCCCGCGCCGCCTCCAGCCGGGCCACCGGGATGCGGAACGGGCTGCACGAGACGTAGTCAAGACCCACGTCGTGGAAGAAGTGCACCGACTCCGGGTCGCCGCCGTGCTCCCCGCACACGCCCAGCTTCAGGTCGGGACGCGTCGCCCGGCCCGCCTTCGCCGCGTCGCGGACCAGCGCGCCGACGCCGTCCTTGTCGATCGTCTCGAACGGGGAGACGCCGAAGATGCCCTTCTCCAGGTACGCGGTGAAGAAGCTCGCCTCCACGTCGTCGCGCGAGAAGCCCCAGACGGTCTGCGTCAGGTCGTTGGTGCCGAAGGAGAAGAAGTCCGCCGACTCCGCGATCTGGCCCGCCGTCAGCGCCGCCCGCGGCAGCTCGATCATCGTGCCCAGCGACAGCTTCAGCTCCACGCCCCGCGAGGCCTCCACCTCGGCGATGACGGCTTCGGCCTCGTCGCGTACCAGCTCCAGCTCCTGCACCGTGCCCACCAGCGGAATCATGATCTCCGCCCGCGGGTCGCCCTTGGCCTCCAGACGCTGCGCCGCCGCCTCCGCGATGGCCCGTACCTGCATCGTGAACAGCCCCGGGATCACCAGCCCGAGGCGCACGCCGCGCAGGCCCAGCATCGGGTTCTGCTCGTGCAGCCGGTGGACGGCCTGGAGCAGCCGCAGGTCGTTCTCGTTGTGGTCCTTGCGCGACTCGGCGAGCGCGACCCGCACCGACAGCTCCGTGATGTCCGGCAGGAACTCGTGCAGCGGCGGGTCCAGCAGCCGCACCGTGACCGGCAGGCCGTCCATCACCTCGAAGAGCTGCACGAAGTCCCGCTGCTGGTGCGGCAGCAGCTCCTTCAGCGCCGCGTCCCGCTCGTCCTCGGTGTCGGCGAGGATCAGCCGCTCGACCAGCTCGCGCCGCTCGCCGAGGAACATGTGCTCGGTGCGGCACAGCCCGATGCCCTGCGCGCCGAAGCGGCGGGCGCGGGCGGCGTCGTCGAAGTTGTCGGCGTTGGCCCGGACACGCAGCCGGCGGATGCGGTCGGCGTACGACATGAGGCGGTGCACGGCGACGACGAGTTCGTCGGCGTCCTCGGCGCCGGCGTGCATGCGGCCCTCGAAGTACTCCACGACCGGCGACGGCACGACCGGCACCCGGCCGCGGTAGACCTTGCCGCTGGAGCCGTCGATGGACACGACGTCGCCCTCGTCGATGACCTCGCCGCCGGGCGCGGTCAGTTGCCGCCGCTTGGTGTCGACCTCCAGCGCCTCCGCGCCGCACACGCACGTCTTGCCCATGCCGCGGGCGACGACGGCCGCGTGCGAGGTCTTGCCGCCGCGGGAGGTGAGGATGCCCTCGGCGGCGATCATGCCGTCGAGGTCGTCGGGGTTGGTCTCGCGGCGGATGAGGATGACCTTCTCGCCGGAGCGCGACCACTTCACGGCCGTGTAGGAGTCGAAGACCGCCTTGCCGACGGCGGCGCCCGGCGAGGCGGCGATGCCGCGGGCGAGCAGGTCGCCCTTGTGGCCGTTGTCGAACCTCGGGAACATGAGCTGCGCCAACTGCGCCCCGGTGACGCGCTGCAGCGCCTCGGCCTCGGTGATCAGCCCCTGGTCGACGAGCTGCACGGCGATACGGAACGCCGCCGCCGCGGTGCGCTTGCCGACCCGCGTCTGCAGCATCCACAGCTTGCCGCGCTCGATGGTGAACTCGATGTCGCACAGGTCGCGGTAGTGCGTCTCCAGCGTCTCCATGATCCGCATCAGCTCGTCGTAGGACTTCTCGTCGAGGTCCTGGAGCTTGGCGAGCGGCACGGTGTTGCGGATGCCGGCGACGACGTCCTCGCCCTGCGCGTTCTGCAGGTAGTCGCCGTAGACGCCCTGCTGGCCGCTGGCGGGGTCGCGGGTGAAGGCGACGCCGGTGCCGGAGTCGCGGCCGAGGTTGCCGAAGACCATGGAGCAGATGTTGACGGCGGTGCCGAGGTCGCCGGCGATGCGCTCCTGGCGGCGGTAGAGCTTGGCGCGCTCGCCGTTCCAGCTCTCGAAGACGGCCCGTACGGCCAGGTCCATCTGCTCGCGCGGGTCCTGCGGGAAGGGCCGGCCGGTCTCCCGGGCGACGATGTCCTTGAACGTGCCGACGAGGGCTTCGAGGTCGGCGGCGTCCAGCTCGACGTCGGTGGCGACGCCCTTGGCGCGCCGGGCGTCCTCGAAGGCGCTCTCGAACAGCTCGCCGTCGATGCCCTGCACGGTGTTGCCGAACATCTGGATGAGACGGCGGTAGGAGTCCCAGGCGAACCGCTCGTCGCCGGCCTGGGCGGCGAGTCCCGGCAGGCAGGCGTCGGAGAGGCCGATGTTGAGGACGGTGTCCATCATGCCGGGCATGGAGAACTTGGCGCCAGAGCGTACGGAGACCAGCAGCGGGTCGTCGGCCTGGCCGAGCTTCTTGCCCATGCGCCGTTCGAGGGCGTCGAGGTGGGCGCTGACCTCGTCGCGCAGGGCCGGGGGCTCGGCGCCGCCGGCGAGGTAGACCTTGCAGGCGTCGGTGGTGATGGTGAAGCCCGGCGGGACGGGCAGGCCGAGGTTGGTCATCTCGGCGAGGTTGGCGCCTTTGCCGCCGAGGAGGTCCTTGAGGTCCTTGTTGCCCTCGTGGAAGTCGTAGACGAACTTGACCGCGGCCTTGGCGGAGGCGGCCCCTTTCCCCGGGGACCTCTTCGCTGCCTTCTTCTTATCCGGCTTCGTTTCCGGCACGGGATCGACTCCTCGTGTGGGACCCCTGGCGGGGAGCTGCCCTGACGGCGAGGAACATACCCAGATCGAAGGCTCCCGGGGATGAGGCGTTGACGATCACGAGGGGGTTCGGCCCTCACACCTGGGATCCTGTAGGCGACCGGGAGCCGCGCCCCTTCTTCACTTCTTTTAACGACGATCCCGGACGGGCGGGCATCGGCAAGCCGGGAAGGGTCATCCGCGTGACGGGACGCAGTGGTGGCTTCGAGGCGTGAAGGCATGCGGATGGCACTCAGTGCCGCGCATACGAGAGATAACGTCCACATGTGAGCGCTCATTTGAGCGAAAGCCTTATCAGACGTGGGGAGAATCACGCGATCGGGCGCGGGAAATCTCACGATGTGGACACCGGGGCGGCTCGAAGCGCGGGACGCCTCCGGCGGAGCGGGAGGCAGGCGGGCCATGCTCCCGCAACGTGCGTGCATGCGCCCCCGGTTCTGCTTGTCGACCCGACAGCAGCGCGCTAGTTTTGCGTGCCAACCAGACGTAATGACGCGGACCTCGCTGAGGGAGGCGCTCGCATGAGCGTGGCGGAACACCGGCTTCTCTTCCACGGCGGAGCGTTCGCCGCGGTGACCCACGCCGGGGACATCACCGGCACCAGGGGAACGCAGCCGGACGGCTTCTTCCTGGGGGACACCCGGCACCTGAGCCGCTGGCAGCTGACGGTGGACGGCGCGGTCCCGACCCTGCTGGTCGCCGAGCCGGCCGGGGCCGTCCTCGTACCCCCCACGGGCCGCGACGAGCCGCCGCCGCACACGGTCTTCCGCGAGCAGCGCGTCGAGGGCGGCGCGCTGGTCGACGTCCTGCGCGTGACCTGCAACCGCGCGGAGCCGGAGAAGCTGTGGCTCGCGCTGACGGTGGACGCGGACTTCGCGGACCAGTTCGAGTTACGAGCCGACCACCGCGTCTACGGCAAACCGCACGCGGTACGGGCCCGGGAGGTGCTGCCCGCGGGGGTGGAGTTCCGCTACCGCCGCGGCGGCTGGCAGGCCCGTACGACGATCACCGCGGACCCGCCGCCGGACGCGGTGGAGGAGACGGGGAGTGGCGCACGACGCCTGGTGTGGCACCTGAAGCTGGAGCCATACGAGACCATGGAACTGACACTCCGTGCCGCAGCCGCACCGGGAGCGGGACCGGCGGCGGAGGCAGGGACGACGAGGACGGGGACGGCGGGAACGGCGGCGAAGGACGGGGCCGCGCAGCCGCCGGCCCTCCGGGCGGCCACCGGCGCCGGTATCCCGGCCCCGGCAGCGGAGGCCGCACACGCGCCGGTCCGCGCGGCCCGTACGGCCGCCACGGCCGCAACGCACCGGCCGGGCACCCGCTCGATCCCGCCCCGCACGGAAGCCGCCCCCTGGCCCGGCCTCACCATAGCCGCCGAGCAGGGCCTCGCCGACCTCGACGGGCTGCTCATCCCCGCCGCAGGACCCGGCGGTGAGGAGGTGGAGGTGCCGGCGGCCGGGGTGCCGTGGTTCCTCGCCATAGTGGGCCGGCACGCGCTCGTGACGTCGCTGTTCGCCCTGCGCCACCGCCCCGCGCTCGCCCGGGCCACGCTCCTCGCGCTCGCCGCGACGCAGGCCGGCGACGCGGACGGCGAACCGGGGAAGATCGTGCACGAGGTGCGCCACGGCGAGTTGGCCCACTTCGGGCAGGTGCCGTACGGGCGCTACTACGGGGCCGTGGACACCACCCCGCTGTTCCTCGTCCTTCTCGGGGCGCTCACCGAGCACACCGGCGACGACAAGCCGGCCCGCCGCCTGGAGCCGCAGGCCCGCGCCGCGGTGGAGTGGATGTTCCGCGACGGCGGCCTCGGCGACTCGGGCTATCTGCGCCACCGCGCCGACGACGGCGGCGCCGCCCCGGCGAACCAGAGCTGGCGCGACTCCCCCGGCGCCCTCTGCGCCGCCGACGGCACCCGCGCCACCGGCGCCCTCGCGCCCGCCGCACCCCAGGGCTACGCCTACGCGGCCCTCACCCACACCGCCCGCCTCGCCGCCACCGCCTGGGCCGACCCGCGGTTGGCCGACCGCCTCACCGCCGCCGCCGGCGATCTGCGCTCCCGCTTCCTCACCGACTTCTGGCTCTCCGGCCCGGACTTCCCCGCCCTGGCACTCGACGGCACGGGCCGCCCCGCCGACGCGCTGGCCTCCGACGCCGGGCACCTGCTGTGGTCAGGGCTCCTGGACCCCGACCGGGCGAGGCGGGTGGGACGGCGGCTGCTGGAGCCTGACTTCTTCTCGGGCTGGGGGGTACGGACCGTGGCCGCAGGGCAGGGGGCGTACCACCCGATGGCGTACCACCGCGGCAGCGTCTGGCCGCACGACAACGCGCTCCTGGCCCTGGGCCTGGCCCGTTACGGCCTCCACGAGGAGGCCCGCACGCTGGCGAGGGCCCTCACCGACCTGGCCGCCCACACCGCGGGCCGGCTCCCGGAAGCCGTCGCCGGCTACCCCCGCGCCGCCCAGCCCACCCCGGTCCCCTTCCCGCACGCCTGCTCCCCCCAGTCCTGGTCGGCGGCGGCCCCCCTGGCCCTCCTCACCGCCCTCGCGGCCGAGGAGGACCGGACGGGCGCGTCGCCGCGTGAGCCGTGATCCGTCAGGCGGGCCCTTCGCCCGGGGTGACGGTCATGCCGACCGAGCCGTAGTCGGGGCCGACCCGGTTGTCGCTGTAGAACTTCACGCCGGTCGAGGCCGAGGTGACTTCCATGACCCGGGTCGAGGAACCCACGAAATCGTTGCGGGTGACCGAGATGTCGTCCGGCCCGTCCAGCTTGACGGCCTGGTTCCAGCTGTCGCCCATCTCGTTGTCGGCGACGATCCAGTTCTTCATGCCGTCGGTGTTGCCGCCCGAGTTCCCGCCGCGGCCGTAGTCCTCGACCATCAGCCACTGGTGGATGCTCGGGATGCTGTCCTCCCGGTCCGGGTTGGCCGGGCCGACGGCCTTGTTGCCGCGGATCTGCACGTCGTCGCTCGCGATGGGGTGCGAGCTGGACACCCACGTCTGGATGAAGTCGGTGTGGCTGTCACCCGGATCGCCGGTCACGAAGTTGACGGCGGTGTTGTAAAGGATCTTGTGACGGTTGCCGAAGAACGTGATGGCGTTCAGGTCGCCGGGGCCCTCGACGCCCTTGATGTCGTTGTTCTGGATGGTCACGTCGGTGTTGTCGTCCGAGTAGATGCCGTACTGCTGCTCGGCGTCCACCCGGCAGTTCTGTATCACCACGTGGTCGGCGTCGATCAGGACGCCGCCGCGGATCGTGTCGCCCTGGCAGTCGTAGACCTTGGGCGCGGCGGCGGTGCCGCCGGATTCGATCTCGAACCGGGAATCCTGGTCCGGCACCAGAACCGCACCCGGCGGCGTCGCCACCCCGCCGACGCCGAGGGACTGCCCGGGTGGCTGCGGCTCACCACCGGGCTCCCCGGACACGGCCGCCTCCGTGATGCTCGTCCACTTGGACGAGTCGGAGGAGTCGTTGCCGTGCCCGACGATCCGTACGTAGCGGGCGGGCCCGCCGGCGAAGTCGTAGGTCTCCAGGCTGCGCGTGGTGCCGCTGCTGGTTTCCCGGGACAGCACGGTCGACCAGGCCGAGCCGTCCTGGGAGAGCTCGACGTCGAACGTCGTCCTGCGGCTGTCCCCGACGTACCAGGCCAGCGCTACCGAGTCGACGGTGGTGACCGAGCCGAGGTCGAAGCGGATCCAGACCCCGTCACCGGCCCCGGACCACCGGGTGGACAGGTCGCCGTCGATCGCGTTGGCCGGCACGTTGCCGTCGTGGGAGCTGGCGGTCGCCGCGGTGATGGGCAGTGTCGCCGCCGATGCCGTCGGGCCGAGCAGGGCCACCGAGCCGAGCGCCGTGCACGCGCACAGCGCGGCGGTCAGAAGGCGTCTCAGCGACGCGCCTTTGCGCGGGTGATCCGTCGGGGCGTTCAGATCGTTCACGTGCGTCTCCTCGGAGTACGGGGGAAGGGACGGCCGGCCGCGCCGGAGCGGGGGTCCGGCACGACGGGCACGACCGGTGGCGGCTGGAGCCGCCACCGGTCGTGTGGCGCGTCCTACGCGGAGCCGGGGCCGACGTCGGCCGCGGTGAGGGGGGCTCGCGTGCCGGCGGCCGACGACCGCTCGTCGGCTCCGGCGTCGGCGGCGCCGGTGCGGGCCTGACCGTCCATGTCGTCGGTCACGAACGCGAAGTCGTCGCCGCCGGCATCGATCGCCGGGCTGCCCGCGCCGATCCGGTGCACCGGCCCGTCGGGGGCCAGCAGCGGGTCGATCGCCCTGACGGCGCCGGAGGGCTCGGTGACGCCGACGGTCGCCGATCCGGTCGGCCACGCGATGTTGCCGGCGTAGGTCATGTCCACCGGTGCCATCAGCTCGTTGAACAGCTTGCCCCGGCTTCCCGTGACGACGTTGCCGGCGATGACCGAGTCGACCGGCGCGAGGTCGTAGTTGGCGCCGACCTCGATGTTCGACACGTTGTCCACGAAGGTGTTGTGCACGACGGTCGCCCGGTAGACGCGCCAGTGCGCGCTCAGGGCGCCCGAGGTGTCGACGTCGCCGCCGTCGATCTGCAGCGCGGCGTCGAAGCCGGTGCCGGTCAGGCCCTCGAAGTAGTTGTTGTAGATCTTGTGGTCCTGGCCGTAGATCCGGATTCCCCCGGTTCCCGCCTTCCCTTCGCCGAGGAAGAAGTTGCCGTAGAAGGCGCCGCGGTTCCCGTGCCGCTGCGACAGCACGCCCTGCGAGGTGCGGAACGTGTTGTAGCGGACGACGTTGTCGTTGCTCTTCACGGAAACGATCTCCGGATCACCGTCGCAGTTCTCGAAGAGGTTCGACTCGACGACGGTGAATCCGTTCGACCGGGAGATCCCGCTCCAGCCGACCCGGATGGCTTCCATCTCGTTCGTCGCACGGGGGCCGATGTCGCGGAAGTGGTTGTGGTCGATGCGGTCGTGTTGCGACTGCTGGGTTTCGGATCCGTCGACGGTGATGAAGTTTCCCAGTTGGTGCTTTTCCTCGAACAGGTTGTGATCGATCCGGTTGTGGTGGCTGTTCGCACCCTGGATGATCACCCACTTCAGCGAGGACTCCTCGGTCAGCCGGAAGTGGTTGCGGGTCAGACGCACGTTGTTCGAGCCGGTGATCTTCAACGTGTCACTGTTCGTCCACTTCAGACCCTCGAAGGTGACGTAGGAGGAGTCGGCCACCTCCAACTGCCCGTCGTCGACCACGGCCTGACCGCGGTTTTCCGCGACGACGGTGATGGGCTCGTCGGCGGTCCCGTTCTTGCCGCTCATCTTGCCGATCGTGTACTGGCCGTCGGCGAGGACGATGCGGTCCCCGGCGCGCGCGTCCCCCATCGCGTCCCGCAACTGGTCCGAGTCGGCGACCCGGACGGTACGGCCGGGGTCCGGGTCCCCGCCCCCGCCGCCGTCGGCCCCGTGGATCGTCGTCTCGGCGATGCTGGTCCAGTCGTTGGCGGTGTTGCCGTGGCCGACGATGCGCAGATACCGGGCGGTGGTGTCGGCGAAGTCGTAGTTCTGCGGCTGGAGCGTGGTCCCGCTGCTCGTTTCCCGTGTCAGGACCGGTCTCCAGGACGATCCGTCGTCGGACACCGCCACGTCGAAGGTGTTCTTCCTGGTGTTGCCCTGGTGCCAGGCGATCGACGTCGAGCCGACGGTCTTCGCCGAGCCGAGGTCGTAGCGGATCCACACCCCGTCGCCCTGGGCGGACCAGCGGGTGCCCAGATCGTTGTCGAGGGTGTTGGCGGGCACGTTGCCGTCATCGGTACTGGCCGAGACTCCCGCGACGGTGACCGGAGCACCCGGAGATCCCCCGTCCGGCACGACCGGATACGTGCGGACCCAGTCGACCTCGTACACCGCCGGGCGCAGACCGCTGTCGCCGGTGAAGTTGTCGAGCTGGATGACGAGATTCCCCAGGGGCATCGTCTGGATGTCCCCCCGCTCGGAGTTCGCACCGTCCGCCAGCCGGAACCATTCGACGCCGTCGACGTAGCCGACCAGCGCCTCCGGAGTCCACTCGAACGCGAAGTTGTGCCACTGCGTCATGTCCACGGGGCAGAGTTCGCGGTACTCCTTCTCGTCCGACGGGCTGTCCGGGTAGTGCAGGAATGCCGAGAGGCACTGCGCGTCGGGGTTCGAGTACTCGACCCAGTCGTACTCCCCGTTCTTGAGCCGGTCGCCGGCGGTGGGCCAGATCAGGTGCAGGGGATGGTAGAGCCCGCCGGAGGAGCCGGTGTTCCGCGAGCGTGAGCGGATTTCCCAGCGGGCGTACTGGGTGTCACGGTTCTGCCTGATCCATCCCGTGTCGCCGTTCGCCTCGCCGCGCATGGTCATGATTCCGTCCGCGACGGTGCTGTTCTTCCCGCACCGGCGGCCGTTTCCGGCGTGCCCTTCCCAGCACTGCTCCGTGCCGCCGACGTTGCCCGACGGTACGTCCCACTTCGCGGGGTCCACCGGGCCGGTGTAGTCGAACTCGTCGGATATCGGCAGCGGTTCGCCCCAGCCGTACCGCTCGGCCGCCTGTGTCGGGTCCCCGGCTCCCTGGTCGTCGTCGTGCGTGACGCTCAGCCCGTAGACCTCCACCTGGCCGTAGTTGTCGTCGCTGCACGGCGACGAGCGTTCGCAGTTGGCCTGCGTGTACGCGCCCGCCTTGAAGTAGCCGCCGGTGAAGTCCTCCGAGAGCGTGGTCTGCAGCACGCCGTTGTAGTAGGCCTTGATCTCGCCCTCGCCGACCACGAACTTCGCCTCGAACCTGTCGCCCAGCTCGTAGTCGTCCGTCACCAGCTTGTGATTGCTGTCCTCGGGAGAGGTGACGTAGAGCTTGCTGCCTTCCAGGCGGAAGACCGAGACGTCGTCGTCGGCGTCGTGGATCTGTCCGGCGACGACATGCGGCTTGTCCGCGGGGAGATCAGTGATGGCCTGGTCGATCACCATCGTGTGCGTGCCGGAGGTCGACGACCAGCTCGCCTTGGTCTGCCCCGAGTCCGTCATCTCGCGCAGCTCGGAGCGGGGGTAGTCGGAGCCGCTGGTGGTGACCCCGTTGACGGCGGCGCGGAACTGGACGGCGTCGCACTCCGGAGTCGCGGTGAACCAGGGGTCGTTCGCGTACGTGGCGAGTTCCGGCTGTTCGACGTTGGTCGGCGATTCCTCCTCGCCGACGGGCAGCCCGATGTACCAGTTCGTCAGGTCCAGCACGTCGGCCGGGTAGTCACAGGACCCGCTGCCGCCGTCGGCCCCGAAGAGCGCCGTCTCGGTGATGCTGGTCCAGTCGTTGGAGGTGTTGCCGTGGCCGACGATGCGCAGATACCGCGCGGAGGTGTCGGCGAAGTCGTAGTTCTGCGGCTGGAGCGTGCTGCCGCTGCTGGTCTTTCGCGACAGGACCGGCGTCCACGACGATCCGTCGTCGGAGACCTCGACGTCGAAGGTGTTCTTCCGGGTGTTGCCCTGGTGCCAGGCGATCGACGCCGAACCGATGGTCTGCGCCGAGCCGAGGTCGTAGCGGATCCACACCCCGTCGCCCTCGGCGGACCAGCGGGTGCTCAGATCGTTGTCGAGGGTGTTGGCGGCCACGTTCCCGTCGTCGGTACTGGCCAGGACTCCGGCGACCTCCAATCGAGGACCCGCCTCGGCCGACGCGACCGGGTGGTACGTAGCCGAGACTCCGAGGGCTAACAGCCCCACCAGAAGCGCACGATGTATTCGTCTCACTAGGCCTCACTGTGGTTGAAGGGTGACCGGTCGGGCTCCAGAATCCGGGCCACGCTGTCAGACCCGCGTGGGGACCGGTCCCCGAACACCGCACCCGGATCTCGTCAAGGGGCTTCGCGCCGTGCCGCGGTCGTCTCGCGTGTGGCGATGAGTTCCCGGGGGTTCGCCGGTCTTACTGTCGAACCCCTTACCGAGGAGACTTGCGATGCGCAGTGTGACGTACTCGATGGCCGTTTCACTCGACGGCTTTGTCACCGGGCCCGACGGTGGCATCGACTGGGGGGCGCCCAGTGAGGAGGTCTTCCGCTTCTCCATCGAGGAGATCCAGGACGTCGGCGTTCATCTCATGGGGCGGCGGCTCTACGAGACGATGCTGTACTGGGAGACCGCCGCGAAGGACCCCTCGCTCAGCGAGGCGGAGCGGGAGTGGACCACGTGGTGGAACCCGCTGCCCAAGGTGGTGTTCTCCCACACGCTGACGGAGGTCGAGGGCGCGGCGCGGCTGGCCTCCGGAGGGCTGGCCGAGGAGATCGCGCGGCTGCGGGAGGAGCCGGGTGAGGGGGACATCGCGATCGGCGGCGCGACGCTCGCCGCCCAGGCGGCGGAACTCGGGCTGATCGACGAGTACCGGATCAGGGTGAACCCGGTGCTGCTCGGCGGCGGCACCCCCTTCTTCGCGCGGATCGAGCGCCAGGTGGACCTCGAACTGGTGGAGACCCGCACCTTCGACAGCGGCGTCGTCTACCTCCACCACCGCGTACGCCGCTAGGTCCTTTCCCCGGTGGCATCGGGATCGCCGGTCCGGGTGCGTCGTCGACCGAGGCCCCGCGGCCACCCGCCGGCCGGCCTCGGTGAACGGCCGCCGCGAAGTCGCGGGCGATGAGCTGCAACTCCGCCTCCGACAACCCGGCTTCGCTCGCCGCACGCCGGTGTCCGGCCTCGACGCCGGTGGCACTGAAAGTCGGGTTGTCCGTGTTGAGCGGAACGGCGACCCCTGCTCCCCCCAGTCCTGGCAGCCCTCCTCTGGCCTTCCTCACCGCCCTCACGACGACGGAGGGTCGCTCCGCCCCCGCCGCGACGTGAAGTCCCCGAGCAGTTCCCGGCTGGCGACGGTGAAGGGGTGGTCGGCTCCCAGGCTGCGTTCCCGCCTGGCCAGGACGTCCGTCATGATCTCGATCCCCGCGGCCACGCGGCCCCGGGCGACATGGGTGCGGGAGAGCAACTGCCGGGCGGAGAGCGTGATCGGGTAGTCGGGGCCGAAGCGCCGCAGGTACGCCTCGGTGACCAGCCGCGTTTCCCGCTCGGCCGCGTCGAAGCGGCCCAGTCGGTACAGCGTCCAGGCGCGGTTGTGCCGGGCGCCCAGGGTCACGGTGTGGTCGGGGCCGAGGATGCGGGTGCACTCCTCGGGCAGGGACAGCAGCGCCCCGTCGTCTTCCGCGGCGATGTCCGCCGCAGGCAGCAGGGCCAGCAGACTCGTACGGGAGCGCAGCGTCAGCGGGTGGTCGGCGCCCAGGGCCCGGCGCCTGCCGGCGACCGTGGCGCGCAGCAGTGCGCCGGCCTCCTCACGTCTGCCGAGGTTGCCGAGGACGAGTTGCAGGCCCTGACCGCTGTCCAGGGTGTCGGGGTCGTCGGCTCCGAGCAACGTCTCCTGGGCGGTACGGATCCGGCGGAGCAGCCCCTCGGCCTCGGCGTACCTGCCCAGCCTGAAGAGTGACCGGCCGGCCCGGGAGTGGGCCGCCAGGACGAGGCGGTGCTCCGGGCGGCCTAGTCGGCGCTCGCCGAGGTCCGCGGCGGTCCGGGCGGTCTCCCAGGCGGCCTGGTAGTCGCCGGTGCGGTGCAGGGCGACGGACAGCCGGGTCGCCACGGCGAGCGCGTCGGCGGCCGTGCGCGGATCGGCGGCGCGTCGGAGCAGGGCGAGTGCGTGGGGCACCAGCAGCCGGTAACGCGGTTCGTACGGGCCCGCGTCAGGCACGGCTGGCACGGCGGCGCCGAGCAGTCGGACCGCCGTGGTGTCGAGCGGCGGCACCTTGTCCGCCGGTGTGGCGGCGGCGACGCTGTCGAGCAGCACCCCGTGGCTCTGCGTGCAGCGAACGCCGACGTCGACGAGTTCGGTCAGCGACTGGTCGAGCAGCGCCCGCAGCGCCGTTTCGCAGCGATCGTGGGGCAGGATGCCGCCGATCTCGCGGTGGTCGAGGAGCGACAGCGGCAGCGGCTCGGGCGAGAACCGCGCCAGGAGCCGCAGCAGCGCGGTCGCCTCCGGCAGCCCGCGGGCCTCGAAAGCGTCGAGCGTCAGTTGCCAGGTGAGGCCCACGAGGTGCCGGGGGTCCTCCGGCGACAGCGGATCCGCTCCCTGGTCGATGAGTTCGACCCCCTCTCTTTCGTCGAGCCGGCGCCCGTACGTCTCCATCGTCCAGGGGTCGAGGACTTGCTGGGAGAGGAAGCCGCCCGCCAAGGTGAGAGCCAGTGGCAGCCGCCCCAGCCGCTCGGCGATCCGGTCGGCTTCCTGCTGGGTGCCGCTGTGCGGAGCGAGGTCCTGCAGCACCCGGGCGGCGTCCTCGCGTGGCAGCACGCCGATGTGCTGCAGTTCGGCCCCCGGCCACCAACGGGCGGCCGACCGGCGCGTCGTCACCACGACCGTGCCGCGGGGGCTGGTGCGCAGCCAACTTCCGTCGCGGAGGATCTCGGGTTCGTCGGCGTTGTCCAGGACGAGCAGCCAGGGCTCCGCGGAGCGGTCGAGGTGCTGCCAGACGAGGTCGGCGGCGGGGCGCAGACCTCCGCGGGCTGCCAGCAGTTCGCCGTCCCCGGCGCCCCGGTCGGCGGCGACGGCGAGCATCCCGGCACGCAGGCTTGAGCGGTCGGAGGCGCTGACCCAGAGGCCGACTCGGCCGCATTCCCCGGTGGCCAGTTGGAAGAGCGTGTACGCGACGGCGGTCTTCCCGCACCCGCCCATGCCGTACAGCACGTACGCCTCGCCGCCCCGCCCGGCCGCCACGCTCTCCCGCAGCCGCGCCAGCACCTCGGCGCGGTCGCGTAGGACGACGGGGGGCCGGCCGACCGCCGGCCGGCGGACGGAGTCGGGACCGCCGGGCACGGCGGACTCGTCGCCGTGGTGGTGGTGTTCGGTGATGTGCTGATCGCCGGACGCCTGGTAGACCCGTCCCCGGTCTTCGGCGCGGCCGTCCATCCCACCCGTCATCGTTCGGTGATGTGCTGGTCTCGCCCGGCCTGCTGGATATGCCCGTGCCCGGATGCCCGCGCCCGGAGCACGACGACGGAGCCGGCCGCACCCCCCGGTGCGAGTTCGTCGAGGAGCGCCCGCAACTCCGCGGCGGCGTCGGGCCGCGCGACGAGCAGCCGCCGCAGCCGCCCCTGCCACTCGGCGTGGAGTTCGTCGACCGTCGCCCGGTCCCCGGTCTCTCTCGCTGCCAGGGCGTCGTCGCGGGTGGCTTCCAGTTCGGCGGCGACGCCCTCCGCGCGGTGCGGCTGCATTCGGCGCCAGAGTTGCGTGATTCCCTCTCGGGTGCGCTGCCAGGCATCGGTTGTGATCAGCGTGACCAGCGTGATTCCCGCGCTCTGTGCGAGTAAGGCCGCCTCCGGGTCCACGTTTCCCCCTACCTCGAACGTCCGGTCTTAGGATTGTAAGCCGAATGCATGTGCCTGTTGACTCGGTTCGCCACCGGTCATCATCGCGTTCAGGGGCCGGAAAGAGCAACAGGAAGCCGCGACCCCACTTCTGCGTGTCCGGTTTTGACCTGGCTGATCCTGGTGTTTCGGTGCTAGCGTCGCCCCGAATCTTCAGGAACGAGGGGAGAAGTCATGGCCAGGCCGTGGGAAGCCGATCCGGCGACGACATTCAAGCGGCGCCTGGGTAAATCGCCGCAGGAGTTAGGCACGACGACCGACGGCCCCGACTGCCCCGACATCTGGGAACTGGACAACGGCGACATCGTCGTCATCGGCCGCGACCTCACGGAGTCCCTCGGCAGGAAGCTGCCGTCCGGCGTCTCCGTCGGTGCGGACGAACGGCTCGTCGTCATCCCCAGGAACATGCTGATCGCCGCGAAACAGGACATCCCGAGTGTTTGATTCCTTCCCCCACGGCGTCTCCGAGCGCCTGGACCGACCCACGTACCACGCGGACTACCACCGGGTCTTCGCCAGTGGAATCCGCCATATGAGAAAGCTCGAACGCGGACAGCACTTCAAAGAGCGCGGATTCGCCAGTTGGGAAGCCTTCGCGGCAGGTGAGTGGGACCGTGCCCTCTCCCTCGCCGACGAAAGGCGCGACGCCTACGCACAGCAGTTCCAAGAGGCAGCCCGGCTCGGAGTCGTGCAGCGCCGCCTGCGCGTAGTGGAATTCCCGGTGACCCCGTACGTGCAGTGGGAATTCCACGTGCTGCGCGTACGCGTGGAATTAGGTGACAACATCAGGGTGCTGGATGCCCGCGAGATCGCGGACATCGAAAAGCACCGCCCCGTTCCCGAAGTGGTGATTCTCGGGGACGTCTCCATGTACGAGGTGCTCTACGACGACGACGGAAACGCGATGGGGTCCCATCGCTTCACCGATCGCGCCCTGATCGAAGAGACATCGGCCGGGTTCGACGCCCTGTACGAACGCGGCGACGACTTCCACGACTTCTTCGCCAGGGAGATCGCCCCGCTCGCCGCGCCCGCGGTCGCCTACGGAGACGCCGGCCGCTCCACGCCGTAGCGGAGGGGTCCGGGACCCCCGCGCGCGTCGCGATACGCCGCTAGCCGTCCGCGGCGGTTCTCCAGGGGCCCTCCGGGGCGAGGTCGGCGAGGACCGTGCGCAGGTGCGGGGGTTCGAGGGGGTCCGGGAGGGCGGGGATGTCGGGCCAGGCGATCCAGGCGTGGCCGGCGAGGGTGACCTGCTCGTCGGGGAGGAGACCGGTGCGGCGCAGCGGGGGGCGGTCGTCGGGGTAGCGGGCGAGGAAGAAGTGCTCGGTGCCCGCGAAGTGCGTGCCCTTCCAGTGGAAGTCGCGCGCGACGGGCACGCCGCGGTCCTCGACGGCGGCGGGGTCGAGGCCGGTCTCCTCGGCGAGTTCGCGCCGCGCGGCGGCGAGCGGGGTCTCGTCCGGCTCGATGCCGCCGCCGGGCGGCTCCCAGATCAGGGCACCGTCGAAGGGGTCGCGCCAGCGCAGCAGCAGTATGCGCTGGGCGGCGTCGAGGCAGATGACCCGCGCGGCGGGCCGGTGCGTCGTGTCCACCACTCCGAGGCTAGCCCGCGGGGGGTCGGGCAGCGGGGGCCGGGGCGCCTCGCACCCCCGGGTGACGAACCGGGCGCCGCGCGCCGGCCACGTCGCGCCGGAGGCGCGCGTGGGTTCCGGGCCGGGGGGCACAGGGGCCGCGGGGCGCAGCCCCGTCATGCTCTCCGTGCGCGGTGGCCCGCTTGTCGCGTACGACCCGCGCGCGACACCGCCGCCAGGCCGCCCGCCGCCCCGGGGCGGAGCCCCGGACCCGGAAGGGGGCGTGGCGGGGGACGCCCCCGCCTCAGCCGCCCGACGTGTCGAGTTCGGCGGCCGCGTCGACCTGGGTGCAGTCGTACGGGTCCGCCAGCCAGCCCTCCGGCAGCACCACCTTGTTCCGCCCCGCCGTGCGCCCCCGCGGGCCCTCCGCGCCCTCGGGCCACGGCTGGTCCAGGTCCAGGGTGCCCAGCAGGTCGTCCAGCTCCGCCAGCGTGCCCGCCATGGCCATCCGGTGCCGCAGCTCCTTGCCCACCGAGAAGCCCTTCGTGTACCACGGCACGTGCTTGCGGAAGTCGATGACGCCCCGCCGCTCGTCGCCGAGCCACTGCCCCAGCAGCTCCGCGTGCCGCAGCATCACCCCCGCGACCTCCTTCAGCGCCGGCCGCGCGTCAGGCTCCGAAGACCCGTCGAACGCCGCCACCAGGTCGCCGAAGAGCCACGGCCGCCCCAGGCAGCCGCGCCCGACCACCACCCCGTCGCAGCCCGTCTCGCGCACCATCCGCAGCGCGTCGTCCGCCGACCAGATGTCCCCGTTGCCCAGCACCGGGATCTCCGGCACGTGCTCCTTCAGCCGCGCGATCGCGTCCCAGTCCGCGGTGCCGCCGTAGTGCTGCGCGGCGGTGCGGCCGTGCAGCGCGATCGCCGTCACGCCCTCCTCGACCGCGATCCGGCCCGCGTCCAGGTACGTCAGGTGGTCGTCGTCGATGCCCTTGCGCATCTTCATCGTCACCGGCAGGTCCCCCGCGCCGGCCACCGCCTCGCGGAGGATCGCCCGCAGCAGGTTCCGCTTGTACGGCAGCGCCGAGCCGCCGCCCTTGCGGGTCACCTTGGGGACGGGGCAGCCGAAGTTGAGGTCGATGTGGTCGGCGAGGTCCTCGTCGGCGATCATGCGGGCCGCCCGCCCGGTGTACACCGGGTCCACCCCGTAGAGCTGGATCGACCGCGGCCTTTCCGTGCCGTCGAAGTGGACGAGCCGCATCGTCTTGGCGTCCCGCTCCACCAGCGCCCGCGTCGTGATCATCTCGCTGACGAAGAGGCCCCGGCCGCCGGAGAACTCCCGGCACAGCGTGCGGAACGGCGCGTTCGTGATCCCCGCCATGGGCGCGAGCACCACGGGCGGGGAGACGGTGTGCGGGCCGATCTGCAGCTCGGACATGCGGCGGACTACCTCGTTGCGTACGGGGACGGGGGGCGGACCCTCTATTGTCCCCCACCGCGGGCAGGACCGCGTACGCCCCGGCCTCCGCGCTCCCGCAGCGGCCGGTGAAGCAGCAGGTCAGCGGCCCGTCAGCGGTCCTCGTCGCGGCGGACCCGTACCGCCAGCGCCAGCTCGTCCATGTCCTGCGCCGCCGCCGCGAGCCGCCCCACGTCGGAGCTGAGGGCGCGGACCAGGACGTCCACGCCGTGCGGCTCGGAGCGGAAGGCGTAGTTCAGGGAGCAGCCCAGCGTGCCGTCGCCCGGGTCGGTGAAGTAGCGCATGGCCCGCAGCCCGTTGCCCAGGTGCGGGTGGCGGAACAGCTCCACGATCGGCGCCTCCACCGCCTCGGCGTCCATCGACCGCACCAGCTCCCGCAGCCGGTCGTTGCGGTCCCCGGACGTCGCCAGCCCCCACACCGCCAGCGGCACCGGCGCCTGCCGCGGGTCCGGCAGGTACAGGTACAGGTCCTGGCCGGGGAAGACCGTGCCGGCGCGGGTGGCGAAGTCCAGCAAAGCGTCCCGCAGCCGCGCCACCTCCTCCTCGTCGCCCGGCTCGACGTCCGCGAGCGTCCACCACACCTCGGCGAACGCCTCCGCCCACTCCGCGGGCCCGGGCCACGGCATGCCCTCCCACTGCTGGGGCACCCACAGCCACTTGGCGTCGTCGTAGTCGACCTCGATCCAGCTCACCGGCTGCTCCTCGTCCAGCGGAAGGTGGTCATCAGGGCATCGAACAGCTCGACGAGCACGTCCGCGAACTGCCCCTTCGGATCGCCGTCCGCGAGCGTGCTGAACCCCACCGTCACCCACCGGGTGTCGTCCTCGGGGACCGCCAGCACGTAGTCGACGCGCCGCGAAGCGTACTCGCCGCCCTCCTCGCCGGACCCGCGCGCCACCCGCTCGTTGCGGTAGCCGACGGACCCGTCGACGGCCGTGGGCTGCGACTTCTCCGCGTCGGCGAGCAGCCGGGCGAGGATCAGCGACGGCTCGGCGCCCGCGGCCAGCGTGATCTCGGAGACGACGAACGACGCCGCGACCGTCACGCCGTGCATCTGCTGTACGGGCAGGTAGAGGTCGAGACCGCCGTTCTTGCGCGCGTCGGCGGCGGCCTTGCGCAGCCGCCGTACGAGTTCCAGGCGCACCGCGGGTATCTGGTCGCGCGGCATGTCGTCGGGCAGGTCGGCGACGGCTTCCTCGACGATCCGCATGATCGCCTCGTCCGTTCCGTCGCGCAGCGGTATCCGGGACCAGTTGGGCGGCAGCACGAGGGTGTAGCCGACGGCGGCGCCCTCGTCCCGGCCCTTTACGGGCTTGTCTGTACGGTCCGTGCGCTCCGGCCGCTCGGGCTGCTCCGCCCGCTCAGGCTCCTCCGTACGCTCAGGCTCCTCCGTACGCTCCGCCGGCTCCGGCTGCTCCGGCCGTTCCACGCGCTCCGGGCGCCCCGGCCGCCCCGGCCGCCTGACGTAGTCGATCCGCCCCGCCTGCTCAGCCACCGCCTGCTCCCCCGCTCTCCCGTTTACGCCGCTTCTTCTCCGCGTGATGCGCCCGCACCCGCGCGTCCCGCTCCCGCCGCTCCCGCCGGCGCCGCCGCTCCGCCCGGTCCGTACGCACCGCGGACACCACCCCCGTCACCAGCGCCACCCCCGGCACGGCGACCAGCGCCACCGGCCCCGTGACATACGCGGCGATCATCAGGAGCACCGACCCGAAGACGGCCGTGACCTCCAGCTCGCCGTCGCCCACGTTCCGTACCGCCGCGGTGACCACCGACCGCACCAGTACCGCGACCGCCGCGCACAGCAGCCCCCGCTCGACCCAGGCCAGAACATCGCCCGCGCCGTCGAAGACGGCGGCCAGCGCGACGAACAGCGCCCCGGCCGCCGGCGGCACCAGCACCGCGGCGCGCGCGGCCACCAGCAGTGGGCCGTCGGCGCGGCCCCGCGCGGACGGGGTGGTACGGCGGGGCAGGAAGACCATCGGCTCCTCTTCACGTCGGGTGCCCGGCCTCCGGGCGTTACGCCACCGGCTGCCTCACCACGTCGAGCCGATCGGCGCCTTCCAGGTGTCGCCCTTCCAGTCGTTGTACGAGTCGTTGAACGGCTTGAAGGGCAGCATGTCGCTGCTGCCGAACGCCTTGTCGCCGAGGTCGACGATCGTACCGCCCCAGGCAGCGCCCAGAGAGGCCGAGTACGCGGCCCCCGCCCTCGCCGCCGTACCGCCGCTGACCAGGCCCGGGAAGCGGTCCGAGATCCGCCCGATGTTGCGGATGAGAGCCAGGCCCTCGGCGTCGCCCATGTTCAGGATCTTGCCCAGCCGCCCCACCGACGGCAGGTTCTGCGGCACGCTCGTCGCCTGCCGCCGCGCCTGCGCCTTCAGCGCGTCGATCTGCGCACGGGCCGCGCGCTTCGCCGCGGGACTCGCCGTACGGCTGCTGAGCACCCGGCCCAGCGCCTGCCGCTGCGAGGACGACCGGGCGAGGTTCTGGGCGACCTGCTGCGAACGGGCCCCGGTCGCAGCAGTCTTCGTCAGCGCGTTGGTGCCCTTCAGGGCGGCCATGCCGGCGCGGCCGAGGCCCATGGTCAGCAGCCCGACGGCGTCGACCAGCACCTCCATCCAGCTCGCGTTGCCCGTCGCCGCGAGCAGGGCTCTGCCCCCGACCACCAGGGCCCCCGCGATCAGCAGGAACGCCACCACGTTCAATCCCGGGATGAACAGCGAGATGATCGCCACCGCGGTCGCGATCCAGCTGATGACATCGATGACGATCTTGATGATGTCCGCGTACTTGTCGACGAAGTCCTTGACGTTGTCCCACCAACTGTCCTTGACATCGTCATCGATGGACTTCTTGATCCGCCCGGCCGCCCTGTCCGCGTCACTGTCCCGCGCGGACGTCGCCCGCCCCAGCATCCGGCGCGCCTCTTCCAACTCCCCCTCGGCCGCGCCGTACGCCTTCTCCCGCCGCTTCTCCGCTTCCTTCTCGGCATCGGTGGGCTTCGGCGCGTCCGGCGCGGACGCCTGGTCCGGCGGCTTGTTCGTCGCCATCGACCCGGCGGCGCTCTTCGCCTTCGTCAGCGCCCGCTCCGCGGCCTTCTGCGCCTCGTCCAAGTCACCCGCCCACGAGGACAGATGCCCGGCAACCTCCTTGTACCGCCCGGAGGTCTTCTCCATCTTCCCGGCCAGATCGGTGGCGGCACTGCGCAGCTTGTCGGCGTACTTGCCCTTCAGGGCACCGTCCTTGCCGATGTCGCGCAGCTTGCCGACCTGCGACTCGATCGTCTCGCCGATCTTCTTCAGCCGGGCAGCCTCATCCCGGATGTCCTCGACGTTCCCCGGTACGGGATCGGAGTCGGCGAGCGGCTGCCAGTCGGTGGGGCGGGCCATGGCCGTCACTCACCCTTGCATTCCTGCTCAAGCTTCTTGTCCGTCTTCAAGAACGACTGATGGACGCTGCTCGCCATCTCGCCGACGGACTTCACGGACTGCAGCACCTCTTTGCGGTGCCGGTCCCAGTTGGTGGTGAAATCCTCCATGGCATCCGCGACGGTGCCGGATCCCCATATCCCGCGCAGCCGGTCCTGGTGGTCCTCGCAGCTCTCGAACTCCCGCTTCACGATGCCGAGATCACGCTCGATCACCTGAAGGCGCTCATAGTCCACGCACAGATCGCCCATGTTCATCCCCCTGAGGTCTTGCCTGCCTGGCGGCAGGGTACCGGCGGTCGTACAACCGCGCATGTATTGACTTCGTACAGCACATGAGCCACTACCTTCAGTCACATGACTCACACACGACGACTGGATCCCTACGACTCTCCACGCGCGTTCTACGGAGCGGAGTTGCGGCGATTGCGCGACGAAGTTGGACTGTCGCAAGAACGGCTCAGCGAGCGGGTGTTCTGCTCACCGGCGTACATCGCGCACTTCGAGAGCTGTGTGCGGCTGCCGCAGGAGGAGATCTCGAAGCTGCTGGACGACCTCTTCGGGACGGGGGAACACCTGCAACGGCTGTGCAAGTTGGCGCGGAGGAGTTCGTATCCGGACTACTTCGCGGACGCGGCGGACCTGGAGACAGTGGCGACGCACCTGTACGACCACGCACCGCTGTTGGTCCCCGGCCTGCTTCAGACGCGGGAGTATGCGCGGGCCCTGAGCCTGGCTACGGCACCCTTCATGCCTGAGGACGTGATCGAGAAGCACGTTCAGGCTCGACTGGAACGCCAACGCTTGCTGAAGAACCCGGAAGTCCCGGAACTCTGGACAGTCCTCCACGAGCCGGTCCTCCGTACAGCGTTTGGAGGGCCCGAAATCACAGCACGCCAACTCCACCACATCGCGGCACTGGTCCGTACTCGCCGTGTCGTCGTGCAGGTGCTCCCCTTCACGGCGGCGGCACAGGGCTTCATGAGCGGCATGGCGAGGATCATGACGTTCGCCGAGGGCCCGTCAATGGTCTACGAGGAAGGCGCCCACAGGGGCAACCTGATCGACGATCCGGCGCTGGTCGCCCAGTACCAAGCGTCCTACGATCTGATCAGGGCCGCTGCTCTGTCACCGATGGCGTCCCTAGAGATGCTGGAATCGGTGGCAGAAGACTACGGGAGATCATGATCACCTGGCGCAAGTCGTCGTATAGCAACGGCGAAGGCGGGGAATGCGTCGAGGTCGGGGAGGGCATCCCCGACCTCGTCCCCGTCCGCGACAGCAAAGACCCGGACGGTCCCAAACTCCTCTTCAGCACCGCAGGTTGGACCGCCTTCCTCACCGCCGTGAAGAACGACGAGTTCTAGCTCGGACTCAACTCCGCAGCGCACCCCACGTGTCAGGGCCCACCTGGCCGTCCACGGCCAGGCTCTCGGCGCCTTGGAACTTCTTCACCGCCGCCTCCGTGCTCGGACCGAACGCGCCGTCGACCCCGGCCGAGCCGAGGTCGTAGCCGCGGGCGCGGAGGATGCACTGCACCTGCACCACGCGCTCGCCGCTATCGCCCTTCTGCGTGAGGGCCGTGCCCGAGTAGTACGTGCAGGAGTCCCACGGGTCCGCGGGCGGGGCCGAGGTCGTCGGCCCGTTCGTCGGCTTCGCCGAGGTCGCGTCGGGGCGGGTGGGCTTCGGGGTGGGATCGGCGGTCTTGCCGGGGGTCTCGGTCGGCTCGGAGGTGCCCGCGACGGAAGGGCTCGGGGACGGGGAGGCGGACTCCTTCGCCTTGTCCTTCTCCTCGGACGGCTTCATGTCACCCGGCTGCTTGCTGTCTTCGGCCGGGGCGCTGGAACTCCGGTCCGCCCCCGCCGTGTTCGCGTCGTCGTCGGAGCCCACCCATCCCGGCACCGTGAACGCGGCCGCCGCCACGGCCGCCACCGCGACCGCCGCGCCGGCCAGCACCAAGGGGCGGCGGCGCCGCGACGGTCGGTGCCCGGGGGAGGTCTCCGCCGAGCCGGGAGGGGTCTGCCCGTACGGGGTGAACTGCCCCTGTGGCTGCCCGCCCTGGCCGTACGGGCCTGCCGCCCCCGGTGCTCCGGGGGCTGCCGCCCCGGCCGGACCACCGGGACGGCCCGCGGATCCCGCCGCAAAGCCCGCGCCCGCGTTCAGCGCCTCCGGCGGCATCGACGGCGTATGCGACTCCGGCGCGGGCCCGAACCCGCCCGCCCCCGCACCGCCGCCGCTCGCGGTGATCGGGCCGCCCAGCCGCATCGTCTCCGCCGGGTCCGGCGGCGGCTCCCCCGCCGCCACCGCCGCCAGCAGCCGGCCCGCGCGCAGCGCGTCCGCGCGGCGGTCCGGGTCCTTGTCCATCAACTCCCGCAGCGCACCGGTCAGCGCGCCCGCGCGCTGGGGCTCCGGCAGCGGGTCCACGACGATCGCGCTGATCGTCGACCACGTGGACGAGCGGCGGAACGGCGACATGCCCTCCACCGCCGCGTACAGCGTCGCGCCCAGGGACCACACGTCGGACGGCGGTCCCGGCAGGTCGCCGCGGGCCCGCTCCGGCGACAGGTAGTCGATGGAGCCGACCATCTCGCCGGGGGCCGTCAGCCGCGTCGTGCCGTCGTCGCCCGGGTCGTCCATCGCGGCGATGCCGAAGTCCGTGAGGACGACGCGGCCGCTGCGGGCCAGCAGGATGTTCGCGGGCTTGACGTCGCGGTGGAGGACCCCCGCCCGGTGGGCGGCGGCCAGCGCGTCGACGACCTTCGCGCCGATACCGGCGGCCTCCGCGGGGTCCAGCACGCCCCGTTCCCGGATGACGTCGTCCAGGGACGGGCCGTCGACCAGCTCCATGACGATCAGCGGCCGGCCCTCGTGCTCCGTGACGTCGTGCACGGCGATCACGCCCGGGTGGTCGACGCGGGCCGCGGCCCGCGCCTCCCGCTGCATCCTCAGCCGCAGCTCACCCGCGTCAGGCCCTGTTCCCTCGCCGAACGCCCGCAGCTCCTTCACCGCGACCTCGCGGCCCAGGACTTCGTCCACGGCACGCCACACCGTGCCCATGCCGCCCCGCCCGAGCCGCCCCACCACGCGATACCGCCCGGCAAGCCGCCGACCGACCCCCGCTTCGCTCTCCCCCACAGGTGCCCTCTGCCCTTCGGTGCGCGCACCGTGTCCGATGCGCGCACTGTGTCCTAGCGTCGGGAGGCAGCCTAACGGGCCCGGGTGACAAGGGAGTCGGGAGCGTCAACCGGGACACGGAGCCCGCGGCGATACGGGGGCGGGGTACACCGCCCGTACGCCCCTCGCTCACTTCCCCGCGCCCCCGTCCCCGGCTCCGGCCCCCACCTGGGCGCCGGCCAGGTCCTCGGCGCCGGACCCGTCTTCGCCACCGGGCCCGCCCCCGGGACCCTCCACGCCTCGCAGCGCCGTGAACGCCAGCACCGCCACCGACAGCGCCAGCAGCGCGCTGATCACGCCCACCGCCGCCAGTCCGCCCGCGAACGCCTCCCGCGCCGCAGCCAGCAACTCCGCGCCCCGCCGCCCCGCCAACTCCTCCGCCACCGCCACCGCACCCGCCAGGGTGTCCCGCGCCGTCTCCGCCGCCGCCTCCGGCGTGCCCTCCGGCACCCCGCCGCCCGCATCCGACCGGTACACCGCCGTGCCCACGCTCCCCAGCACCGCGACGCCCAGCGCCACGCCCAGCTCCGAACTCGTCTCGCTGATCGCCGACGCCGCCCCCGCCTTCTCCGGCGGGGCGGAACCCACCACCAGTTCGGTGCCCAGCGCCAGCACCGGGCCGATGCCCGAGTTCACCAGCGCGTACGCCACGACGATCACCGCGATGTCCCCCGCACCGCCCGGCTCCACCCGGGTCAGCAGCAGGTACCCCACCGCCGACGCCACCAGCCCCGCGCCCATCACGGGCCCCGGCCCGAACCGGCGCGCGAACACCGGCGCCGTCACCGAAGCCGCGATCAGCACCCCCGCGGGCGGCAGCAGCCACAGCCCCGCGCGCAGCGCCGACTGGCCCTCCACCATCTGCAGATACTGCGTCACGAACAGGTACGTGCCGCTGACCGCGACCGTCCCCACCAGGATGATCAGCAGTGCGCTGCGGAAGGACCGGTCGGCGAACAGCCCCAGGTCCAGCAGCGGGTTCGCCAACCGCCGCTGCCTGCGCACGAACAGCGTCCCCGCCGTCACGCCCACGACCGCGGCCAGCAGCGGCAGCACCGCCAGGCCGTGCGCCAGCTCCTTGATCGCGTACGTCACCGGAAGCATCGTCACCAGCGACAGCACCACGCTCGCCGCATCCACCCGGCCCGCGTCCGGATCCCGCGACTCCGGCAGCAGCATCGGCCCCGCCACCAGCAGCAGCACCATCACCGGGATGCCCAGCAGGAACGCCGAACCCCACCAGAAGTACTCCAGCATCGCGCCGCCCAGCACCGGCCCGAGTGCCACGCCCAGGGAGAACATCGCCGCCCAGATCGCGAACGCCAGGCCCCGCTGCCGCGGGTCGCGGAAGAGATTGCTGATCAGCGAGAGCGTCGACGGCATCAGCGTGGCACCGGCCACGCCCAGCAGCAGCCGGGCGGCGATCAGCGCCTCCGGGGTCGGCGCGTACGCGGCGGCGACGGACGCGGCGCCGAAGGCGGCGGCGCCGATCAGCAGCAGCCGGCGGCGGCCGACGCGGTCGCCGAGGGTGCCCATGGTCACCAGGAAACCGGCGATCATGAAGCCGTAGATGTCGATGATCCACAGCATTTGTGTGTTGCTGGGCTCAAGATCCGCCGCCAGATGCGGGACGGCCAGGTGCAGCACGGAGACGTCTAGGGCCAGGAGGAGGGTGGGCAGGGCCAGCACCGCGAGCCCGGCCCACGCGCGCAGCCCGGCGCGCCCGCCGGTGCCGGTGTCGCCCGCGCCGCCTGGGCCGGGGGCGCCGGGGGCGTCGGTGCCGGGGGTGAGGTCGGAGTTCACGGGAATCCCTTCGAGATGGTCGGGTGGCTGTCCCGGGGGCGCGGCCGGTGCGGTCGGCGGGGCGGCCGATGCGCTACGGAGCCGCCGATCCGGAGCCGCCGATCCGAACCGGCCGGACACGTCCCCCGGTGCCACAGACCCGACTGTGCGGCCCGCCTCTCTCGGTCCCCTCCAGATCCGCTCTCGGCCCGCGCACGGCGCCCGGGAGCGGCCCGCCGCGTACACCGGGTGACGGCCCGTGCACGACCGCGCGGGATGTCAGAGCGGCTGCGTACCGTTGAGGCATGCGATACGGGGTCCTGGGTCCGCTGGCGGTGTGGACGGACGCCGGCGAACCGGTCAAGGTCGCCGAGCGGAAGGTGCGCGCGCTCCTCGCCGACCTGCTGCTGCACGAGGGCCGCACCGTCTCCGCGGGCCGCCTCGTCGAGGACCTGTGGCCGACCGGCAGCCGCCCCGCGAACCCGGCGGCGACGCTCCAGACCCGCGTGTGGCAGTTGCGCCGCACCCTTGCCGCCGCCGAGCCCGGCGCCCGCGACCTGGTCGTCCGCGAACACCGCGGCTACCGCCTCGCCGTGGCCCCCGAATCCGTCGACGCCGGCCGCTTCGCGGCCCTCCTCGCCCGCGCCCGTACGACCGACGACCCGCAGACACGGGCGGCGGGGCTGCGCGAAGCCCTGGCGCTGTGGCGCGGCGGCGCCTACGAGGACGTCGCCGACCAGGACTTCGCCCGCGCCGAAGCCGCGCGACTGGAGGAGACCCGGCTGACCGCCGTCGAGGAACTGGCCCACGCCCGGCTCACCCTCGGCGAGCACGGCCCGCTCGCCGCCGATCTCGCCGATCTCGTCGGCCGCCATCCGCTGCGCGAACGGCTGCGCGCCGCCCACATGACGGCGCTGTACCGGGCGGGACGGCAGAGCGACGCCCTCGCCTCCTACGGCGACCTGCGCCGGCACCTGGCCCGCGAACTGGGCCTGGAGCCCGGCCCGGAGGTGGCGTCGCTGCAACGCGCGATCCTGGCGCAGGACCCGGCGCTGCTGGCGGGGCCGCGCGGGCGGGGGCAACGGACGGCGGGCAGCGGCACGGCGGCGGACGCGGCGACCGCGGGCGCGGGGTCGGCGGGCGCTGGGCCGGCGGGCACGGGCACGACCGGCACGAGCAAGACCGGCCCCGGTGCCACAGCGGGCGCAGCCGCTCCGGCCCCGGGTGCGACGAGCACGGCCCCCGGCACACCCCCCGAGCCCGCCCCGCAGCCGTCCAACCTCCCCGCGCCCGTCACCGAACTCATCGGCCGCGACCGCGAACTCACCGACGTACGCAAACTCCTCCACACCGAACGGCTCGTCACCCTCGCCGGCCCCGGCGGCGTCGGCAAGACCCGGCTCGCCCTCGAAGCCGCCGCCCAGGCCCTCACCGACGCCCCCGCCGGCCTTCCCGGCGACTTCCCCGACGGCGTGTGGCTCGCCGAACTCGCCGGCCGCCGCTGCTACGACGACCCCGCCGACGTCATCGCCCAGGCCCTCGGCGTCCACGACACCGAAGGCCGCCCCACCCACGACGTCCTCGCCGACGCCGTACGCGCCAAACGGCTCCTCCTCGTCCTCGACAACTGCGAGCACCTCGTCGAGTCCGTCGCCCCGCTCGCCGCCCGCCTCCTGCGCGCCGCCCCCGGCCTGCGCATCCTCGCCACCAGCCAGGAACAACTGGCCATCGCCGGCGAAACCCTCTACGCCGTACCGCCGCTCGACCTGCCCCACCTCGCCACCCCGCCCGCCGGCACCACCGCGGCCGGCACCCCCCTCGCACGCGCCGCCGCCCCCTCCGCCGCGTGCCTGCACGAGTCCAGCGCCGTACGGCTCTTCCTCGCCCGCGCCGCCGCCGCGGCCCCCGGCTTCCAGCTCGAACCCGGCAACGCCGCCGCCGTCGCCGCCGTCTGCCGCCGCCTCGACGGCATCCCCCTCGCCCTCGAACTCGCCGCCACCCGCGTCCGCGCCCTCGGCGTCCACCGCCTCGCCGAACGCCTCGACGACCGCTTCCGCGTCCTCGCCGCCGCCGGCACCCGCCGGGACGCGCCCGAACGGCAGCGCACCCTCCGCGCGACGATCGCATGGAGCTGGGAACTCCTCACCCCCGACGAACAGGCCGTCCTGCGCCGGCTGTCCGTCTTCGCCACCGGCACCACCCTGCCCGCCGCCGAAGCCGTCTGCGCCGGTACGGACCTCGACCCCGCCGACGTCGCCGACCTCCTCGCCCGCCTCGTCGACCGCTCCCTCGTCGTCACCGCTCCCGGCCCCGAAGGCCCTCGCTACGGGCTGCTGGAATCGGTCGCCGCCTACGGCCTGGAAGAACTGACCGCCGCCGGCGAACACCCCCGCGCGCTACGCGACCACGCCACCCACTACGCCGGCCTCGCCGAGCGCGCCGCCCCCCACCTCTCCACCCGCGCCCAGACCCGCTGGCTCACCGTCCTCGACGCCGAGGCGGCCAACCTGCGCCGCGCCCTGGACACCGCCACCACGACGGGCGACGCCGCCCTGGCGCTGCGCCTGGCGAACTCCCTGGCGTGGTACTGGTTCCTGCGCGGCCGCCACCGCGAAGGCACGAGAGCGCTGACGCGCGCCCTGGAAACGGGCACGGCGGCCCGCCCCCCGGACGGCCAGGCCGCCGACGTCACCGTGCTGCGGGTCACAGCCGCCGCCTGGCACGCCGGCTTCGCCCTGCTCGGCTCCGCGATCCGCACCCCGGCCAGGCCGGGCGAGCCCGGCGGAGCCGGTACGGACGGAACGTACGAGACGCCCCCGGAGAACGAGACGCACGAGGACGGCGCCCCCCACTCGCCGAGTGACGAACCGGAGTTCCCCGGGAGCGACGCCGACACGCGCGCGGTGTGGTTCCTCGCCCAAGCCGAGGCCAACTTCGGCAGCATCCCCCGCGCCGGAGCACTCGCCGACAGGGTGCTGGCCGAGTTCCGTACCCGCGGGGACCGCTGGGGCGAGGCCGCCGCGCTCGTCGTGCAGGCGACCGTGGCGCTCTTCCGCGGTGAACTGGCCGCCCTCGCACGGAACTCCGCGACCGCCGCCGGCATCTTCGACGACCTGGGCGAGGACTGGGGCCGGCTCGAAGCCGGCGAGGCCATGGCCGAGCACGCCGAGATCACCGGCGACTACGCGCGCGCCGCGCGCCTCCACCGCGACGACGCCCGCCGGGCGGCGGAACTCGGCCTGTGGGCCCAGCAGTCGTACCGCCTCACCGGGCTCGGGCGGATCACGATGCTCACCGGCGACCTGACCGAGTCCCGGCGGCTGCACGAGCAGGCCATGGCGCTGGCCGTCGCGCACTTCGACCCGGTCGGCGAGGAGTTCGCCGAGATCGGCCTCGGCATGGTCGCCCGCAGGGCCGGCCGGCCCGAGGCCGCCGAGGCGCACCTGCGCCCCTGGCTGCTGTGGTGGCGCGGACTCGACTGCTCCGCCGCCCCGCGCGGCGTGGCGCTGATCGCGGCGGAACTGGGCTTCATCGCCGAGCAGCGCGGCGACGCGGAGGAGGCGCGCGCCCTCCAGCGCGAGGGGCTGGCGGCGGCGCTCGCCTCACAGGACCCGCGGGCCGCGGCGCTGGCGCTGGAAGGGCTGGCCGGCGTCGAGACGCTCACCGGCAACCACCTGCCCGCCGCCCGCCTCCTCGGCACCGCCGCCGCCCTCCGCACGGCGACGGGCGCACCGCTGCCGACGGCGGAACGCGGCGACGTCGACCGCATCACAGCCCGCGCCACGAAGGCCGTGGGCCGCGAAGCCTTCGCCGCGGCCCACGAAGAGGGCCAGAACACCCCCCTCACAGCCCACCTCTCAACCCACGCCCCCAACAATCCCACGCCCTAAGCTTGACGCTTTAGCCGGAAGCACAACGGGCCCCGGTTGCCATCGACTACATTGACGCTCGCTCCCGGTTCCAGGAAACCGACCGCGACCTTCGGAAACGAAGTCGTCGCACCACTTTCATCTGAGAGAGGCTGTTTGTGTGGGACCTGGCGTCGTCTGATCCGCGTGTGGTCGGGCCGTATCGGACTCGTGCGGTGTTGGGCGAGGGGGGCATGGGCCGGGTGCTGCTGGCGTCCGATCCGGCGGGTGGTTTGGTCGCGGTCAAGCTGGTTCGTGACGCTTTCGCCGCTTATGACGACAGTTTCCGGCAGCGTTTGCGGCGTGAGGCCGTGGCTGCGCAAAGAGTCCATGGTCCCCGCACCGCGCGGGTGGTCGACGCCGATGCGGACGCCGGGATTCCGTGGTTGGCTTACGAGTTCCATCATGGGCCGACTCTTCATCGCGCTCTGAATGCGGCGACGGCGTTGCCGGAAGAGAGTGTGCTGCATCTTGCGGCGGGATTGGCCGCGGCCCTTCGCGACATCCATGCTGCTCGGTTCATTCACCGCGATCTGTCGACTGCCAATGTTCTGCTGGCTGATGACGGGCCCGTGGTGATCGACTTCGGTATCGCCAGATCGGCCGCTGCGGCGGCCGATTCGGTGGATCAGACGCAACTCGTGACGGTGACTCGTACCGGTGTGGTGATCGGGAACCCGGGGTTCATGTCGCCCGAGCAGGCCATGGGCATGGCCGACCTCACGCCCGCGAGCGACGTGTTCTCTCTGGGGACCCTCCTCGCAACGGCGGCCACCGGCCGTCATCCGTTCCAGGGCGCCACGAGTGAACAGACTCGCTACAACGTCATGATGGCCACCGCGGACCTGGACCAGGTCCCTTCCGCGATACGCGAGGTCATCGAACCCTGCCTGGCCCGCGATCCCGCCGAACGGCCCGACGCGGCACACCTCCTGAGCACCATCGGGACACCGCCCCCCGTTCCGCAAGTCTGGCCCGAAGCCGTCCACGCCCTCACCCGGCAGCAGCACGCCCAAGTAAGCCGCTACACCGACATCGACCCCACCACCGTCCTCCCCGGACCACACGACCTCGACCCGACCACAATCTTCACCACAGAAGCAGAACCGGGTGCCGGTCCCGGCGGCCCGCCCCCGGCCGAGGCGCCCGCGACGCCTGGGGGAAGGTGGCGCACCGGCCTGCGCGTGCCGGCCGCCGCAGTCGTCGCCGTGGTCGTCGCGGTCGTCGCCGCCGTCGTCCTCTGGCCGAACGGTGGCGACGGTGAAGCCGCGCCGGAGAAACCGGCCGAAGCCGCCGCGGACGTCTTTCCCGTCAGGGTCAAGCACGACTACGGGGAGACGGTCGTCCCGTCCAAGCCGCAACGGGTGGCCGCCTGGGGCTGGGGCGCCGCCGAGGTCGCGATCGCGTTGGGGGAGTACCCGGTCGGCATCGTCGAGGAGGAGTCCGCATCCGGCAGGGGGATGATGCCCTGGGTCGCGCAAGCCTACGAGGACGAAGGTCTCGACGACCCCATCCTCTTCACCGAGGGCGGCTCGACGAGCTGGGGGTTGCCCGAGGAGCAGATCGCGGCGACCGTACCGGATCTCATTCTCGCTCCCTACTCGGGCCTGACCGAGGAGCAGTACGAACAACTCACGGACATCGCTCCGGTCGTGGCCCGCCCCGTGGGCGCCTCGGTGGAACCGTGGGAGGGCGTCATCGCCACCACCGCACAAGCGCTGGGCGTACCCGCGGAGGGCAAGGAGTTGCTCGCGGAGTCCGACGCCCGGCTCGCCGAACTCGGTGAGCGGCACGGGCTCACCGGGTCGTCCTTCGCGGCGGTCGTCAACGACCCGCCCCGGCGCAGGGTCCACGTCTTCTCCGACGCCAGCCCGGTCGTCCGGGTGCTCGAAGGGCTGGGCCTGCGGCCGGCGGACTCGGTGGCCGAGTTGGATTCCGACGGCAACGGCATGATGTACTCCCTGGACTACGAGGACCTGGACCGGCTCGAATCCGATGTCGTCGTCCTGTACTCCACGACGTCCGACTGGGCCGAACGGGATCTGGCCAGCGAGGAACTGAACGCCCTGCCGGCCTTCGCCGCGGGGCGGATCGCTCAACTGTCCGGCACCGACGAGTTCGCCTCGGCCACCTCACCGACGGTGCTGTCGATCCGCTGGCCCGGCGGAATGCCGGTGCTGGCCGAGTCCCTGGAGAAGGCGGAGGCAGTCCGGAACTGACCCCGCGTCTGCCCCCCCCCACCCGCAACAACGGAAGGACCACCTCCCATGCTTCGCCCCAGAGCCGCGCTCGCAGCCGGCATCGTCTCCTTGGCCCTGCTGACCGCTTGTTCCGATAAGCAGGAGGACCCCCCGGCCAAGGACGACAGCAAAGCCAATTCCTCGGCCCCCGCCGGCAAACCGTCGGAGGAGGCCATCGAGAAGCAGGACGAGGTCCCCGACGAGTGGCCGCCGGAAATCCCCTTGCCTGTCGGATACGAGATCAAGGCCGCCTCGGAACCCACTCAGGCCGAGTACCACAGCGCGCAGGTCGTCGGCGTGCCCCAGGAAGCAGTGAGCGCCACGCTCAAGGAATTCGAGGCCAACGGTTTCAAACAGAGCCTCGGTGATGCCATGAGTGAACGAGGCATCTTCAATTACGAGAGCAAGAAATGGAGCATTTCCCTCACTGTTGCCCCGATGGACAGCAAGGGGGAAATGACCACGGAGGACACGGGGGTCTACACGATGGCGTACCTCGTCGGACCCGTGAAGTAGCCCGTTCCACTGGGTCGACAAGGATCGTTGCGGGAGGCTGTTTGTGTGGGACCTGGCGTCGTCTGATCCGCGTGTGGTCGGGCCGTATCGGACTCGTGCGGTGTTGGGCGAGGGGGGCATGGGCCGGGTGCTGCTGGCGTCCGATCCGGCGGGTGGTTTGGTCGCGGTCAAGCTGGTTCGTGACGCTTTCGCCGCTTATGACGACAGTTTCCGGCAGCGTTTGCGGCGTGAGGCCGTGGCTGCGCAAAGAGTCCATGGTCCCCGCACCGCGCGGGTGGTCGACGCCGATGCGGACGCCGGGATTCCGTGGTTGGCTTACGAGTTCCATCATGGGCCGACTCTTCATCGCGCTCTGAATGCGGCGACGGCGTTGCCGGAAGAGAGTGTGCTGCATCTTGCGGCGGGATTGGCCGCGGCCCTTCGCGACATCCATGCTGCTCGGTTCATTCACCGCGATCTGTCGACTGCCAATGTTCTGCTGGCTGATGACGGGCCCGTGGTGATCGACTTCGGTATCGCCAGATCGGCCGCTGCGGCGGCCGATTCGGTGGATCAGACGCAACTCGTGACGGTGACTCGTACCGGTGTGGTGATCGGGAACCCGGGGTTCATGTCGCCCGAGCAGGCCATGGGCATGGCCGACCTCACGCCCGCGAGCGACGTGTTCTCTCTGGGGACCCTCCTCGCAACGGCGGCCACCGGCCGTCATCCGTTCCAGGGCGCCACGAGTGAACAGACTCGCTACAACGTCATGATGGCCACCGCGGACCTGGACCAGGTCCCTTCCGCGATACGCGAGGTCATCGAACCCTGCCTGGCCCGCGATCCCGCCGAACGGCCCGACGCGGCACACCTCCTGAGCACCATCGGGACACCGCCCCCCGTTCCGCAAGTCTGGCCCGAAGCCGTCCACGCCCTCACCCGGCAGCAGCACGCCCAAGTAAGCCGCTACACCGACATCGACCCCACCACCGTCCTCCCCGGACCACACGACCTCGACCCGACCACAATCTTCACCACGGGAGCGGCGAACAGTCCGGAACCGGAACCGGAGCCGGGTGCACCACCCTCACGTTCATGGCATGCGCGGCTGGCCGTCCTCACCCTCGCGGCAGTCGCGATATCCGGCGCCGTATGGATCGCGACCGCGCTGACCGGCCGAGGTTCCGCCGGCGGCGCCGGAGCCACACCCGGGGCCAGCCCGTCCGGTGACTCGGGTCGACCCGATCACGCCTTCGTCGACGTGTCCCGAGGCGACTGCTTTCGCAACAACGGGACCATGAAGAACACGGACTTCGAGTCGGCCGAGTGCGGCGGGGGCGACGTGTTCGAGGTCGTGCGCGCTTTCGACGACACCACCGACCTGAGCGTGTGCCAGTACGTCAAGCAGGTCGAGTGGCGCTATGCCGTCCCCGACCCCGACGTGACGGTCTGTCTGGTGTACCGCCACAGCGACGGCGCCGCCTACAACGCGGACCGGGGCGACTGCGTCGGCAGCGGACCCGGCGGCGCGGCGTGGACCGTGGAGCAGTGCCGGCCCTCCGGCCTGGCGGTCATCGGCCGTATCGAGGGCCCGAGCACATCGGAGGACTGCGAGCGATTCCCCCGCAACAGGAGGGACCACTACTTCACCGTGGAAGGGTCACCTGAGCTGAACGTCCGCTTGTGCATGGGCGTGATCGCACCCGACAGCGCCTAGTAGTGCTTCGTTTGGGTTCTGTCGTCTATCCAGCAGCCGGTCGCAGTGTCCTGTCCGTCCGGCCGTTCGACCAGGAGGGTCCGGGCGGGTAGGACACCGTCCCACCGGTTGCGGCCGCCGCCTGCTTCCCGGGCCGCGGCCAGGGGCTGATTTACCGGCCGGCCGCACGGTCAGGACCGCGAACCGTGAGGTCATCGCGCCTTCGCTGCTCTGCCGCCAGGTCACCTCGGTGAACCGGCCGGCACCGGCCTGCGCGGCGAGGACCGGGACGGCTTGCGGTGGGGTGCGGTACCGGGGCAGCGTCGGCGGCCCGGGCCCGCCGTAAGAGGGCCGGTGGGGCCGGACCTGCTCCGGGTGAGCGACTTCCTTCCCGGTCAGAGCCAGGACACAGGACAGGCCCCCGCTGTTCGAGACCGAGCCGGAACGGGGTGCTGACGCCGCAGCCGGCATCGGCGACCACGACCGGCGCCTTCAACTGCCACTCGCCGAGCGTGTCGAGCAGGCCGAGCGCAAGGCGCCACTTCTCCTGGTGCACCAACCCGTCAGGGACTCCCGCCCTTCGGCACCGAATCCGGCGCATCCGTCCACTCACGCGGCGGACGTGGACACCCACGTCGCCACGGCTCGCTGAGGGCACGCGGCCGACGGCTGGGCGGATGGCTCGGTTCACGCGTGCTGCTTCCGCGGGTGGAGGTCGATGGTGAGGTGCGGGTCGAGCGCGTGCAGGAAGTCGGGGGCGTCGAAGACTTCACCGGCGGAGACGACGCCGATGGCCTTGGTGCGGCCGGTCAGAACGCGCGCGAGGGCCTCGGTGACGAGGGGCGCGGTGACGGCGTAGATGTCCTGGCCACCGGCCGTGGCCCGGCGTTCGGCTCCGCCGGAGCGGACGACGACGTCGACGAGGAAGGTCTGGTTCGAGCGCCCGCGCTCGTCGGCGGCGGTGGGGGCCGGCGTATGCGGGGCGGCGACGTCTCGGGCCGCCTCGGCGGTCATGTAGGTGGTCACATCGGGGATGGAGAGGTGCTGGGTGACCGTGACGACGTCCGCCATCGTGAACTCCCCGATCACCGGTCGGGAGCCCATCGGTTCCGGGAAGGTCCACTCCAGGGTGGGCGCGGCGTCGGTGCGGTGCTCCCACTGTCCGCCCCTGTAGCGCAGGCGGTGGCCGCCGCGCCGCTCGCGGGAGACCGCACCCGAGAGTCGGGTACCCGCGGTGGGGTGCCAGTCGCTGAGCGCGTAGGCGATGTGTGCCTCGTCTGCTTGGGTCCAGTCCCCCATCGCAGCGGTGGCCAGCAGGTCGCCGAGGCCGCCGAAGAAGGCCATGGCCGGAACGATCACCGCTTCCGCGTCCCTGGCCCGCTCGCGATAGTGGGCGAAGGTGTCGAGGTTGGCCTCAAGCTCGGCGGCCACGTCCAGGTAGGGGATCTTCGCGCGGAGCGCGGCTTCGATCACCGGGCCGGCGGTCGAGGCGAAGGGGCCGGCGCAGTTGATGACCGCGGCCGTTCCCGCCAGGGCCCGGTCCAGCGAGGCCGGATCGTCGACCGACGCCTCCCGGGCCTCCAGCCCGTTCTCATCGGCCAGCTCCTGCAAGGTCTGCGCGTTGCGCCCGGACAGCACCGGAACGAACCCACGCGCGGCCAGCTCCGCGACCACGAACCGCCCGGTGTGACCGTAGGCGCCGAACACCGTAACCAGCTGACCTGACCCCATGAAACCGCTCCCGTGTCCCCGGACGCCCGCTGCGGAGTCGATCCGCCGCGGCCTGACCTCCACATCCTGTGCCGCCGCCGACACCCCGCACGAGTGTCGGAAACGACATGTCGCGTACAATTTCGGACGTGCCTGTTCTCGCGCTGGCCGTCACCGACGGCATGCTCCACTACGAACTGTCCGTGGCCGCAGAGATCTTCGGATCCGACCTGACCCATGTCGTGGACCCCTGGTACGACTTCTCTCTCTGCGGGAGCGGTCCCGTGCACATCGGCCGTTTCCGCCTGGAACCCGACCACGGACTCGACCACCTCGCCCACGCGGACACGGTGATCGTCCCCGGCTGGGCCGACACCGACCTCGACCCGCCCGCCGAGCTGGTCGAGGCGGTGCGTGCGGCCCACGCGGCCGGTGCCCGCGTGGCCTCACTGTGCACGGGGGCCTTCGTCCTGGGCGCGGCAGGGCTGCTCGACGGCAGACGCGCCACTACGCACTGGGCGCACACGCAGGAACTGGCCCGGCGTCACCCGTCAGCCGCCGTCGATCCGGACGTCCTCTACGTCGACAACGGAGACGTCCTCACCTCCGCGGGCAAGGCCGCCGCCATGGACCTGTGCCTCCACTTGGTCCGCCTCGACCACGGCTCGGCCAACGCCAACAAGATCGCCCGGCGCCTGGTCGTCCCACCCCACCGGGACGGCGGTCAGGCCCAGTTCATCGCCACGCCCCTCCCCGCCACGGGCAGCCATCCCCTGGGTGAGCTCTTGCCCTGGGCGCTGGAGCGGCTGGACCAGCCGCTGACTGTGGAGCACCTGGCCCGGCAGGCCCGCATGAGCTCGCGCCACCTCGGCCGCCACTTCAAGCACCTCACCGGCACCACGCCGCTCCAATGGCTCCACGCTCAGCGCATTCGCCACGCCCAGGAACTGCTGGAGACCACCGACGCGACCGTGGACACCATCGCCGCCGCCACGGGCATGGGCACCGCCACCACCCTGCGCCGCCACTTCCACCGCAGCGTCGGCGTCCCACCCGACACCTACCGCCGCACCTTCCGTCCCTAAGGGGCCTGTACCACAGACAGCGGCAACCCCGCCGAGCTCCTGCAACTCCCCACCGCACAAGACCTCGACGGGCATGTGATGGGTAACCTCATCCCCGCTGCGCATGAACTGCACCCACGGCGGCAGCGGTTCACGCCCGAGCAGACGCATGGGCGGCTCGCCCTTCCGGCCCGGATCCTCGGCTCGCCGCCGCGAACTACTGCTCCGTCGCCGGGCTCGGCTTCGCCGGGGCCTGAAGGCCGCCGCCCGGTTGGGGGGTGCGCTCGGGGGCGGCGATCTCCTGCCACCACGGCGTCGTCGGCAGCGTCTGCGCCGACGGCTCGAAGGGCTCGCCGGGGCGGGGGATCGCCGCGCGCACGTCCGCTGCCGCCGCGGCGGCGGCGGTGCGCTCCGCGGGCTCCTCCCAGCGGTGCGGGGCGAGGTTGAACGTGCCCCAGTGGATCGGCAGCAGGACCCCGCCGCGCAGGTCGAGATGGGCCCGTACGCCCTCCTCCGGAGTCATGTGGATGTCCGGCCAGTACTCGCTGTACGCGCCGATCTGCACCATCGCCGCGTCGAACGGGCCGTGTTCCGCGCCGATGTCGGCGAAGCCGGGGAAGTAGCCGGTGTCGCCGCTGTGGAACACCCGGTGCTCGGGGCCGCGCACGGACCAGGACGCCCACAGCGTGCGCTGCTTGTTGCGGATGCCCCGGCCGCAGAAGTGGCGGGCGGGCGTCGCGGTGAGGGTCAGGCCCGCGGCCTCGGTGGACTCGTTCCAGTCCAGCTCGGCGATGCGGTCCTGCGGGACGCCCCAGCGCTCCAGGTGGGCGCCGACGCCGAGGGGGACGGCGAAGAGCACGTCGGGGGCGACCGCCTTGCGGAGTTCGCGGACGGTCGACATGTCGAGGTGGTCGTAGTGGTCGTGGGAGATGACGACCGCGTCGAGCGGGCCGAGTTCGCCGATCGGCAGCGGTACGCGGTGGAAGCGGCGCGGGCCGGCGAAGGAGAACGGCGAGCAGCGCTCGCCGAAGACCGGGTCGAAGAGGACCCGGCGGCCGTCGATCTCGGCGAGGACGGTGGCGTGGCCGAGCCAGGTCAGGCGCAGCCCGTCGGCGGGCGGGGCGGACAGGTCGGGGCGCTGTACGGGCACGGGGCCCGCGGGCTTGCGGCCGTCGCGGCGGAGCAGGGCGCGGACCATCTCGCCGCGGGAGCCGCCGCCGGGCTGCGGGCCGATACCGGCGGGGACGGGGTTGCGGAACGCGCCGGCCTCCGGGTCGTAGTTCGGCGAACTGAGAATCCGCGCCAGCCGGGCACCCGCCGGCTCGGCGCCGAACGACGCGGGGCGAACTCGACGCATGGGCTACTCCTTGGTCTCGGACTGTGGGGTCAACGGCGGCGGGGACGGCGGTGTTCCGGGTTACGTGAGAAAGTAGCGCTGACAGATTTTGACATCTGTCAGTTGTCATTCCATACTTGTCACCATGACTTCGATCCCGACTCGCCCCCTCGGCACGACCGGCCCCCGTGTCTCCGCCCTCGGCCTCGGCTGCATGGGCATGTCCGCGCTCTACGGGCCCGTGGACCGCAAGGAGTCCATCGCCACCGTCCACGCCGCCCTCGACGCCGGCGTGAACCTCCTCGACACCGGCGACTTCTACGGCATGGGCCACAACGAGCTGCTGATCCGCGACGCCCTCGCCGCCCGCCCCGGCAGCCGCGACCAGGCCGTCGTCAGCGTCAAGTTCGGCGCCCTGCGCGACCCCTCCGGCGGCTTCCTCGGCTATGACGGCCGGCCCGCCGCCGTGAAGAACTTCGCCGCGTACTCGCTGCAGCGCCTCGGCACCGACCACATCGACGTCTACCGGCTGGCCCGCCTCGATCCCGACGTGCCCGTCGAGGAGACCGTCGGCGCCGTGCAGGAGCTGATCGACGCCGGCCACGTGCGGCACATCGGCCTCTCCGAGGTCGGCGCGGAGACCCTGCGGCGGGCCGCCGCCACCGCGCCGGTCGCCGATCTGCAGATCGAGTACTCGCTGATCTCCCGCGGCATCGAGGACGAGATCCTGCCCGCCTGCCGCGAGCTGGGTGTCTCCGTCACCGCGTACGGCGTGCTCTCCCGCGGTCTGATCAGCGGGCACATGACCCGCGAGCGGGTGCGGGAGCTGGGCGCGCAGGACTTCCGGGCGCACTCGCCGCGGTTCGCGGCGGAGAACGTCGACCGGAACCTGGCGCTCGTCGACGCGCTGCGGCAGGTCGCGGACGGCAAGGGGGTGACGGTCGCGCAGATCGCCGTCGCCTGGGTGCTCGGCCGCGGCGAGGACATCGTGCCGCTCGTCGGCGCCCGGCGCCGTGACCGGCTCGCGGAGTCCCTCGGCGCCCTGGACGTGGTGCTGGACGCGGCGGATCTGGCCGCGATCGAGGCGGCGGTGCCGGCGGGTGCGGCGGCGGGCGAGCGGTACGCGCCGGAGCAGATGGCGATGCTGGACAGCGAGCGGGCGAGCGGGACGTCCGGTGGGAAGTCCGGCGCGTAGCCGGGGACGGCGAAGGGCCCCGGTCCGCCCGTCCGCGGTGCGGCCGTCCGCGCGGGCGGGCCGGGGGCGGGCGGCCGGTGTGTCCTTGTCGGCGGCGGCTGCGAAGCTGGTAGCAGAGCCGACGCCAGTCGGTGGAGCCCGAGAGCCGGAGAGCGCCGATGCCGACCGAGACCCTGACCCCCGAGCACATCCTCGAAGCCACGGAGGACGTGCTGCGCCGCTACGGCCCGGCGAAGGCCACGGTGGTGGACGTGGCGCGGGCGCTGGGTGTCAGCCACGGCTCGGTGTACCGGCATTTTCCGAGCAAGGCGGCGCTGCATGCGGCGGTGGCGGCGCGGTGGCTGGACCGGACGTCGGCGGCGCTGGAGAAGGTGGCGGCGGCGGAGGGTCCTGCGGATGTGCGGTTGCGGCGGTGGCTGGCGGAGTTGTTCGACGCGAAGCGGCACAAGGCGCATGACGATCCGGAGATGTTCGCGGCGTACATGGCGCTGATCGGCGACGGCGGTTCTTCGGCCCGTACGGCCGCGGCGGCCGGCGGGGCGGCGGCGGGCGTGGCGGGGGATGCGGCCGGTGCGGCGACGGTGGCCGGGGTGGTGGCGCGGCATATCGCGGAGCTGACGGGGCAGTTGACGCTGATCGTGGAGGACGGGGTGCGTCAGGGGGTGTTGTCGGTGCCGCCTGCCGCGGCGGCGGGGGATGCGGAGGAGGCGGCGGTGGCGCAGGCGGCGCGGCGGTCGGTGGAGGGGGTGGCGCGGGCGGTGTTCGATGCGACGCGCCGGTTCCATGATCCGGCGTTCGCGCCGGACTGGGAGGAGCCGGGGGTGGCGGCGGAGTTCGCGTTGGTGGTGGATGTGGTGGTGCGGGGGCTACGTCCCTGAGGCGGGTGCCGTGCCGGTGTCGGCGGGTCCGGTTCCGGCGGCGGCCTGGTGGGCTTCCGCGAGGTGTTCTTCGGCTTTGAGCCAGGGCAGGAACTGGGCGGCTCTGGTCCAGTCGCAGCTTTCGCAGCGCAGGGTGCGCCGGGCGCCGGCGCCGGTGACGTGGACGGTGTGTTCACGGCCGTCGGGGTCGATGGCGGTGACCCGGCTGGTGGCCCTCGCGTGCATGGCGCGCCTCCTGCTGCTGGTTCGTGCTGTGCGTGGCTCCTTCTGGCCTGGCGGTGGGGCTCAGTGTGCAGCAAGGGGTGCGCGTGCCGCAGCTTGCCGCGCGTTTTCCGTACGGTCTGCACGCACGGCGTCCGTACGGTCCGGGCATGCGGCTGCCGTACGGTCCCGGTGTCCGCGTACGGCGACGGCGCCCCCCGGCCGGGGGGCGCCGTCGTGGTGTGGCGGGTGGGTCAGCAGCCGAGGAGGCGGCCGCCGAGGTAGGTGCCGACCTGGTCGAGGGAGACGCGCTCCTGCTTCATGGTGTCGCGTTCGCGGACGGTGACGGCGTTGTCGTCGAGGGTGTCGAAGTCGACGGTGATGCAGTAGGGGGTGCCGATTTCGTCCTGGCGGCGGTAGCGGCGGCCGATGGCGCCGGCGTCGTCGAACTCGATGTTCCAAAGGCCGCGGAGGTCGGCGGCGAGGCCCTTGGCCTTGGGGGAGAGTTCGGGGTTGCGGGAGAGGGGCAGGACGGCGGCCTTGACGGGGGCGAGGCGGGGGTCGAGGCGCATGACGGTGCGCTTTTCCATCTTGCCCTTGGCGTTGGGGGCTTCGTCTTCGACGTAGGCGTCGAGCATGAAGGCGAGCATGGTGCGGCCGACGCCGGCGGCGGGTTCGATGACGAAGGGGGTCCAGCGTTCGCCGGCTTCCTGGTCGAAGAAGGAGAGGTCCTGGCCGGAGGCGGCGGAGTGGGCCTTGAGGTCGAAGTCGGTGCGGTTGGCGATGCCTTCGAGTTCGCCCCACTGGCTGCCGGCGAAGTTGAAGCGGTACTCGATGTCGACGGTGCGCTTCGAGTAGTGGGAGAGCTTGTCCTTGGGGTGCTCGAACCAGCGGAGGTTGGCTTCCTGCATGCCGAGGGCGGTGTACCAGTTCCAGCGCTGCTGGAGCCAGTACTCGTGCCAGGTCTCGTCTTCGCCGGGCTTGACGAAGAACTCCATCTCCATCTGCTCGAACTCGCGGGTGCGGAAGATGAAGTTGCCGGGGGTGATCTCGTTGCGGAAGGACTTCCCCGTCTGGGCGATGCCGAAGGGGGGCTTCTTCCGGGAGGAGGTCTGGACCTGCATGAAGTTGGTGAAGATGCCCTGGGCGGTTTCGGGGCGCAGGAAGGTCTCGGAGCCGGCGTCCTGGGTGGGGCCGAGGTGGGTGGAGAGGAGGCCGGAGAACTGCTTGGGTTCGGTGAAGCCGCCCTTGTTGCCGCAGTGGGGGCAGTTGATGTCGGCGAGGCCGCCGGTGGGGGGGTGGCCGTGCTTGGCTTCGTAGGCCTCTTCGAGGTGGTCGGCGCGGAAGCGCTTGTGGCAGGAGGTGCATTCGGTGAGGGGGTCGGTGAAGGTGGCGACGTGACCGGATGCTTCCCAGACCTCGCGGGCGAGGATGACGGAGGAGTCGAGGCCGACGACGTCGTCGCGGGAGGTGACCATGGAGCGCCACCACTGGCGCTTGATGTTCTCCTTGAGCTCTACGCCGAGGGGGCCGTAGTCCCAGGCGGCGCGCTGGCCGCCGTAGATCTCGCTGCACGGGTAGACGAAGCCACGGCGCTTGCTCAGGCTGACGATGGTGTCGATCTTGTCGGCGGCCACGGTGCTCTCTTCATTACGACGACGAAGCGGTGCTCCAGGTTACCGGCGGCGGTGCCCTTGGTTTCAAATCGGGGGCGGGCTGCGGGGGCGGGCCGGTCGCCCCCGGGGTCGGCCGGGGGTGGCCGCGGGGCGGTCGCCGGGTGGCCCGGAGGGTACCGCCCGTACATATTTTTGACAATCGTTTCCATCTTTGATGAAAATGAGTGTCATGAGAGCTTCCCGCCGGTCCATATCCGGTCTCACCCCCGCCGCGGCCGCGGCGCTGTCCGCGGCCGCCGTGCTGGTCCTGTCCGCCTGCGGCGACGGGGCTTCGGGCACCACGACGGAGGACGGCAGGCTGCGGGTGACCGCGTCGTTCTATCCGATGCAGTTCCTGGCCGAGGAGATAGGCGGCGAGAACGCGGAGGTCTCGACGCTGACGAAGCCGGGGACGGAGCCGCACGATCTGGAGCTGAGCCCGCGGCAGACGGGGGATCTGGCGGACGCGGGGCTGATCGTCTATCTGAAGGACATGCAGCCGGCGGTGGACGAGGCCATCGCGCAGTCGGGCGCGGAGCATGTGGTGGAGGCGTCGGAGTTCACGTCGCTGGAGAAGCACGGCGGCGGGGAGGACGGCGACGGGGGGCACGCGGAGGACGAGGGCCACGCGGAGGACGAGGCCGACGGGGGCCACGAGGGGCACGACCACGGCGGCGAGGACGGCGCGGATCCGCATATCTGGCTGGACCCGGTGCGGTACGCGGAGGTCGCCGAGGGTGTCGGCGAGGCGATGGCGGAGGCGGACCCGGACCACGCGAAGGCGTACGAGAAGAACGCGGCGGAGCTGGCGGACCGGCTGCGGAAGCTGGACGGGGAGTTCGCCGCGGGGCTGGAGAACCGGCGTACGGACACGTTCATCACGACGCACGCCGCCTTCGGCTATCTCGCCGACCGCTACGGCCTGGTGCAGGAGTCGATCAAGGGGCTGAGCCCGGAGTCGGAGCCGAGCGCGGCGCGGATGCAGCAGTTGCAGGACATCGCGGAGGACGACGGGGTGACGACGGTGTTCTTCGAGACGCTGGTCAGCGACAAGACGGCGCGCACTCTCGCGGGTGACCTGGGTCTGCAGACGGATGTGCTCGACCCGATCGAGGGCGTGACGGACAAGTCGAAGGGTGACGACTACGTCGAGATCATGGAGGCGAACCTCGGGGCGCTTGAGCGGGCGCTGGGGGCGAAGTGAGCGGGGTCGTGGCGGAGGGAGCGGGCGTGGTGGAGCCGGTGGTGAGTCTGCGCGGTGGGCGGGCGTCGCTGGGCGGGCGTGCGGTCCTGGGCGGTGTGGATCTGACGGTGGGCCGCGGTGAGGTCGTGGCGCTGCTGGGGGCGAACGGTTCGGGGAAGTCGACGACGGTGCGGGCCGTGGTGGGCCGGGTGCCGCTGACGTCGGGTGAGCTGGAGTTGTTCGGGACGCCTCTGGGGCGGTTTCGTGAGTGGCGGCGGATCGGGTATGTGCCGCAGCGTTCGACGGCGGCGTCGGGGGTGCCGGCGTCGGTGCGGGAGGTGGTGTCGTCGGGGCGGCTGTCGCGGTCGCGGCTGCGGCCGCTGGGGCGGGCGGACCGGGCCGCGGTGGACCGGGCGCTTGGGGTGGTGGGTCTTGCGGACCGGGCCGGGGAGTCGGTGAATCGTTTGTCCGGCGGGCAGCACCAGCGGGTGCTGATCGCGCGGGCGCTGGCGTCGGAGCCGGAGTTGCTGATCATGGACGAGCCGCTGGGCGGGGTGGATCTGCCGAGCCAGCGGATTCTGGCGGAGGCGCTGGCCGGGCAGGTGGAAGGTGGTGCGTCGGTGTTGCTGGTGCTGCACGAGCTGGGGCCGCTGCAGCCGCTGATCGACCGTACGGTGGTGCTCGGTGACGGTGTGGTGGCGCGGGAGTACGGGCGCGGGGAGGCGGACGCGGCGGCGCGGGTGCACGATCTGGCGTGCCATCCGCATCCGGGCGGTGCGGGTGAGCCGGCCGCGGCGGACCGGACGGGGCTGCTGACATGATGCTGGAGTTTCTTCAGCCGCCGTTCATGCAGCGGGCGCTGCTGGCGGCGTTGCTGGTGGGGATCGCGGCGCCGGCGGTGGGCATCTATCTGGTGCAGCGCCGGCAGGCGATCATGGGTGACGGCATCGGGCATGTGGCGCTGACGGGTGTGGCGCTGGGGTTCCTGCTGAACACGAGCCCGGTGTGGACGGCGGTGCTGGTGGCGGCGGCGGGCGCGGTGGCGATGGAGCTGATCCGCTCGTACGGGCACACGCGCGGTGATCTGGCGCTGGCGATGCTCTTCTACGGGGGCATGGCCGGCGGTGTGCTGCTGATCAATCTGGCGCCGAACGGGTCGACGGCGAACCTGACCACGTATCTGTTCGGCTCGGTGACGACGGTCTCGGACTCCGATGTGACGGCGATCCTGTGGCTGTCGGTGTTCGTGCTGCTGGTGACGCTGGGGCTGCGGCGGCAGTTCTTCGCGATCTGCCAGGACGAGGAGTTCGCGAAGGTCACGGGGCTGCCGGTGCGGTCGCTGAACCTGCTGCTGGCGGTGACGGCGGCGGTGACGGTGACGGTGGCGATGCGGGTCGTGGGGCTGCTGCTGGTCAGTGCGCTGATGGTGATTCCGGTGGCGGCGGCGCAGCAGGCGACGCGTGCGTTCGCGGCGACGCTGGCGCTGGCGGTGGCGATGGGGGTGGTGACGACGCTGTCGGGGACGGTGTTCTCGTATTACGTGGACGTGCCGCCGGGGGCGACGATCGTCCTGTTTGCGCTGGGGTTGTTCTTGCTGGTCACGGCGTTGGCGGTGCCGCTGGCGCGGCTGCGGTCGCGCGGGGGCGGCAAGGGGGCGGCCGGGGCCGGGGAGCCGGTCTTCGAGGGGGCCGGTGGGCGGGTCGGCGGTGGGGCGCGGTGAGGACGGCTGTTGCGGCTGTGTCCGATTCCCGGGGTGCTGCTGGCACAATGGCGGCTCGTGGGGCGGACAGGGCTTCGAGCGAGCAGCAGGAGGCAAGGGTGACGACCGCAGGTCCCCCGGTACGCGGCCGGTCGACGCGTCAGCGGGCGGCGGTGGCCGCGGCGCTGGCGGAGGTCGACGAGTTCCGCAGCGCCCAGGAGCTGCACGACATGCTGCGGCATCGCGGCGAGTCGGTGGGGCTGACGACGGTGTACCGGACGCTGCAGTCGCTGGCGGACGCGGGCGATGTCGACGTGCTGCGGACGACGGAGGGTGAGGCGGTGTACCGCCGGTGCAGCACCGGTGAGCACCATCACCATCTGGTGTGCCGGGTGTGCGGCAAGGCGGTGGAGGTCGACGGTCCGGCGGTGGAGCGCTGGGCGGAGTCGATCGCCTCGGAGCACGGGTTCGTGGACGTGGCGCACACGGTGGAGGTCTTCGGTACGTGCGCGGAGTGCGCGGCGCAGACGCGGGGCTGACCGCGGCGGTGCGGGGACGGGCGCGCCGTGCGCGCCGCGGCCCGCCGCGCGGGCGCACCACCGGGGAGGTGTGGGGCCCCTCTTCTGCGGGCTTTGCTTGTGCGGGCTTGTGCGGGCTTGTGCGGGCTTGTGCGGGCGGCCCGGCGGGCTGCCGGGGCCTGCCCGCGGTGCGGTCAGCGGGTGTGTGCCTCGTGGTCGGGGTCGTTGGGGATGGCGCCGCCGAAGCGGCGGTCGCGGGAGGCGTATTCGACGCAGGCGCGCCACAGGTCGCGGCGGTCGAAGTCGGGCCACAGGATGTCCTGGAAGACCATTTCGGCGTAGACGCTCTGCCAGATGAGGTAGTTGGAGGTGCGCCGCTCGCCGGAGGGCCGGATGAACAGGTCCACGTCCGGCATGTCGGGGTGGTAGAGGTATTTCGCGAAGGTGCGTTCGCTGACCTTCTTGGGGTCGAGGCGGCCGGCGGCGACGTCGCGGGCGATGCCGGCGGCGGCGTCGGCGATCTCGGCGCGGCCGCCGTAGTTGACGCACATGTAGAGGGTCATGGCGTCGTTGTCGCTGGTCTGTTCCTCGGCGACCTGGAGTTCCTGGACGACGCTCTTCCACAGTTTGGGCATGCGGCCGGCCCAGCGGATGCGTACGCCCATGGCGTCGAGTTCGCTGCGGCGGCGGTGGATGACGTCGCGGTTGAAGTTCATGAGGAAGCGCACCTCGTCGGGTGAGCGTTTCCAGTTCTCGGTGGAGAAGGCGTAGACGGAGAGGTTCTTCACTCCGAGTTCGATGCAGCCTTTGACGACGTCGAGGACGACGGCTTCGCCGACTTTGTGGCCTTCGGTGCGGGGCAGGCCGCGTTCCTTGGCCCAGCGGCCGTTGCCGTCCATGACGATCGCGACGTGCCCGGGGACCAGCTCGCCGGGCAGCTTCGGCGCGCGGGCGCCGGAGGGGTGCGGCTCGGGGGGCTGGTAGGAGCGGCGGTGCCGCGTCAGGGAGGTGCCGCGGATCCCTCGTCGTGCCATGTGCCGTGCTCTCCCGTTCCTCGGCGTGGAGCCGTGTCGTTCCCGTCCGTTTTCGTCTGCTGCCCGGCTTCTGCCCGCCCGGGGCCCGTCTCATGGCGGGCCGGTCCTCCCGGCTACCTTTCGACGTGGCGCAGCGAGCGCAGGCCCCGCTCCAGGTGCCAGTGCAGATAGGCCGCGACGAGGCCGCTGCCTTCTTTGACGTGATGTGGCCCACAGCGGTCGGCGTGGTGCCAGTCGCCGGTCAGGAGTGCGCCGAGCAGCGCGAGTACCTCGGGTGACGGTACGACGCTACCGGGCACGCGGCAATCGCCGCACAGCACTCCCCCTGCGTTGGCGGAGAAGAACCGGTGGGGTCCGTCGAGGCCGCAGCGGGCGCAGTCGCCGAAGCTGGGGGCGTAGCCGTTGACGGCGAGGGAGCGCAGCAGGTAGGCGTCGAGGACGAGCTGGGGGGCGTGGGCGCCGCCGGCGAGGGTGCGCAGGGCGCCGACGAGGAGCAGGTACTGCTGGGTGGCGGGTTCGCCTTCCTGGTCGGTGAAGCGTTCCGCGGTCTCCAGCATGGCGGTGCCGGCGGTGTAGCGGGCGTAGTCGGCGGCTAGGGGGGCGCCGTAGGGGGCGATGGTCTCGGTCTGGGTGCACATGGGCAGGCCGCGGCCGACGAGGTCGCTGCCACGGGCGAAGAACTGGACGTCGACGTGGCTGAAGGGTTCGAGGCGGGCGCCGAACTTCGACTTGGTGCGCCGGACGCCGCGGGCGACGGCGCGGACGCGGCCGTGGCCGCGGGTGAGGAGGGAGATGATCCGGTCCGCTTCGCCCAGTTTCTGGGTGCGCAGCACGATGCCGTCGTCGCGGAACAGGGTCATGGGCCCATTCTTGCCTACGCGGCGGGTTTCGCGCCCGGCGCGGGGCGGGGCGGGGGCCGGCCCCGGGCGGTGGCTGCCCGGGGCCGGCCTGGCCGCGGGGTGCTACTGCGGGTCGACGGTGTCGAGGGGGAGGCGGAGCCGCTGGCCCTTGGGGAGGGTGGCGTTGTCGTTGCGGATGGCGGTCAGCTCGCCGCGGTTGAGGGCGCGGTCGTAGACGCGCATGTCGTCGAGGTAGCCGTGGAAGCGGTTGGCGCCGTCGAGGCGCTGGCCGATGTCGATGCCGCCGATGCCGAACTCGCTGCCGGCGGTGGGTGAGCCGGGCGGGGCGTCGGCGGCGAAGGAGGTGCCGTCGACGCTGAGGGTGAGTTTGCCGCCGGCGCGCTGCAGGGTCACGAAGTGGAAGGCGTTGTCGTTGTACGCGCCGGTGGTCTGGACGCTGACGGCGGCCTGTTCCATCTGCATGCGGGCGATGATGCGGTTCTGTTCGGGTTCGGCGCGCAGCCAGATGGAGGGGGCGTTGCCGCCGACGCCGTAGGCCCACATGATCGCGTGGGCGCCGTTGGTGCGGCCGTACTTGAACCAGCCGGTCCAGGTGAAGTCGCCGTCGCCGACGTCGAGGGAGTCGTTCCAGGGGACTTCGACGCGGGCGTCGATGTGGGGGGCGGCGTTGTCGAGGTAGAGGGACTGGCCGAACTGTCCGGGGCGCAGGTGGGAGCTGCCGCGGACGTAGGCGGTGTTGTCGCTGCCGGAGACGTCGGGGGTGGTCGCTCCGGGGGCGGGGGCGGGGGGCTGCGGCGGGCTGTCGCCCGGCTGGTCGAGGAAGGCGTCGTTGAAGCGGGCCCAGCGGATCGTCTCGTACGGGCCGGCGGTGCCGGCTTCGTAGAGGAGGCCGACGCGGTCTGCGGCGAGTTCGACCATGTCGGAGTAGGCGCTGGGGCCCCAGTGGATGACGCGGCCCTGCTGCCAGGGTTCCCAGGTGGCGCCGTCGTCGCGGGAGGCGCGTACGGACATGACCTTGCGGTCGGCGGGGTGCGCGGGCAGGGAGGCGAGGACTTGGTCGCCGTGGCGCAGGGTCGAGCCCTGGACGACGGGGCTGACCAGGTCGGGGGTGGTGGCGAAGGGCGCGTCGAAGGTGGTGCCGCCGTCGCTGCTGAGGGCGGCGGCGCGGTTGCCGGGGTCGGTGCCGCGTTCGTCGCGGGCGGCGGCGTAGACGGAGCCGTCCCGGCGTTCGAAGAGGCTGAGTTCCTGGGGTTTGACGTCGGGCGGCTGGGTGCCGCGGGTGTCGTCGGCGCCGAGCTGCCAGGTCAGGCCGCCGTCGTCGCTGTAGAGGAGGTGGGCGCCCTGGCGGCCGTCGAGGCCCTGGTGGTTGCCGCCGACGAGGAGGCGGCCGGCGTGTTCGCCGGTGGTGAGCTGGAGGCCGTGGCCGGGTCCGGTGGCGTACCAGCGGTCCCATGCGGGCTTGGAGAGTTCGGCGGCCATGTTGCGGGCGGCGCTCCAGGTGCGGCCGTTGTCGGTGGAGTGCTGGAGGTAGGGGGTGCGGACGGTGTCGTCTGCGCCGGGGTTGTGGGTGCTGAGCAGGGAGATGCGGCCGGTTTCGCGGTCGACGACGGGGGCGGGGTTGCCGCGGGTGTCGCCGTCGCCGGACAGGACGACCTGCGGGGCGCTCCAGGTGGCGCCGTCGTCGGTGGAGCGGCGCAGCACGATGTCGATGTCGCCTTTGTCGGCGCAGCTGTCGACGCGGCCTTCGGCGAAGGCCAGGAGGGTGCCGTCGGCGGCTTCGACGACGGCGGGGATGCGGTAGCAGAAGTAGCCGCCGGTGCCGCCCTGGAAGAGGACTTCCTGGCTGAACTCCGGTGCCGCCGGGGTGTTTTGTGCGCCGGCGTGGGGGGCGAGTGCGGTCAGGCCGGCGCCGAGGACCGCGGCGCACGCCGCCAGGGCGGTGGCCCGCAGGGGGTTTCTTCGGCGGGGGCGGCCTGCGGCTGGTGCGAGGCGTGGCTGCATGGTGCGTCTCGCTTTCGTCGGGATACGTCGGGCACGTCGGGGTGACGCGGACAGCGGTGGATACCCCATGTCCTACGTAGGACGTGGGATGTCTGTCGCCGTAACGTAAAGGCAGCCCCCCGTACGGTCAAGGGTCCGTCCGCAGCTACCCGCAGTTCACCTTCTGCTCATGCCTGCGCCGCTCACCCGACGCCGCGCATCGCCTTCCCGGCGCGCGCCTCGATGCCGCGGAAGTGGGTGGTCATCGCGGCCCGTACGTGCTCGCGGTCGCGGGCGCGCAGCGCGGCGACGATCTCCTTGTGGCGGCGGGCGGTGCCCAGCGGCGAGGGGTCGTCGGCCCAGCCGCGGGCGCCGGCGACGCGGTGGAAGACGTTCCAGAACGCGCCGAGGAGCTGCGGGACCAGGGTGTTTCCCGTCGAGTGGTAGAGGACCTCGTGGAACTCGCGGTCCTCCTCGGGGAAGACCTCGCCCTGCCCGGCGCGGGCCTCCATGCGCGCGACGATGGTGTCCAGCGCGTCGAGATCGGCCTCGGGGATGCTCTCCACCACCCGGCTGATCAGGCCCTCTTCGAGTATTTCGCGGACCTGGAGGATCTCGGTGAGGGCGTGCGCGTCGTCGCCGCCGAGCTGTACCAGGGTGCGGAACGTGAGGCCGTCGGCGAGGGGCGTGAGCGACGCCTCGCCGACGTAGGTGCCGTAGCCGTGGCGGATCTCGACGATGTCGAGGGCCTGCAGCGCCTTGAGCGCCTCGCGCACCGAGTTGCGGCTCACCCCCAGGTCGTCCATCAGCTCGGCCTCGGTGGGCAGCACCGCGCCGGGGCGCAGCCCCCGGTCGAGGATGAGCTGCATGATCTCGCGCTGGATCTGGCCGCCCATGCGCTTCCTTCGGTCCGAACGCGGCCGGGGGTGCTTCAGCTCCTGGGGCATGGCGGTATCGTACGCACAAGGAGGGACATCCTACGTGCGATACAGGAGGTTCATCCGGAAGATGAGGAAGATCCGGGAGTGATGAGCCCCGATTCGTAGCCGATGACCACCAACTGGGCCCGGTCGCGCGCGCCCACCTTGCCCATGATCCGGCTCACATGGGTCTTGGCCGTCAGCGGCGACAGCGCCAGCGACTCGGCGATCTCGGTGTTGTTCAGCCCGCGCGCCACCAGCATCAGCACCTGCCGTTCGCGCTCCGACAGCGCGCCCAGCGCCGCCCCGCCGTTGTGCGTCGCGGCCGGCTGCGGCGCCTCCGGCAGCCGCACCAGGCGCTCGATGAGGCGGGCCGTGGGGCCGGGCGAGAGCAGCGCGTCACCGGCGGCGACGGTGCGGATGGCCTCCAGCAGCGCCGCCGGCTGGGTGTCCTTGACGAGGAAGCCGGAGGCGCCGGCGCGCAGCGCGGACATGATGTGCTCGTCGGTGTCGTAGGTGGTGAGCACCAGGACCCGTACGCCCGCCAGGTCCTCGTCGGCGGCGATGAGCCGGGTGGCCTCGATGCCGTCGAGTTCGGGCATCCGCAGGTCCATCACCACCAGGTCGACGCGCTCGCTGCGCGTCAGCGCCACGGCCTCGCGGCCGTTGCCCGCCTCGCCGACGACCTCCATGTCGGCGGCGGAGTCCACGAGCATGGCGAACGCCTTGCGCACCAGGGTCTGGTCGTCGGCGAGCAGGACACGGATGGGCTGCGCGGTCATGCGGTGCGGCTCCTGTCGGTGAAGGCGGTACGGGCCCCGGTGCGGTCGGCGGCCGGGCCGGCCGGGCCAGCGGGAGCGGCGGAGCCGGCGGGGTCCGCTTCGACGGTCTCGACGGCCTCGGGGCCCGCCTCGGCGCACGGCAGCACGGCGGTGACCGCGAAGCCCGCGGCGTCCGTGCGGCCGGCCGCCTCCAGGGTGCCGCCGACGCTGCGGGCCCGCTCGCGCATGCCGACGATGCCGTAGCCGGGGCGCGCGCTGCCGCCCGCGGCCACGGCGGCGGCAGCGGCCTTCGCCGGGTGGGCGGGCCCGTCGTCGACGACGGCGATGCGCAGCGCGCCCGCCGCCTCGTCGTACGTGACGGCGACCCGCACGTGCACCGCGGAACCGGCGTGCTGCACGGCGTTGGTCAGCGACTGCTGCACGATCCGGTACGCCGCCGCCCCCACCCCCCGCGGCACGTCGCGGACCGCGTCGGCGACGTCCAGGTGCACCTCGGCGCCGCCGGAGCGCGCCGCCGCCGCCAGGTCGTCGAGACCCGCCAGGCCCGGCGGCGGCCGGGTGCCGTCCGTGCCGTCCACGCAGTCGCCGCCGCGCAGCACCTGCAGCGTGGTGCGCAGTTCGGCGCGGGAGTCGCGGCAGGTGCCGGCGATGCCGTCGAGGGCGTCGGCCAGCGCCGTGCGGTCCAGCCGGCCCGGGTCGGCGACCAGCAGGTGCGCGGCCACCGACGTCTGCACGCCGATGAGGGTGATGCTGTGAGCCAGCAGGTCGTGCAGGTCCTGGGCGATGCGCAGCCGTTCCTCGGCGACCCGGCGGGCGGCGGTCTCCTCCCGGGTCCGCTCGGCCCGTTCGGCGCGCTCGACGATGGCGCCGACGTAGTTGCGGTGCACCCGCACCGCCTCGCCGAGCAGCGCCACCGACATGACCCAGCCGGAGGTGCGCAGCAGTTCGGCGCCCTGGTCGGCGTTGCGCAGCGTCAGCATGGTGACGGCGAGGACGACGAGACCGCAGGTGACCAGCAGCGTCCGCACCCGGGGGCCGGCGACGGCCAGGGAGTAGACGGCGACCATCATCGTGGGCGTCGGCGCGCTGTGGACGTTGTCGAGGATGTGGTACGGGGCCTCGGGCAGGACGCACAGCAGGAAGACGCCCATCGGGTAGTGGCGGCGCCAGGCCAGCACCGCCACCATCACGAACAGCAGCAGCCAGCCGAAGGCGCCGGGCCGGTGCGCGGATTCCTCGACGGCGCCGAACCGCGCCAGGCACGCGACGACGACGCCGACGAACGCGGTGAACAGAACGTCCCGGCGGGCCGGCTTCTTCAGCCCGCTCAGCCGGGTCCTCGCTGACTGCATGACCACCATCCTCGCCTACTGCTCCTCAGGCGAAACTCCTCGGTACGGGCAGGCCGTTCCCGCGCGCCCGCACGGGCGCGGAAACGAGCCGGACCCGGCCGGGCGGCGGTCCTTCGG
>NZ_JBDPMI010000018.1:0-158287 GCF_039871555.1 Streptomyces sp. B5E4
GACACCCTGCGCGCCAACTGGCGCCGCGCCGCCGAATGGACCCCCCGCATGGACGAAACCACCCGCGAACGCGAATACAAGGACTGGCTCAAAGCAGTCCAACGCACCATGGGCTGGATCGAAGACACCCGGGCCACGGACCTGCCGTGATTCCGGCGCCGTGCCGGAGCGCCGCGCACCCCGGGCAGGGCGTGCGCGGCGCGTAACATCGGTACACGGCGGCGCCCCCACGTCCTCGCGTCGACCAGGTTCGCGAGACGAGAGAGACCGAGCATGCCGCAGCCGGACGCCGCGCCGCCCGCCGACCGGACGACGGAAGCGGGTCCGGCCACCTCGGCCCGGTGGACGTTCATCCGCACCGAGAGCGGCAGCGCCACCTTCCTCGTCGCCGCCGCCGTCATCGCCCTCGTCTGGGCGAACGCCGCACCCGGCAGCTACGCCGACCTCTGGCACACCCACCTGTCCGTCGAGCTGGGCGACCGCAGCCTCGGCATGGACCTGCGCGAATGGGTCAACACCGGGTTGATGACGCTGTTCTTCCTGGTCGTCGGGCTGGAGGCACGGCGCGAGTTCGACATGGGGGAGCTGCGGGAACGGCACCGTATGACGCTGCCGTTCGTCGCCGGCGTCGCCGGGATGCTCGTACCGGTGCTCATCTATCTGAGCATCAACGCCGGCGACTCCTCCGCCTCCGGCTGGGGTGTGGCGATGTCCACCGACACCGCCTTCGCGCTCGGCATGCTGGCCCTGCTCGGCAAGAGGTTCCCGCGGCGGCTCTACACCTTCGTCCTCACCATCACCGTCGTCGACGACTTCGTCGCCCTGGCCGTCATCGCCTTCGTCTACAGCAGCTCCGTCGAGTGGCCCGCGCTGCTCGCGGGCGTGGTGTTCTTCGCGGCCATCGTGGCCCTGCGCAACTCCGGCAGCCGTCGCGGCGCCGTCTACGCGCTGCTCGGCGTCGCGATGTGGGTCGCCTTCGTGGAGTCCGGCATCGACCCGGTCGTCGTCGGGCTGCTCATCGGGCTCGCCACGTACGCCTATCCCGCGCCGCGCAGCGAGCTGGAGCGGGCCAGCGGGCTGTTCCGCTCGTTCCGGGAGCAGCCCACCTCGGAGCTGGAGCGGGAGGCACGCCAGGGCATCGCCTCGGCGATCTCCCCGAACGAGCGGCTGCAGCGGATGTACCACCCGTGGAGCAGCTATGTGATCGTCCCGCTGTTCGCCCTGGCCAACACCGGTATCCAGCTCGACGGCGACCTGCTGGCGCGCGCGTTCACCTCGCCCGTGACGCTGGGCATCCTGGCGGCGTACGTGCTGGGCAAGCCGCTGGGTATCGTCAGCGCCACCGCGCTGACGGCGTGGCTGAGCCGGGGCCGGACCCGCCCGCCCGTCGGCTGGGCGGCGGTCGCCGGCGGGGGCACCATCGCCGGGGTCGGGTTCACCGTCGCGCTGCTGATCGCCACGAAGGCGTTCCACGGGGAGGAGCTTGCCCAGGCGAAGATCGGGATCCTCGCCGCCGTCGTCTGCTCCGGCGCCGTGACCGCGCTCGTCGCCTTCGCCACCGCCCGGCTGCCCAAGCCCCGGCGCATCCGCGCCCTCCTGGGCACCGCCCCCGTCGTCGTGGACCTCGCCGTCCCCGTGGACCACGAGCGCGACCACATCCGCGGCCCGCTGAAGGCGCCCGTCACGGTCGTCGAGTACGGCGACTTCGAGTGCCCGTTCTGCGGCCGGGCCGAGCCCGTCGTACGCGACCTCCTCGCCGACTTCGGCGACGTCCGCTACGTCTGGCGGCACCTGCCGCTCACCGACGTGCACCCGCGCGCCCAGCTTGCCGCCGAGGCCGCGGAGGCGGCGGCCGAGCAGGACGCGTTCTGGGCCATGCACGACCGGCTGCTCGCGGGCCAGGACCGGCTGACGCCGCGGGACCTGCTGGAGCACGCGGTGGACCTGGGGCTCGACGTCGAGCGGTTCCGCCGGTCGCTGCACACCGGCAGCGGCGCGGGCCGGGTCACCGCGGACACCGAGTCCGCGGACCTCAGCGGGGTCGCCGGCACGCCGACGTTCTTCGTCAACGGGCGCCGCCACCACGGCGCGTACGACATCGACAGCCTCTCGGCCGCGGTACGGGCGGCGCGGGCACGGGCGATGCTGGACGAGGAGGACGAGGAGTGAGCGCCGGCCGCCGAGCGCGGCGGCGGTCGGCCGGTGCGCGGGGCGCGGGTCCGGCTCGGGCGGGGCGCGGAGGTGGGGGACCGGGGGCGGCGGGCGTCAGGTTCCGCCGCCCCCGGAGACTGCGGTGAGCAGCGCCAGCGGGGTGGCGGCCGCCCACGCCTGCGGGGAGCAGGCGTGTGGATACGGTACGGGTGCCGGGTGGTCGCTGCGTGCGTAACCGGCCAGCACCTCCGGCAGCCGCCAGCCGTGCGCCTCCGCGGTGGCCAGGAGCCCCCGGGCCAGCGTGCGGACCTCGGCATCGAGGCCGTAGTGGGCCAGGCCGAGGGCGATGACGGCGTTGTCATGCGGCCAGCAGCTCCCGCGATGGTACGACAGCGGGTGGTACGGCCGTTGACCGGCCGCCAGCGTACGCACCGCCCAGCCCGAGAAGAAGTCGCCGGCCAGCAGCCGCCGCCCGGTGCGCTCGGCGCGTGCGCGGTCCAGGATCCCGGACCACAGCAGGTGGCCGGCGTCCGAGGCGAGCGCGTCCACCTGCCGCCCGCGGCCGTCGAGCGCCAGCGCGGGGAAGTCCTGCGCATCCAGCCAGAAGTCGCGGTGGAAGCGGTCGCGCAGCCCGGTGGCGAGGGCGTCGAGACGGTCGGCGTAGGGGGCGTCGCCCCAGACGCCGCGGGCGAGCCGCGCGGTGCGGACGAGGGCGTCGTACGCGTAGCCCTGCGCCTCGGCGACCGCGAGGGGGCCGTCGGCCTGGGTACCGTCCGCGAAGCAGATCGCGCCCGCGGAGTCCTTCCAGTTCTGGTTGACCAGCCCGCCGGGATCGGGCGTGTAGACCAGCCAGCCGCGCTCGTCCAGCCCGCCGTCCCCCAGCATCCACGCCACCGCGGCCCGCGCCTGCGGCTCCAGCCGCGCGGCGAGTGCGGTGTCGGCGGTGGCCTCGGCGTACGTCTGGAGCAGGACGAGGAAGAGCGGGGTGACGTCGACGGACCCGTAGTAACGCCCGTACGGCACCTGCCGGAAGGCGGCCAGCTCGCCGTGGCGCACCTCGTGCGCGATACGTCCCGGTTGCTCGGCGGAGAAGGCGTCGTACCGGGTGCCCTGGGTGGCGGCGAGCGCGAGGAGGGTGTCGCGGGCGAGGGCGGGACGGTAGGGCAGGGCGAAGAGGGAGGTCAGTACGGAGTCCCGCCCGAACACCGTGAGGAACCACGGAATCCCGGCCCCCGGCACACGGAGCGCTTCGGCACGGGGCCCGGCGGCGGGCACGCGCAGCAGCGCGAGGTCGGCGAGCCCGTGCGCGCAGGCGCGCCGGAGCGCGGAGCGTTCGGCGGGGGAGAGGGGAGCGGTACCGGTTTCCGGCGGCGGGCCGGTGAACGCCTCGATCCCGGCGCGGACTTCGGCTGCGGCCTCGGCCGGGGTCGCCGTGTCCGCGGCGGCCGGGGCGCCGTGCGGGCGGGCTTCGACGCGCAGCGCCAGCTCCGCGGTGCCGTGCGGCGGGAGGCTCAGCGTCCACACGAGCCGCCGGGCGGTGCCTGCGGCGCGCCCGGGGCCGTCGTCCGCGTACGTCACCTCGTCCGGCGGCGGGTCGCACCGCACCGTCGTACGGGACAGCCACCCCTCGCCGCGGCGATAGGTGAACTCGACGCCGTCCGGCCGCTCCCGGGCCGCCCGGGTCGCCTCCGGCGGGCGGGCGTACGTGCGGCCGTCCGACCGTAGTTCGAACTGGTCCGCGAAGTCCGCGTCCGCCAGGAGCTCCAGCCGGGCCGTCGACTCTTCCGGGCTGTTGCTGACCAGGCGCAGGCGTTCCAGCAGGAGGCCCGGGGCGACGGCCTGTTCACGGAAGACCGTGTACGGGGCCGGGGCGTCGCGGACGGCCGGCGGGGTGAGGACACTGGTGGCAGGGAGGGTGCCGTCGCGGGCCGGGGTGAGGACCGCGGGTTCCGCGCCGTCGACCGTCAGGCGCCAGCGGCTGAGGTGCCGGGTGTCGTGGCGGAACAGCCCGTCCGGGGACGTGCCACGGCGGCCCGTGACGGCGCCGCCCCGGGTGAGCGCGGCGAACGTACCGTCGCGTACGAGCAGGACCCGTCCGTCGCTCATCGCGCCGCCGCCCCGGGCCACGCCCCGCCGGACGTCGCCAGGTCCAGCGCCAGCGCCGCCGTCCAGCTGAAGCCCCTGGCCCCCCGGCCCGCACCCGTCAGCGGGTCCACGTACTCCGCGAACCCCGACGCCGCCGCCCCGGAAAGCACCGCCTGCCGCAGCGCGTCCGCCGTTGCTGCGGCCCCGTGCCCGCGCAGGCCGCGCTCCAGCAGCCAGGCGGTGTTGAACCACGCGGGCCCGCGCCAGTACCGGGTGCGGTCGAACGCCCGCCCCTTGAGGTCGTACGACGCGACCAGCGGCAGCTCCCCGAGGCGGAAGTGCCCGCCCGCCAGGGTGTCCCGCAGCGTCCGCGCCACCGCGGACGGCAGCCCGGAGGCGAGCAGCGGGGTCAGCCCGGCGACGCCGTACTCCTCGATGGCCCGGTCCGTCCGCAGGTCGCGGCTGCGGAAGATGCCGGCCCCGTCGTCCCACAACCGGGCCACCAGCGCCTCCGTCAGCCGCGCGGCCCGCTCCCGGTGCACCCCCGGGTCGGCGCCCAGCTCCGCCGCGATCTCCGCCATCGCCTCCTCCGAGGCGATCAGCAGCGCGTTCACGCACGGGTCCTCGACGGCGAAGCCGTGCCGCACCCCCGCGTCCGCGTAGCCCGCGTCGCGGTAGTCGGCGGCGAGCCGTACGTACCGGCCGTAGTCGAGGTCGGTCGGCCGGTCCGACGGATCGCCGTGGGCGAGGTCCGCCCGGCGGAACGACGCCGCCGGGGCCGGCTCGATCCGGGCCAGCGGGCCGTCCCAGCAGGGGCTGTTGTCCATCCCGGACTCCCAGGGGTGGACGATCGCGGCCAGGCCGGCGCCGCCGAGGTCGCGGTCCTCGGTGAGATAGCGGTGCCAGGCCAGCAGCCGCGGGCGGACGCGGGCCAGGAAGCCGCGGCGCGCGGAGGCCGCCGGGTCCGCGCGGTGCACCAGCAGCGCGGCGAGCGCGTGCACCGGCGGCTGCACGATGCCGGAGGTCTGGGTGTGCGCGGGGGCGCCGGCGCGGGCCCCCGCGCCCGTACCGGCACCCCCGCTCCGGCCTGCCGCGGGCGGGCCCGCCGAGCGCCAGAAGTCCGGGCCGGGGAAGTACGCGGCGTGCGGCACGGCCGGGTTGAAGACGATGTGCGGGATACGGCCGTCGCCCCACTGCGCGCCGAGCAGCATCTCCAGCTCCCGCTGCGCCCGCCGCGGCGACAGGTGCCGCAGCCCGATCGCGACGAACGCCGAGTCCCAGCTCCACTGGTGCGGGTAGAGCGTGCGCGACGGGACGGTGGAGGTACCCGTCCAGTTGCCGAGCAGCACCGCCGCGGCGGCCCGCCACGGGTCGTCCGGGCGTACGGGCCCGGACACTCCGCCGCCCGTCCCGTCCCCGGGCGCCGCCGTCAGCGCCGTCGCGCCCCGCCCCTTCGCGGGAACCGCCGTCATGCGCCGGCCCTGCGCAGGAACCCCGGCACCGCGGCGACGGCCGCCGCCGGGTCGCCGGTCAGCCGGCACTCGGCGGCGAGCCAGCCGGTGTAGCCGGCGGCGCGGAGCGCGCCGAGCCAGGCGGGCCAGTCCAGATGGCCGGCGCCGGGTTGGAAGCGGTTGGAGTCGGAGACCTGTGCGTGCCCGATCCAGGGCGCGTTGTCGAGGACGGCTGCGGCGGGGTCGGCCTCCTCGATGTTCATGTGGTAGCTGTCGATGCCGATGCGCACGCTGTCCAGGCCGGTGGCGCGGATGAGTTCCGTGGCCTGTTCCAGCCGGTTGACCATGTGGTCCTCGTAGCGGTTCAGCGGCTCCAGGAAGAGCGTGACGCCCTCGCGGCGCGCGTGCTCGCCCAGTTCGGCCAGCCCGTCGAGCAGCACGGCGCGGTCGCCGGCCTCGTCGCGCGGCGGGGTGAAGGGCGGCAGCCGGCGGGAGAACATCCCGTACGACGCGGGGGTCTGCGCGCCGATGCCGCCGATCTCGGCGATCACCGAGAGCTGCGACTTCAGTTGCGCCACCGCGTCGCGGCGCTGCCCGGCGTCGAACGCGCCGAAGAAGTGCAGCATCTCGACGCAGACGGTGGGCATGACGACGCCGTCGGAGAGCGCCCGCTTCAGCTCTGGCAGCCGGGCCGCGAAGCGCAGTTCGCCCTGGGCGCGCAGCTCGATGCCGTCGTAGCCGGCGGCCTGGGCGAACTCCCACTTCTCCTGGAGGCTGTCGCCGGGCAGCAGTTGTTCCTGGGCCGCGAGGGAGAACATGGCGGGGCGGTCGGCCTTTCTGCGCGGGGGTGTGCGCGGATGCGCGGAGCGGGGTGCGGGGTCGGGCACGGTGTCCTCAGAACTCCAGGACGACCTGGAGGGCGGCTTCGGGCCGCTCGTCGAGCAGGGCGTACGCCTGCGCCGCCTGTGCCGCCGGCACCACATGGCTGACCAGCGGCAGCACCTCGACGCGGCCCTCGGCGACGAGCCGCAGGAACGTCCGCTGGAGCCGCTGCTGGTCCCACCGCCCGGCCAGCTCCGGCGGGACGCCGCCGATCTGGGAGCAGACGAGCCGGACCCGGTTGTGGTGGAACTCGTCGCCGAGCCGCAGCCCGACGGCGTCGCCCTGGTAGAAGCCGGCGGCCACCACCCGGCCGTCGACGACGACGGAGCGCACCGCCTCGTGCAGCGCCGCGTACGCACCGCTGAGCTCGATGGCGACGTCGGCGCCCCGCCCCTCGGTCGCCGCCCGGATCCCCTCGGCGACGGCGTCGGCGCGGGCGTTGAGCGTACGGGCCGCACCGTGCCGGCCGGCCCGCTCCAGCCGGGCGTCGAGGGTGTCCACGGCGGTCACGGTGCCGCCGTTGAGCGCGGCGAGCCGGGTGGCGAGGAGCCCGATGACGCCCTGCCCGAAGACGGCGACGTCCTCGCCGACGTGGATGCCGGCGGCGAGGACCGCGTTGTAGGCAATCGCTCCGACCCTGGCGAACGACCCGGCGAGCGGGTCGAGTCCGGCGGGCAGGGTGTGCCCGGCCAGGCGCTCGGCGGGGACGACTCCCTCGCTGCGGTGGCCCCAGATGCCCCAGACCAGGTCGCCGGCCGCGGGCAGGGCCGGGGTACCGGCCAGCTCGGGGGAGACCTCGGTGACCTCGCCGACCTCGGAGTAGCCCCAGCCGGCGACCGGATACGAAAGCCCCGCCGCGTCCTCGCGGAACAGCCGGGCCTCCGGGTCCCAGGAGCGGGTCAGATACGGGTTCGTGCCCCGGTAGGCGGTGAGTTCGGTGCCGGCGGATATGCCGGAGTACCGGGTACGGACCCGCAGGTGGCCGGGGGGCAGAGGGGCGCTCTCGTGCTCGGCGACCTCGACCTGGCGGGGGGCGGTGAACTGGACGACGCGTTCCACGGTGGGTGCTCCGGGTGGGCTGATCGGGGGCACGGCTGTTAACGACTTGCGTCGAACATATCTCAGACTTATGTCTTGTCAACATGAAAAAGTAGTGGTGTGATGCAGTCCGCCAACGCTTAAGTCGATCCAAGGAACAGTCAAAGGATCAGAACATGCGCACGTGGACCCGGCGGTCGCGGATCTCGGCCCTGCTCGCCAGCACCCTCGCCATGGGTGTGCTCGCCGGCTGCGCCACCGACGCCTCCGGTCCGGGCAAGCCCGACCGGAAGATCACCGTGTGGTCGGAGGAGAGCCTGACCGACCGCATCGCCAGTACCCAGAAGGTCGTCGACCGCTTCGAGGACGAGACCGGCGTCGAGGTCGAGCTGGTCGGCGTGGACGAGAACCAGCTCCCGCAGCTCATCATGTCGGCCGCCGCCGCCGGCGACCTGCCCGACGTGATCGGCGCGGTACCGCTCGGCCAGGCCTGGCAGATGTACAGCAACGAGCTGCTGAACACCCGCATCCCCGCCGAGGTCGTCGACCGGCTCGGCAAGGACACCTTCGACGCCAACGGGCTGCGCCTGACCGCCGACGGCGGCACCCGGCTCGGGGTGCCCTCCGACGCCTGGGTGCAGATCGTCGCGTACCGCCAGGACCTGTTCCGCGAGGCCGGCCTCGACGTCCCCGACGACTACGCGAGCCTGCTGAAGGCCGCCGGGACGCTGGACGTCAAGGGCCGCGACGGGATATCCGTCGCCACCGACCCCGCCGACGTCTTCACCCAGCAGAGCTTCGAGGACCTCGCCCTGGCCAACGGCTGCGACCTCGTCGACGGCGGCGGCGACATCGGCCTGGACTCCGCGCGGTGCCGCACCGCCTTCGAGACGTACGACTCCCTCGCCCGCCGGTACGGCCCGCCCGGGTTGCAGACGGTCGACACCACCCGGGCCACCTACTTCGCCGGCCAGTCCAGCATGATCATCTGGTCCTCGTTCCTCCTGGACGAGCTGGCCGGGCTGCGCAACGACGCCATGCCGAGCTGCGCCGAGTGCAAGGACGACCCCGGGTTCCTCGCCGAGAACAGCGGCATCGTCACCTCCCTGAAGGGCCCCGGCGGCGGCGAGCCCGCCCAGTTCGGCGAGATCACCTCGTGGCTCGCCACCAAGACCGCCGAGACCGAGGCCTCGACCCGGTTCATCGAGTACATGATGAGCGCCGGCTACGAGGACTGGTTCGGCATGGCGCCCGAGGGCAAGATCCCGGTCCGCACCGGCACCCCCGAGCGGCCCGAGCGCTACCTCGACGCCTGGCGCGCCAGCGACATGGGCGTCGACAGCAGGAAGTCGATGGAGGAGGTCTTCTCCCCCGAACTGCTCGACCAGCTCGTCGCCGGCGTCGGCGACATGAAGCGATGGGGCATCGACCAGGGCGAGGGCGCGCTCGTCGGCGCCACCAACGGCGAACTGCCCGTCGCCAAGGCCGTCGGCGCCATGACCTCGGGACAGACGAGTCCCGAGGAGGCCGCGCGCGAGGCGTACGAAGAAGTCGACGCGCTGAAGACCTCCCTTGAGTAACCGGCCGGCCCCTCTTCCCCCGAGGCACCCTCACCGAGGAAACCGCACATGACCACGATCGACAGCCGCCCCGCGGCGAACTCGGCGGGCCCGCGCCCGCCCGCCGGCGGCCGGCCGCGCGCCCGCCGCCCCCTGACCGCGAGCCGCCGCGAGAACCGCGCCGGCCTGGCCTTCGTCAGCCCCACGTTCCTGGTGGTGCTGGTCGTCGTGATCGTCCCGATCCTCTGGACGGTCCTGCTGGCCTTCCAGGACGCCAAGCTCGTCGACATCCAGGGCATGGGGCTGTTCGGCAACTGGTCGCTGGAGAACTTCTCCGACGTCTTCGCCTCGGCCGGCTTCTGGTCCAGCCTCGGCACCACCCTGGTCTACACCGTCGGCGCCACCGCGGGCTCCGTGCTGCTCGGCCTCGTCGCCGCCCTCGCGCTGCGCCGCCCGTTCCGCGGCCGCGGCCTGCTGCGCGGCTCGATGCTGCTGCCCTACGTCGCGCCCGTCGTCGCCGTCGCGTTCGTCTGGGAGGTGGCGCTGAGCCCGCAGTACGGCGTGGTCAACGAGTGGGGCCGGGACGCCTTCGGCTGGGACGACCCGATCGCCTTCCTGTCCACCCGGCAGTACGAGGTGAACCTGCTGGGCTGGCACGTCGACATACCCCTGGCCCTGCTCACCGTCATCGCCTTCGAGATATGGCGCTACTTCCCCTTCGCCTTCCTCTTCCTCCTCGCCCGGCTGCAAGCGGTGCCGGACACCCTGGAGGAGGCCGCGACCGTGGACGGCGCCACGGTCTCGCAGCGCTTCCGCCACGTCCTGCTGCCCCAGCTCATGCCCGTGATCGCGCTGTTGTGCGTGCTGCGCTTCATCATGACGTTCAACAAGTTCGACGACGTCTATCTGCTCACCGGCGGCGGCGCCGGCACCGACGTCGCCGCCGTGCGCGTCTACGACTTCCTCACCTCGCGCTTCGACGTGGGCGCCGCCGCGGCCCAGGCGCTCGTCCTGGCGGCCGTGCTGACGGTGCTGCTGGGCGTCTACTTCACGTTCTTCGCCAAGCGGGTCCAGGAGGAGGCGTGATGACGCGCGCGCAGTTCGAGGACCGCCTCTTCGGCACGCTCCGCTGGGTGGTGATCGCGTTCCTGGCGCTGATCACGCTGGTCCCCTTCTACTACATGGTCGTGCTGTCGCTGAAGCCCATCGACTCCCTGCTGGTCGACCCCGGCTCGATGTGGGTGTCGGCGAAGGAGCTGACGACCGCGACGTACCGGGACGTGCTCAAGCCGACCGAGGACGGCGGCCAGGGCTTCCTGAAGCTGATGCTCAACTCGGCGCTGGTCTCGCTCGGCACCGTGGTCCTCACGCTCGCCGCCGCCGTGCCCGGTTCGTACGCCGTCAGCAGGCTGAAGTTCTTCGGCAGCCGCCAGGTCAGCGCGATGTTCCTGGCCGTCTACCTGTTCCCGGCCACGCTGCTGGCCGTCCCGCTGTTCGTGATGTTCGCGCGGATGGGCCTGTCCGGCAGCCTGGTGGGCCTGGCGATCGTCTATGTGGCGCAGACCGTGCCGGTCTCCGTCTACATGCTGAAGAACTACCTCGTCACCATCCCGGCCTCCATCGAGGAGGCGGCGGCGCTCGACGGCTGCAGCAGGCTGCAGACGCTGCGCAAGGTGGTGCTGCCGCTGGCCGCGCCGTCGCTGATGGCCACCGGGCTGTACGTCTTCATGATCGCCTGGAACGAGTTCCTGTTCGCCCTGCTCTTCCTCGCCGCCGAGCCGGAGAGCTGGACCGTCTCGCTGGGCCTGGCGCAGCTCTCCAACGGCATCGAGGTCTCCAAGACCGTGCTCATGGCCGGTTCCGTGGTCCTCACCATCCCCGTGGTACTGCTGTTCTTCGCCGCGGAACGGCTCCTCACCGAGGGGCTGACCAGCGGCGCCGACAAGAGCTGAGCGGAGAGACGACGTATGCGCAACCAGGCCAGCGCGGGGCAGTTGCTCCAGCTCATCCGCACCGGCGAGGCCACCACCCGGGCGGCGCTGCAGGACGCCACCGGCCTGTCCCGCTCCACCGTCGCCGGCCGGCTCGACGCACTCCAGGCCGCCGGCTGGCTGCGCGGTGCCGCCGGCGTCTCGACCGGCGGCCGGCCCTCCGTGCAGCTGGAGTTCGACACCGAGCACGCCGTCGTGCTCGCCGCCGACCTGCAGACCCGGCACGGCCGCGCCGCCGTCCTCGACCTCGCCGGCCGGCCGCTCGCCGAGCGCACCGGCGAACTGCGCGTCGGCGACGGGCCCGAGCCGGTCCTCGACGAGCTGGGGCGCTGGTTCGGCCCGCTGCTCGCCGAGGCCGGGCGGCGCGCGGACGAGGTGTGCGGCATCGGCATCTCGGTGCCGGGCCCGGTGGACTTCGACACCGGCCTCGTCGTACAGCCGCCGATCATGCCCGGCTGGGACGGCTACCCGATCCAGGACCACATGCGCCGCTCCTTCGCCAAGCACGCGGAAGGCCCCGAGGACGTGCCGGTGCTCGTGGACAACGACGCCAACCTCCTGGCGTTCGCGGAGCAGCGCGCCGGGTTCGCCGACTGCGCGGCCTTCGTGCTCGTCAAGGTCTCCACCGGCATCGGCGCCGGCGTCGTCGTGGACGGCCGCATCTACCGGGGCATCGACGGCGGCGCGGGCGACATCGGGCACGTACGGCTGCACGACGGGATGGACGCCCTCTGCGCCTGCGGCTCGTACGGCTGCCTCGCCGCCGTCGCCAGCGGGCGGGCGCTGGCCGGCCGGCTCACCGAGCTGGGTGTGCCCGCGACCTCCGGCTCCGACGTGCGCGACCTGCTCGCCGCCGGGCAGCCGGACGCGGTGCGGCTCGCGCGCGCGGCCGGGATGCGGGTGGGCGAGGTGCTGGCCACGGTCGTCACGCTGCTGAACCCCGGCGTGCTCATGATCGTCGGCGACCTCGCCGGCACGCCCTTCCTCACCGGCGTACGGGAGTTGCTGTACCAGCGCGCGATGCCGCGTACCACCGCGCACCTCCAGGTCGTCACGCCCGGCCTCGGCGACGGTGCGGGGCTCGCGGGCGCGGGGGCGCTGGTGGTGGAGCACCTGTACGCGCCCGGCCGCGCGGACGAGCGGCTGGCGGCCCGTAGCGGAAACGGTGCGCGATGACGGCCGGCGCCGAGGCCGACATACCGGTGCCGCCGGTACGGGTCGGGCTCGTCGGCGCGGGGCCCTGGGCCCGCGCCATGCACGCCCGGATGCTCGCCGAAGGACCCGAGACCGAGCTGACCGCCGTCTGGGCCCGCCGTCCCGAGGCCGCCGCCGAGGTGGCCGCGCCGTACGGGGCCGCGGTCGCCGGCTCCTTCGCCGAACTGCTCGACGGCTGCGAGGCCGTCGACTTCGCCGTACCGCCGGCCGTCCAGGCCGAACTGGCCGTACGCGCCGCCGCCGTGGGCAAGGCGCTGCTGCTGGAGAAGCCCCTCGGCCCCGACCTCGCGGCCGCCCGCGCCGTCGCCGCCGCCGTGGCCGAGCACGGCGTCGTCTCGCAGCTCGTGCTCACCAAGCGGTACCACCCCGCCACCCGCGACTTCCTGCGCCGCGCCGCCGCCGCGGACATCTCCGGTGCCCGTTCCTGCTACCTCCACGGTGCCTTCCTCGGCGGCGAGTTCGCCACCGCCTGGCGGCTGGAGCACGGCGCCCTGCTCGACCTCGGCCCGCACCTGCTCGACCTCCTCGACGCCGCCGTCGGCCCCGTCGCCGCCGTGCGCGGCACCGGCGACCCGCGCCGCTGGATCGAGCTGACCTGCGAGCACGAGAACGGCGCCGTCAGCCAGGCGTCGCTGTCGGGCAGTGTCCGGCTGCCCGCCGCCCGCACCCGCGTCGAGCTGTTCGGCCCCGGCGACGAACTCGTCTACGACACCGCGGGGCTCGACCACGACGAGTGCTGGCCCGTACTGCGCCGCGAGTTCGCCGCCGCCGTCCGTGCCGGCCGCCCCAGCGGCCTCGACGCACGCCGCGGCCTGCGCCTCCAGGAGCTGCTGCACCAGGCCCTGCCGGGCTGAACCCCGGCCGGTTCCACGCCGGTCGCACCGGCCCCGGGACCCCTCCCGGGGCCGCGCGGGACACTGGTGGGGCACGTACCGTCACAAGCTGCGGAGGCCGGCGATGACCCTGCGAGAGAGCCTGGCGCGCGGGGCCGCGCCGTCGCCGCCCGGGACCCTGCACGCCCGCAGTGTCGCCGGCGGAATCCGGGTGCCGCCCGGCGCCGAGCGCGTGGTGCGCTTCGGGCGCGACAAGGACGAGGTCGACCTGTGCGTCGGCGAGGACGACCTGCGCGTCAGCCGCCGGCACGGAGAGCTGTCGTACCAGCGCAGCACCTGGTGGCTGCGGAACACCGGCCAGCAGCTCGTCCGGCTGCCCCGCGGCCGGCTCATGCACCTTTCCACCGAGCCGATCCCCCTCGCCCCCGGCTACACACCGCTGTTCGTCAAGGGCTCGGGCCACCGCGAGCACCTCGTCGAGCTGTACGTCACGGACGCCGGCGAGGCGGGCCGGGTGCCGCGCCACCGCGCCGAGACGCTGCCGCCCAAGCGCTGGCCGCTCTCCCCGGAGGAGCGGCTGGTGCTCGTCGTCCTCGGACAGCAGTACCTGCAGTACGAGTCGGATCCGCGCCCGCTGTCCTACCGGCAGGCGGCCGAGCTGCTGGCCTTCCTGCCCGGCGCCGACGGGATCACCAAGCGCGTCATCGAGCACCGGGTCGAGGACGTCCGCCGGCGGCTGGCGCGCGGCGGGTTCCCGTACCAGGTGACCCGGGGCGACGACGGCGGCGGCCCGAGCGACAGCGTCCTGAAGCACAACCTGCTGCGCGGACTGGTGGAATCCACCACCCTCGTACCGACCGATCTCGAACTCCTGGACGACTATTTCTCAAGCTGAGCGCCCTTTTCGCCGCTTCGGCGCGGCTGACGCGGGGAAGTCGTGAAGACGCCGTGCCAGTGCCGCGCGCAGCCGCTACATTTCGCCCTGCAGACAGGCGAAAGGAGTCGCGGTGCGCGTGGGTCGGCTTGTCGGCGACCGCTACCGGCTCGAAGAGCTGATCGGTGACGAGGGGCGCGGCGAGGTCTGGTTCGCCGCGGACGAGCAACTGGGCCGCAGGGTCGTGCTCAAACGCGGCGGCGCCATCGGCGAGCGCCCCCGGCTGCTCGGTGTGGCCCGCGCCCAGGCGAGGGCCACCCACCCGCACGTGGTCACGCTCTACGGCGTGGAGTTCATCGAGTCGGGACCGGACGCGGGCTGCTGGCTCGTGATGGAACACGTCACCGGCGGCAGCCTGGAGAAGCAGCCCAGGATGGCGCCCGAGAAGGCGGCGCGGATAGGCGCGCAGATCGCGTCGGCGCTGGCGGCGCTGCACGCCAACGGCGTCGTGCACTGCGACGTCAAGCCCGCCAACGTCGTCATCACCGACGACGGCACGCCCAAGCTCACGGACTTCGACTCCGCCCAGCGCACCGGCAGCAACGAGACCATCTCGCCGGACCGCCCGCTCAGTTACACCCCCGACTACGCCGCCCCCGAGGTCGTCAACGGCTCGCCCGTGCCCCGCTCGGACGTGTACTCCCTCGCGGCGATGCTCTACAAGGCCGTCACCGGCGTCCCCCACGACGAGGACGACGGCGACGAGGACGAGTCCACGCTGCGCGAGTGGAAGGTCAGCCAGGGTGTGCTGCGCCGGGAGCGCGACACCGGGCCCCTCGCCGCGCCGCTCGAAGCGATGCTCCGCCGCCGGGCCGACCGGCGGCCCGACGCGGCCGAGGCCCGCCGGTTACTGGAGGAGGCGGCCGGGCAGCGCAGGTGGGCCCGGCGGTTCGCCTTCCTCGGCACGCCGCGCCGGCACCCGCGGGCGTCCGTCGCCGCCGGCACGGCGCTGGTCGCGGCGGCGGCCCTGGCCGGCGCCTGGTTCTGGTGGCTCACCCCCGACCGCGACGACGACGAGCCGGGCCGTCAGCCGGGCGACGGGAAGCCGCACGCCGGCTCGGTCATCGGCGACCGGCGCACCATGGACCCGTGCGCCCTGACCGACCCCGGCGAGTTCGCCCGGTTCGGCCAGAGCGTGGAGCGGGACCGCGACTACGGCAACTTCGACCGCTGCGACGTGCTGGTCTACCCGCAGGGCGAGGACGGGGAACACATCGACGTCCAGGTCGAGTTCGACGCGGGACCCGCACCCGAGTCGCCGGCCCCGGTGCGTACCTTCGGCGGCATCGGCATCATCGAGGGGCCGCAGGAGGGCGACGAGTGCGCGCGGGCCCTCGTCCTGCCGGACGAGGCGGACAGCGACGTCAGCATCTGGATCTACGTCGACGGCGGGGCCGCCCGGGACTACGGCGGCATCGGCACCCTGTGCGACATGGCCGACATCGCCGCCAGGACCGCCAGCGAGACGCTGGGCAAGGCCCGGACCGAGAAGCGCACCGTCCCGCGCCGCGACCCGCCGGCGGCGGACGTGTCGCTGCTGTGGCTGGACGCCTGCCGGCTGCTCGACGCCCGCGCGCTGGAGATCGTCCCCGGCGTCGACGCCGGCGACCCCGACGTGGGCTTCGGCAACTGGGACTGCGACTGGTACAGCACCACGCGCGACATAGAGGTCCAGTTGCGCTACGACCGCGACCAGCCGCTCAGCGGCGAGGACGGCAGGGTGACCATGATGGCGGGCCGCGACGCGGTCGTCTCCCCGGCGTACGACGGCGAGGACACCTGCACGGTACGGGTCGAGTACCGCGAGTACCCCGACGAGAACGGCCAGAAGGCCGTCGAACTGCTCTACCTCACCCTCGACGGCGACGACGAGTCGCCGGACGAGCTGTGCGGGATGGCCACGCAGCTCGCCGAGACGGCCGCGCGGGAGCTGCCGAGGATCTGAACCGGTACGGCCCGTGCGCCCCGTACAGGTTCGTGACCGGCGGCGGGGAGGGGTCCCCGGCGGCAGGGAGCACCGTGGGGCGGTCGGCAGCAGCCGGCCGCGGCCGAGGGGACCTGCGATGGACCGTATCCGAGGACACCGGGGATGAGCGGGCGCGACAGCCTGGCCCGCGGTGTGAGGCCCGCGCAGCCGGGCACGCTGCACGCGCGTTCGGCAGCCGACGGCATCGAGGTGGCGCCGCTGCCCGGGCTGACCGTACGGTTCGGGCGCGGTCCCGGCGAGGAGGGCGCGGGCGGGGACGTCGAGTTGTCCGTGGGCCGGAGCGATCAGGGCGTGAGCCGGCGGCACGGCGAGCTGACGTATCTGGAGGGCGGCTGGACGCTGCGCAACACCGGGCAGCAGGCGCTGCGGCTGCCGCGCGGGCGACTGCTGCCGCCGGGCTCGGACCGGTTGCCGCTGGCCGCGGGGTACACGCCGGTGTTCGTCAGGGGCTCCGGTTTCCGCGAGCATCTGGTGGAGTTGTACGTGGTCCGTCCGGAAACGGCGGGTCCGGAGGGCCTCGCGGGCGCACCGCTGCCGGCGGCGTGGGCGCTGTCCGAGGACGAGCGGCTGGTGCTGGTGGTGCTGGGGCAGCGGTATCTGCGCCACGAGCCGGACCCGCGCCCGCTGCCGTACCGGCAGGCGGCGGAGGTGATGGCGTTCCTGCGGCCGGGGGAGCGGTGGGGCACGGCGGAGGTCGCAAGCCGGGTGGAGGACGTACGCCGCCGGCTGGCGCGCCACGGCGGGCGGTTGCCGGCGCTACGGGCCGAGGAGGCGCCGGAGCCGCAGGGCTGTACGCCGGACCACCGGCTGCTGACGGATCTGGTGGCGGCGACGGCACTGGTGCCGCCGGACCTGGGGCTGCTGGACGGCGTGGCGGGCTGAGGCAGGCCGCGGTCGGGCGGCGGGCGTCCGGCCGGCCGGGTGCCCGGCGCGCCCGTGGCCGCAGGCGTACGGCCGGCGCCGCCGGCCGGTCCGCCCTGCCCGGCGGTCCGCCCCGGCCTGCCCTCGAACCCGCCGCCGGACTGCCCTTCGGCGATCACCGCCGGGTCGCGCGGCGTTCATCTTGCGGCCCGACCCTCGGCAGCAGCCGCCGCGTCAGGACGCGGCACCCGGCACGACTGGGAGGGCGTCATGGGCCACGGACACCGACCCCGCGACCATCACCGGCGAGGCGCGGATCCCGCCGCCCGTATCGCGACCCGCCACCGCGCATGAGCAGCGCCTACGTCCTCGGCGCCGACCCCGGACTGACCGAACTGCGCGACGCGGACCACCTGCTGCACGCCCTGGCGGGCGAACTGCGGCTGCCGCGCACCGCGTACGGCTGCACCCACCTCGTCTCCGGCGAGCAGCCCCGTATCGCCGTCTCCCTCGCGCTGGCCGGCGCCACCGACGCGGCCGCCGCCTGGCGGTGGCTCACCGCGCGCGGCCACGCCGTCGCCGGGCTGCCCGGCGGCACCCGCCACGGCCCCGGCGAGGCCGCCGCGGCGGCGGCCCGCGCCGCCGCCGAGCACGCCTCGCGCAGCGTCGGCCGCGCGGTGCTGTACCCGGGGGCGGACGCGCTGAGCGGGACGATGACGGTCGGCGAGTTGCTGGGCGCCTCGGCGATCGAGCAGGTCGTGCTGCTCGGCGCGCCGCACGGACCGCCGTGGGAGGCCAGGATGGTCACTCGCGGGCACGTGCGCCCGCAGTGGCTCGACGGGCGGCTGGTGCTCGCGGCGGTCCGGGCGGCGGCGGAGACGCTGATCCCGTTCGAGGCCCCGGCCCCCATGCCGTGCTGCACGAGCCGCTGACGCCTTCGGACCGTCGGGCCGTACGGGCCGCCGCCCGGCGCGGCGCACCCGCCCCGAGCCCGCCGGGCCGGTGCGGCGGGCGGCGGGAGACCGGCCCCCGCCGCCCCGGCCGTCACTCGTCGGCGAAGATCTTGACCACGATCTCACCGTCCGCGGTGGCGTAACCCCGGTACATTCCCGAGGTGTTGAAGGTGAACGCGAGGTTCCTGCGGGAGTCCAGTGCGATCACCCCGCCGGTGTCGTCGCCGCCCAGCGCCTCGGTCCTGTCGATCGCCGCCCCGGCCGCCTTGGACACCGACCGGCCCAGGTACTCGACCTGCGCGGAGACGGTGTGCGTGACGGCCTCGCGGAGGAACAGCTCGCCGGTGCCGGTCGCGGACGCCGCGATGTTGCCGTTCTTCGCGTACGTGCCCGCGCCGACGATCGGAGAGTCCCCGATGCGCCCGACGGGCTTGTTCGTCAGCCCGCCCGTCGACGTGCCGGCCGCCAGGTCGCCGTCGCCGTCGATGCCGACGGCGCCGACCGTGCCGGTCTCGCCGAAGTCGAAGTCCGACTCGCCGCCCTTGGCGGCCATCAGGGACTCCCACCGCCGCTCGGTGAAGAAGTAGTCCTGGGTCACCAGGTCCATGCCGCGGTGCTGCGCGAAGCGTTCCGCGCCCTCGCCGCTCATCAGCACGTGCCGGGAGTTGTCCATCATCTCCCGCGCCAGTGAGATCGGGTTCTTGATGTGGGTCACGCCGGTGACCGCGCCGGTGTCCAGGGTCGCGCCGTCCATGATCGAGGCGTCCAGTTCGTTCTCCGCGTCGGTGGTGAACACCGCGCCCTTGCCGGCGTTGAAGAGCGGCGAGTCCTCCAGCACGTTGATCGCCGCCTCGACGGCCGCGACGCTGGACTTCCCGTCCGCCAGCGCCCGCTGCCCGGTGCGGACGGCCTCGGTGAGCTTGGTGCGGTACTCCCGCTCCAGTTCGGGGGTCATGTCCTCGCGCCTGAGGGTGCCGGCCCCGCCGTGGAGGGCGAAGACGACGTCCCGCGCCTTCTCGCTGGTGTTCGGATCGCCGGATTCCTTCTGATCCTGGGTGGTACGGGTACCGGCCGGCGCGGCCGGCGCCCGGTCGGCGGCCGCGCCCTGCTGCGGCGCGGCGGCCGCCCCGAGGGCGGTGACCGGGGTGATCACGACCGCCGCGGCAAGCAGCGCGGTGCGCGCGAGCGTCGATGTCCTGCGAAACATGAGCCGCTCCTCTCGCTGGTGCACATCACTCCTGGCGGCCCGGCGCGCTGCCCGGCCGCCGGGGGCGATCATGGCGCCGTACGGGCCGGCTGCCAAGGCGTCGTACACCACCGATCGGCCGGGGTGCGCCTGTCAGCGGCGGGTGACGACAACGGCGTTGGCGGTGACGATCACGGCGATCGCCGCCCATTCGTACGGGCCCAGCCGCTGGTCCAGCACGGCCGTGCCGACGAGCGCCGCCAGCACCGGGTTGACGCTCATGAAGGTGCCGAACAGCCGGGCCGGGACGCGGCGCAGCGTGAGCAGGTCGGAGAGGAAGGGGACGGCGGAGGAGAGCACCCCCGCGGTGACGGCGTAGCCGAGCGCCGCGGCGGTCGGCGGGCGGTGGGCCAGCACGACGGCGCCGACGGGGACGTACGCGAGGCCGGAGACGGCCGCCGCCGCCGGGCCCTGCACGCCGGGCAGCCGGCGCCCGACGGTGCGGCCCAGCAGGATGTAGCAGGCCCAGCAGACGGCGGCGAGCAGTGCGAGCGCGATGCCCGCGTAGTCGGCGGCGGGGCGCGGGCGGGTCAGGACGACGACGGCCGCGGCGGCGGCCAGCGCGCACGCCAGGTCGGTGCGGCGGCGGGTGGCGGCGAGCGCCACCGCCAGCGGGCCGAGGAACTCCAGCGTCACCGCGAGGCCGAGGCCGATCCGGCCGATCGCGGTGTACAGCGAGAGGTTCATGACCGCGAACACCGCGGCCAGCCCCAGCACCGGCCACCACTGTGCGCGCGTGAACGTACGCATCCGGGGCCGCCCCACCGCCAGCAGCACGGCCCCGGCCACCCACTGCCGTACGGCGACCACCCCGGCCGGGCCGACGACGGGGAAGGCCAGCGCGGCGACGGCGGCGCCTGTCTGGTTCGACAGCCCGCTGCCGAGCATCATCGCGACCCCGGCCGCGCGGCCGCCGGGCCGGGCGCCCTCCTGCGGGCCGGGGCGCGGTCGGAGGGCGGTGGCGGGCTGCGGTTCCGCGGTCATGGCACGGAGCATGCGCGCCCGGTTCGTATGCGCAAAATGCATGTGCCGCGCGTTCTATACGCTGAAGTCATGGATCTGGAGCTCCGGCACCTGCGCTGCCTGGTCGCCATCGTGGACACCGGCAGCTTCACCGACGCCGCCATCGAGCTGGGCGTCTCCCAGGCCGCGGTCTCCCGCACCCTGCTGGGGCTGGAGCGGATCCTCGGCGTCCGGCTGCTCCACCGCACCAGCCGCAGCGTCACCCCGACCACCGCGGGCGTCCAGGTGCTCGCCCGCGCGCGGCACCTGCTCGCCGAGGCGGACGACCTCGTCGGCGAGGCCACCACCGGCCACACCCGGCTGCGCATCGGGCACGCCTGGTCGGCGGCCGGCCGGCACACCGCGGAGTTCCAGCGCCGCTGGGCCGGCCGGCACCCGGACGTGGAGCTGCATCTGATCCGTACCAACTCCGCCACCGGCGGCCTCGCCGAAGGGCTCTGCGACCTCGCCCTCGTCCGCACCGGCGTCGACGAGCGGCGCTACGCCCACGCCGTCGTCGGCCACGAGCGCCGCTACTGCGCGATGGCCGCCGACGATCCCTTCGCCCGCCGCCGCAGCCTGCGGCTCGCCGACATCCGCGACCGCACCGTCCTGGTGGACCGCCGCACCGGCACCACCAGCGCCGAGATGTGGCCGGAGGCGGCGCGGCCGGCGGTGGAGCACACCCGGGACGTCGACGACTGGCTGGCGGACATCGCCACCGGCCGCCGCGTCGGCCTCACCCCGGAGAGCACCGTGGCGCAGTACCGCCGCGACGGCATCGTCTACCGGCCCGTACGCGACGCGCCGCCGGTCGCCGTGCTGTTCGTCTGGCGCCGCCACGACCCGCACCCGGCCACGCACGACGCGGTCGCGCTCCTCCAGGACCTCTACCGCGAACACGAGGCCCGCCGCGGCGGCAAGACCCGGCCGGCGCGGGGGCGTTGACACCCGCGAGGTGAGCGCGGAGACTCGGCGGGGAGCCGATGTGAACACTCGTGCGCCAGGCGCACGCGGGACCCGGTGCCGGGAACCGCGCCGGAGCCGCCTCGCCCCCGGGAGGTGCAGCGGCCGTGGCCGCCGGACCACACCTGACGCAGCGTCGGATATCCGAGGAGATCGCCGCCGCCCATCGCGCCACCGCCGCCGCCGTGGCCGCCGGCGCCCCCGCCCCGCACCACCCGGCCCGCGACTTCGCCCCGTACCGCAGCACCGTCCTGCGCCACCCGCGGCGGCCGCCGCTGCCCCTCGCCGACCCCGACGCCGCCGCCCGCGCCCGGCTGGTCGCGACCTACGACCACGCGCTGTCGGTGCCGGAGTGGTCCCTCGGCTACCGCTGGGACGTCGTCCTCGACGGCCCCGCCGCCACCTGGCGGAACCGGGGGAGGAAGGCCGCTGATGCACGATCCCACCCCCGCGCAGACAGTGGGCCCCTTCTACGGCCACGCGCTGCCGTTCCCCGGCGTCGGCGACGTCGCCCCGGCCGGGCACCCGGACACCGTCACCGTCCACGGCCGCGTCCACGACGGCGCCGGCGAGCCGGTGCCGGACGCGCTGCTGGAGTGCTGGCAGGCCGCCCCCGGCGGCGCGCTCGACGGCCGGCCGGGCTCGCTGCGCCGCGCCCCCGTGACCGGCGGCTTCCCCGGCCGCAACGGCGTGGACTTCACCGGCTTCGCGCGCGTGGCCACCGACGGGGACGGCCACTGGGCGATACACCCGCGCCTACCTCGCCGCGCCGCCCGCCGGGGGCCCGGTGGCCGCGCTGCCCGGGGAGCTGCGCGCGGCACTGCTCGCGCGCGCCGAAGGGGAGCGGACGTACCGCTTCGACGTGCACCTTCAGGGCGAGAAGGAGACGGTCTTCCTCGACGTCCGCGCGCCTTCCGGGCCCGGCGGGGACGGCCCGGGGTGAGCGGGTTACGCAGCACGGGCGCGACCGGCCGCCGGACGCACGGGGCCGGGAGCCGGGCCACCGCCGCGCCCCTGCTGCACCACCGCGTCGAAGGGCCCGAGGGCCGCCCCGTGCTGGTCCTCGGGCCGTCCCTCGGCACGACCACCGCCGTCTGGGACGCCCAAGTGCCCGCGCTCGCCCAGGTGTTCCGCGTGGTGCGCTGGGACCTGCCGGGGCACGGCCGCTCGCGGGCCGGGCTGTTCGGCGCCGGCGGCACCGTGGCGCAGCTCGCCCGCCTCGTCCTCGATGTCGCGGACGCCCTGGGCGTCGCCCGGTTCCGCTACGCGGGCATCTCGCTCGGCGGTGCCGTCGGCACCTGGCTCGCCGCCCACCACCCCGGCCGCGTCGACGCGCTCGCCCTGATCTGCACCTCGGCCCGCTTCGGCCCGCCGGCCCGGTGGCGCGAACGGGCCGCCCTGGTCCGGGCCGAGGGCATCGAGCCGGTCGCCGGCACCGCCGCGGAGCGCTGGTTCACCGCGCGGTTCGCGGCCGGCGGCGACCCGGCGGTACGGACCCTGACCGCCGCACTGCGCGCCGCCGACCCGGCCGCGTACGCCGCCTGCTGCGACGCCCTCGCCGCCCTCGACCTCCGTGCAGACCTGGCCCGCGTCGCCGCGCCCACCCTCGTCGTCGCCGGCCGGGACGACGTGGCGACCCCGCCCGCCCACGCCCGCGCCCTGGCCGACGGCATCGCCGACGCCGCCCTCGTCGAGCTGCCCCGCACCGGCCACTTGGCGCCCGTCGAGCGGCCGGCGGCCGTCCTGGCCGCTCTGCTCGCCCACTTCGCACCCGCCGCGTACGGCCCGGGAAACCGGTACAGCCCCGGCTGAACCGGGCGCCCGGCCACCCGCCCGAAGCCGGGCGCCCGTTGTCGTACAGGCGACATGTCGCAAGCCCGGCACGCCGTAGATCGTGACAGCCGCCCGTCAGGACCGAAAGCTTTCCCCGTGCATCTACGACGAGTAAAGCTGCCGGCGCTCGCCACCGCGGGCGCGCTCCTGGTCACCCTGGCGCCATCCGCGATCCACGCAGCCGCCTCACCCGGCGGCGCGACGGTCGCGGACCGGGCGGCCGGCTCCTCGCTCAGCGTCGTCACGCTCGTCACCGGCGACCGTGTGCGGCTTGAGCGCTTCCCCGACGGCCGGCAGGCCGCCACCGTGACGCCACGCGACGGGGCCGGCGGAGGCGGCGGCTTCGAGCAGCTCGAAATCGACGGCGACCTGCACGTCATCCCCACCGACGCGGTGCCCTACGTCGGCTCGGGTGCCGTGGACCGCGACCTGTTCAACATCACCGAACTGGTCGAGCAGGGCTACGGCGACGGGAAGAGCAAGCGGATCCCGCTGATCGTGGCCTACGCCGAGGGCGCCCGCACCGCCGATGCCGCTGAGCTGCCCGGGGTGACCGCGGGCGCCGCGCTGCCGAGCCTGAACGCCCGTGCCGTCAAGGCCGGCAAGGACGGGGCCGACCGCCTCTGGGAGGCCGTCGACGACGACCGCAAGAACGCCAGGACGGCGGCCGGGCCGAAGCTCGCCGGCGGTATCGAGCGCATCTGGCTGGACCGCAAGGTCAGCGCCTCGCTCGACCGCAGCGTGGCGCAGATCGGCGCACCCGAGGTCTGGCAGGGCGGCCACGACGGCGAGGGCGTCACCGTCGCCGTGCTCGACACGGGCGTGGACGCCGAACACCCGGACCTGGCGGGCAAGGTCGACGAGGCCCGCAACTTCTCCGACAGCCCCACCACGGGCGACGCCTTCGGCCACGGCACGCACGTCGCGGCCACCGTCGCCGGCACCGGCGCCGGCTCCGACGGCTCCCGCAAGGGCGTCGCCCCCGGCGCCCGGCTGCTGGTCGGCAAGGTGCTCGGCGACGACGGCTTCGGCTCCGAGTCGCAGGTGCTCGCCGGCATGGAGTGGGCCGCAGGCGCCGGGGCCGACGTGGTCAACATGAGCCTCGGCACCGACGCCGCCACCGACGGCACCGACGCGCTGAGCCTCGGCCTGAACCGGCTGACCGCCGAGACCGGCACCCTCTTCGTTGCCTCGGCCGGCAACAACGGCCCGAGCTCGGCCACCGTCGGCTCGCCCGGCGCCGCCGACGCCGCGCTCACCGTGGGCGCCGTCGACCGCGACGAGTCGCTGGCCGGCTTCTCCAGCCGCGGCCCGCGCGTCGGCGACCTCGCCGTCAAGCCCGACATCACCGCGCCCGGCGTGGACATCGTCGCCGCCCGCGCGGCGGGCACCGCCATGGGCACGCCCGTGGACGACCTCTACACGGCCGCCTCCGGCACCTCCATGGCCGCGCCGCACGTCGCCGGCGCCGCCGCGCTGATCGCGCAGCGCCACCCCGACTTCAGTGCGCAGCAGCTCAAGGACGCGCTGGTCAGCACCGCGCAGCGGCACGACGACCTGACGGTCTACGAGCAGGGCGGCGGGCGCGTGGACGCCGCCCGCGCGGACGCGCAGCAGGTGTACGCCACCGGCACCCTCGGCTTCGGCGGTGTCGACGAGGGCGGCGAGCCGGTGCGGCGCGAGGTCACGTACACCAACGCCTCCGACGCGCCGGTGACGCTGCAGCTCGCCGCCTCGCTGCGGGCCGCGAACGGCGAGCCGGTCCCGGCCGACGCCGTGGGCCTGCCGGACGGCGACACCGTCGAGATCGCCGCCGGCGGCACCGCGACCGTCCCGGTCACCCTCGACCCGGCGGGGCTGCGCCCCGGCCGCTACGGCGGGTACGTCACCGCCACCGCGGGCGACACCGTCGCGCACACCACCATCGGCGCCGTCCGCGAGGCACCGACGCGCACCGTCACGCTGCGCGGCATCGACCGCGCCGGGCAGCCGGCCTTCGTCAACCCCGTCACGCTCTTCGGCGAGGACGACCGCTACGACGTCGTCACGTACATCGCGAACGGCAGGACGCTGACCGTCGAGGTGCCGGAGGGCGAGTACTTCCTGCACGCAGTGATCTCCGACAAGATCCCGGGCGGCAGCGTCGACAGCCTCATCGTCGACCCGCAGCTCAAGGTCGACCGCGACCTGGACGTCGTCCTCGACGCCCGCAAGGCCAACGAGGTGAAGATCGAGACCCCGAAGCCGGCGGTGCAGGAAGCCGTCATGAGCTTCTACAGCCACCGCGAGTTCGGCAACCGCAGCATCTCCCACGGGCACATGGAGTTCAGCGTCGACGGCCGCAAGCTGTACGTGACGCCGACCGCCAAGGCCCGCGAGGGCGTCTTCGAGGTCTCCTCCCGTTGGCAGTTGGAGGCCCCGATGCTCACCGGCACCGTCCGCGGGACCGGGACACAGGGCAGCGCCGGCATCGAGGCCGTACGCCTGATGGGCCGCTCCCCCGCCCTGGACGGCAACCGGCGGCTGCCGCTGGTCGACGCCGGCGCGGGCACGGAGGCGGACTTCGCCGCCCTCGCCGACGACGGTGCCGACCTCGCCCGCGCGGCCGTCCTGGTCGACGGCGACAGCCCGCAGGACGAGAACGTGGTCCGCCGCGCCGCGGCCGCCGGGGCCGAGTACGTCATCGTCGTCTGCCCGGAGGGCACACCCGGCTGGAGCGTGTGGCGGCCCGGCGGCGACCGGCTGCCCGCGGTGGGCGCGATGGTCCGGTACGACGTCGGCGAGAAGCTGCGCGCGGCGCTGGCCGGGGGCCGGGCGACCGTCGAACTGCGCGGTACGCCGGCCAGCCCGTACATGTACGACGTGATGCAGGTGGCGAAGCAGCAGGTGCCCGAGCGGGTGGTGCACCGGGTGAACGGCTCGAACACCGCCACCGTCCAGACCAGTTACGGCGACTCCGGCGGCAACCCCTGGGCCAAGGAGCAGCGCTTCGGCTGGCGGCCGTGGATGGGGACGGCCATCAACCAGTACCAGCGGCACGTGCCCACTCCGCACGAGCGCACCGAGTACGTGAGCGCCGGCGACACCCTCTGGCGCCACAACGTCCACCACCGCTACACCTTCGACACCTTCAACCCGCTGGCCGGCGGGATGATCCAGGAGGCCCGCACCTACCGGGCGGGCGAGCGGGTCGAGGAGAGCTGGTTCGCGCCCGTGGTGCGGCCCGCGATCCCGCGCGGCGTGGAGGGGCTGACCTCGTACCGCGAGGGGGACCAGCTCACCATCCGCATCCCGGAGTTCGCCGACTCCCAGGAGGGTCACTACAGCCGCCTGGACGGCGGCGACTGGGACGGCACCCCCGCCGACAAGTCCTCGGCGGCGCTGTACCGCGACGGCGAGAAGCTGGCCGAAGGCCGCACGGCGTGGGGCGCGTTCCCCGCGGGCGGCACCGGCGGGAAGGGGACGTACCGTCTCGACCTCGCGGTCGACAGGACCACCCCGGAGTGGCGCACGGGCGTGAGCACGCGCACCAGTTGGTCGTTCGCGGCCGACCGCCCCGCGGCGGGCAGGCAGGACCTGCTGCCGCTGGTGCAGCTCGACTACGACGTGCCCACCGACGCGCGGGGCGCGGCGCCCGGCGGGCGGCTCGTGCCGCTCGGCATCACGGCGCGGCACCAGGACGGCCTCGACGGGCGGCGCATCAAGGGGATGGAGGTCTCCACCTCCTTCGACGACGGTGCCACCTGGCGGGACGCCACGGCGATGCCCTGGTGGGACGGCGGCTACCGGGTCTGGCTGCGGCACCCCTCGGTGGGTGACGACGGCGGCTTCGTCTCGCTGCGCGTGAAGGCGTGGGACGACGCCGGCAACAGCGTCGAGCAGACGGTGAAGCGGGCCTACGCGCTGAAGTGACACCCTCCGTCACCGGTGCGGCCGGAGCGATCCGGCCGCACCGGTGCGGGTGCGCGCCCTGCCGGGATCTCTCCCGGCGGGGTGTTCGTGCCCTTCGGGCACGCCTGTCGTACGGGCGCACCCCGCCGTGCGTCCGCCCTGCGGTTACGGGACCTGCGCTCAGCCGCGCACGGCCGTCCCCACCGCCGTCACGGCAGCCAGTCGCGGCGGGCCGCCTGCCACACCAACTGTGCCCGGGTGTCCGCGCCCACGCGGCCCATCATGTCCCGCAGCCGACGCTGCACGGTGCGCTGGCTGATGCCGAGCTGCGTCGCGATGGCCTTGTCCGCGAGCCCCGCCACCACCAGCGACAGCAGATAGCGCTCGTCCTCCGCCAGCGCGGGGCCGGCCGCCCCGGCGCCGTCGCCGAGCCCGGCCAGCTCGCCCGCCCCGGTGACGTGCAGCGGCGACGCCGCCGCCCACTGGCTCTCGAAGAGCGCGATCAGCGCGTCCAGCAGCGCGCTGCTGCGTACCACCGCCACCGTCGGCTCGCCGAACCTGCTGTCCGCGTTCGGGACCAGCGGGCACAGCGCCAGCACCCCGTCGGCGATCATCAGCCGCACCGGCAGCGCGCTCGCCGCCCGCGCCGCCTCGCCCGCGCGGACGCCGAGGGCCACGTTGCCCAGCATCCCGGGCTCCTCCAGCAGGGCGCGCTCATAGATGACGCGGTAGCGCACGCCCTTGGCGAGCATCTCGAACTCCTCGTCGTTGTCCGCCGACGGCATCGCCACGTGCCCCGCCTTGCACAGCGCCAGCACCTCCGTGCGCGAGCCGTACGCGAGGTCGCGTATCTGCTGCCGGATCGCCGCCACGCCCGTGACGACCTCGACGAGCTGCCGCGCGTCGCGGCGCCTGCCGCCCGCCCGGAACTCCTCGGTCAGCTCGGTCACCCCGCGCCTGGCCCGCTCCAGCGCCTCCTGCCCGCGCAGCAGCCGCGGCCCGAGCGCCACGTCCGGTGCCACGGGCACGAAGTGCCCCGCGCTGCCCGGGCGTTGCTCCGGACCGCTGACCAGCCCCTTCTCCTGCAGCGAGGTCAGCAGCGACTCCGCCCGCCGCCGGTCGAGGCCCAGCTCCGCGGCCACGGTCTCCGCGTCCGCGCCGTGCAGCCCGACCAGCAGCCGGTACACCCGTTCCTCCGTCGGTTCGACGCCTGCCGGCTCCAGCATCGTCTCTCACGCTCCTTCCGCACGGGTCCCCGCCGCCGTTCGCCCTGTCTGGCCAAGAGCCGACATGGCGACAAGTCGCCAACGGAAACCGCTTCCTTGGCGCCGGACGAGCGGGTTACAACCCAAGTCATGCATCGTTCGCCCCGGCGTTACCTGCCCATCCGCGCCGCCGTGCTCGGCTGCCTCGCCTCGTTGCTGGCCTCCGTGCCTTCTCTAGCCACAGCGCTGCCGGAATCGTCAGTGTCACACCCGGCGGCATTCGCCACCGCAACCGACTCCGCCCCCGGCGCCTTCGCCGACGCGTCGTCCGGCCCGGACGACGGCGCCGCGGCGAAGACCGAACCGGGCACCGAAATCACCCTCGTGACGGGCGACACCGTCACCCTCGGCCCCGTCGCCGACGGCCGGCCCACCGTCTCCGTGACCCCCGCGGAAGGCGTCGGGGGGAGCACGTCGTTCACCACCCTGCACGAGGGAGGCGACGTGTACGTCATCCCCGACGGCGTGGCCGCACTGGTACCCGGCGTCCTGGACACCGAACTGTTCAACGTCACCGCGCTGGCCGCGATGGACTACGACGACGCCGCCACCGACACCCTTCCGCTGATCGTCCGCGGCCCCCGCCCGCTGGCCGCTCTGGACGAGGCCGAGGACATCCGCGGGCTGCCCAGCATCGACGCCACCGCCGTCGCCGTGCCCAAGGACGCCGCCGCCGGCTTCGCCGAGCGGCTCGCCGCCCCCGCGGGACCCAGGGCCGCGGCCGGGGTGACGCACGTGTGGCTCGACCGCGAGGTCCGGGCCGCGGAACTCGACTGGAACCTCGGCATGATCGGCGCACCCGAGGCGTGGGAGAGCGGCCTGAGCGGCGTCGGCGTGGACATCGCCGTGCTCGACTCCGGCATCGACGCCGACCACCCCGACCTGCGCGGACAGATCGCCGCCGCCCGGGACTTCACCGGCAGCGGCTCCACCGGCGACCCCGACGGCCACGGCACGCACGTCGCCTCGATCGTCGCCGGCACCGGCGCGGCGGCGGACGGCGCCCGGCGCGGCGTCGCCCACGGCGCCCGGCTGCTCAACGCCCGGGTGCTCGACGACGACGGCCGGGGGCAGTCGTCCTGGGTCATCGCGGGCATGGAGTGGGCCACCGAGCAGGGCGCCGAGGTGGCGAACCTCAGCCTCGGCGCGCAGCCGGGAGAGCGGGACGACCCGGTCGCCCTCTCGCTGGACGCGCTCACCGCCGACACCGGCACCCTCTTCGTCGCGGCGGCGGGCAACATGGGCCCGTTCGGCGGCTCCATCCAGTCGCCGGGCATCGCGCGCAGCGCGCTGACGGTCGGCGCCGCGGTGGAGAGCGGCAAGACGGCGTTCTACTCCAGCGTCGGGCCGACTCGCGCCACGTTCCGCGCCAAGCCCGACCTGATCGCGCCCGGCACCGGCATCACCGGCGCCCGCTCCGGCAGCGGCACGGCCGATCCGTACACGATGATGAACGGCACCTCCCAGGCCGCGCCGCATGTCGCGGGCGCCGCTGCGCTGCTGCTGGAGAAGCACCCCGGCTGGAGCTGGGAGCGGGTGAAGACCGCGCTCATGACCACCGCGGACGGGGAGGCGGACAGGACGCAGTCGCAGTACGCCGGCGCGGGCATGCTCGACGTGCCCGGCGCCGTCTCCGACACCCTCGCATTCGACCGCGGCAACGTCGACTTCGGCTACCTGCGCTACCCCGACGGCAGCGAGCCGCGCACCGTCGAGTTCTCCGTCACCAACAACGGCACCGCGCCCGAGCGCCTGGACCTCTCCGACAACGCCCGCGACGTCTACGGCGACGACGCGCCCGACGACCTCCTGACCGTCAGCCCGGCCCAGGTCACCGTGGCGCCGGGGGAGAAGCAGACGATCACGGCCAGGCTCGACCCCGGCGCGGCGCCGCCGCGCGTCTACGCCGGTGGGGTCGTGGTGGAGCGCGACGGTCGCGACACCGTCACCCTGCCGTTCAACGCCTACCTCGAAGCGCCCCGCCACGACATCCGGCTGACCGTGCTCGACCGCGACGGCGAGCCCTGGGCGGGCGGCACCGTGTACCTCGCCAACATGGACGACTACCGCCCCGTCAGCGGCGGCGGCTCCCAGACCGTGCACCTGGACGAGAACGGCCAGGGCACCGCCCGGATGCTGCCCGGGTCGCTCAGCGTGATGGCGAAGGTCGAGACCCCGGCGCGCGACGGCTCCCCGGCCACGGTCGCGTTCGCCGGCTCGCCCGAGGTCATGCTCGACCGGGACATGGAGTACACCATCGACGCGCGCAAGGCGAAGCAACTGCGGCCGGCGCGGGTCGCGGGCGCGCAGACCGAGGTCGAGCACGTCTCCATCCACTACCAGCGCGGTGACGCCAAGCGGGGCACGGGCATCGGCGACGGCATCTACGCCCGCGGCGAAGAGGTCACCGAGGGCCGGGTTTTCCTGCAGCCGACCGGACCGGTCAAGAGCGGCACCGTGGCGTTCGAGACCCGCTGGCGGCTGGACGCGACGGGCCCGGCGCACGGCCGGCAGGCGGACGCCTACGAGTTGGTGCTGGGCGGCGAGAAGATCGCCGACCCGCCGGTCTACGACGTCTCCCGCGCCGAGGCCCACGGCCTCGCCAGGATGACGTCCGACTACCGCGCGCTGCGCGGCAGCCCCGACACGTACGCCGAGACGCGCTACGCCTACTCCGACCGGATCCACGCCGGGTTCGGGATGAGCGAGCCGCTGGACGTGCCGCGGCGCAGGACCGAACTGGTCACCGCGGGACCGGAGGTGCGCTGGCAGCACTGCGTGCGCGCGCCGTCCGCGGGCGGCTTGTCGATGTGCGGGCCGACGGGAGCGTACGAGCGCGGGGAGCGAGGCGAGCCCGTGTGGTTCCGCGGGCTGGCTCCGGCGGTGGTGGCCGGCAACCACTACGACGGCAGCCTCGCCGTGCCCGTCGACCTCAGCGACGGCGAGCACAACGGGCAGGACCCTGCCGGCGTGTTCGGCCAGCAGAGGCTGCGGCTGTACCGCGACGGCACGGAGGTGCTGCCGCGCCAGCCGGGCAGCTCGTACTTCGACGTCCCGTCGGAACCCGCGACCTACCGGCTGGAGCACACCGCGCGCCCGGACACCGCGCGGCTGCCGCTCGGCAGCCGGACGGACACGAGCTGGACCTTCCCGTCCCGCGGGCCCGCGCCCGGCGGATCCGCCGTCAAGCCGCGGCTGCTCACCGTCGACTACCGGCCGCCGACCCGCGACGACGGCACGCTGCGCGCCGGTGTCCCGCTGATGCTGGGAGCCGGGCTGGTGTCCTCCGAGAGCCCGAGCGACTGGCGCAAGGAGAAGGGCACGCTGCGGCTGTGGGTGTCCACCGACTCCGGTGACCGCTGGCACCGCATGCTGGCCGTGCCCATGCCGGACGGCTCCGTGCTGGCCACGGCCCCCGGGGTGCGGCCGCGCGCGGGTGACTCCGTCTCCGTACGTGTCGAGGGCTCGGCCGCGGAAGGCCGGACCGTCGACCAGACCATCGTCGACGCCTACCCGGTGCGCTGAGGCGCACCGGGGGCGACGACGGTGGCGGGGGCCGCTGCGTGACCGGCGGGCGCAGCGGCCCCCGACCCCGCCGAGGCGATACGCAGGGCCTCCACCAGGCCGCGGTAGAGCGCGTCGGCGGCCAGCAGTTCATCGTGGGTGCCGCGGGCGCGGATCCGGCCGGACTCCATCACCACGATGGTGTCCGCGTCGATCACGGTCGACAGCCGGTGGGCGATCGTGACGACGGCGCCGGCCCGCGCCCGGGTGCGTATGCACTCGTGGACCGCGGCCTCGGTGAGCGCGTCGAGCTGGGCGGTGGCCTCGTCCAGCAGCAGCACGTCGGGCTCGCGCAGCAGCGCGCGCGCCAGCGCGATGCGCTGGCGCTCGCCGCCGGAGACGGCGGTCGAGGACAGTTCGGTGTCCAGCCCGTCGTCGAGGCCGTCGACCTTCTCGGCCAGCCGCACGTCGCGCAGTACGCGGCGCAGGTCCTGCTCCCCGGCGTCGGGGCGGGAGAACAGCAGGTTGTCCCGGATGGTGCCCGGGACGACCGGGGTGTCCTGCTCCACGTACGCCAGCCGGGAGCGGATCGCGGTGTGGCTCAGCTCGTGGTACGGCCGCCCGTCGAGCGCCAGTTCGCCCTCCTGGGGCTCCAGGAAGCGCAGGATCAGCGACAGGAGCGTCGTCTTGCCGGCGCCGGACGGGCCGACGATGGCGGTGTGCCCGCGGCGCGGCACGGCCAGGTCGATGCCGCGCACCGCGGGCTCGCGGCCCGGCCCGTACCCGGCGGTGACGCCGCGTAGTTCGAGCACGGCACCGCCGCCGGACCCGTCGTGCGCCGGGCCGCCCGGCCCCTCGCCCGCCCGTTCGTCCGCCGCGCCGGGGGGCGCGGCGGCCTGCTTCGCCGGCGCACCCGCCGCCGCGCCGGCGAACTCCTCCTCGGTGGTCAGCCCGTCCACCGCGCGGATGCGCTTGGCCGCGGCGATCCCGGACTGCAGCTCGGAGGTGTGCTGGCTCAGCTCGGTCACCGGCCCCATCAGCCCGAAGGCGTAGAGCAGGAAGGCGATGAGCCCGGAGACCTCCAGGGATCCGGCGTCCACGCGCCACGCGCCGAGGCCGAGGATCAGGATGATCGCCAGCTCGATACCCGTCCAGGCGATCACCCAGACCGCCGCCTGCAGCCGGATCGCTTTGAGCCCCTGGTCGGCCGCGGCCCTGGCCTCCCGCGCTATCCCGTCGGCCTGGCGCTCCTCGGCGCCGCTGGCCTTGACCGTACGCACCGCGCGCAGCGCGCCTTCGAGCCGCCCGCCGAGCCTTCCGACATGCTCCTGCGCCTGCTCCTCCGCCCGCGCGATACCGGGCATCAGGGTGGCGAAGAGGACGACGATGAGGACCACCGACGCGACCGTGGTCGCGAGCAGTACGAGGTCCAGCACGGCCATCATCGCCAGCGTGCCGACGAGCATGACCACACCGTTGACCAGGCCGACGATCGCGCCCGAGGCCGACGCGTGCAGCAGCGTCGTGTCGGAGACGGCCCGGGAGACCAGCTCGCCGGGCGGCCGGGCGGTCACGCCCGGCACCGTGGCCCGGAAGAAACGGCGCACCATCGACTCGCGCGCCTCCAGCACCACGCGCTCGCCCACGGCGCCGAGGATCACCCACTGCCGGTGCCCGAGCACCGCGCCGACGACCATCAGCACCAGCAGTGTGACGACCGGGCCCGTGAGCGAGGCGTCGTCGGCGAGGGAGTCCAGCACCCACTTCGTCACCATCGGGGACGCCAGAGCGAGGGCGGAGCCGGCCAGGGCCAGCAGCAGGCCGAGGGCCAGCACCCCCCGGTGCGGCCTGGCGAACGACCAGAGGAGGCGCACGCTTTCCGGAACACTCATGCCCGGCAGTAGAACATCGCTGTTCCATTCCCGTCAAACGAGTTCCATTCTGGGGGTGGCGGTACGGTATGGGCATGGACACCGCAGTGAGCAGCACCGGCGCGCGGGCCCGGACACGGCGCGCCATCCTCGACGCCGGCACCGCCGTGCTCGCCCAGAACCCGACGGCCTCGCTGGCCGACGTGGCGGCGGCGGCGGGCGTCGGGCGCACCACGGTGCACCGCTACTTCGCCGAGCGCTCCGATCTGGTCGCCGCCATCGGCGCGGACGTCCTGGACAAGATCGCCGCCGCCACCGACCGTGCCCGGCCCGACGACGGCCCCGCGCTCACCGCGCTGGAGCGCCTCTGCCAGGAGTACTTCGAGCTGGGCGAGAGCCTGGCGATCGCCTTCGACGACTCGCTGGCCGGCACGTGGAACTGGGAGGACTGGGAAGAGGAGACGGAGGCGGACCAGGCGCTGGCCAGGCTCGTCGAACGCGGCCGGGAAGAAGGCACCCTGGACGGCCGGCTGGACGCCGACTGGATCGTCCAGCTCCTCTGGTCCCTGCTGTACATCGCGTGGCAGCGCCAGCGCGGCGGGGACACCAAGCACAACGCGCTGAGCCTGTGCCTGTACACGCTGCGGAGGTCCGTGGGCGCGCCGTCGTAGCCCGTCAGAGATCCGATCAATTCATGCCGGGCGGGCGGATCTTCGCTCCATGGGGTGTCGCAGACATCGATCGATCTGGTAAATATGCAGATCGTGCTACGTGCCTAGGTGCGCCGCGTCTGACGGGCTTACGCCCGCCGAGAGAATCGTCGGATGACAGGAGGTCATTTCAGGATGAAGGACTTCGACGGGCTCAAGGCCGTGGTGACCGGCGGGGCTTCGGGGATCGGACTGGCCACCGCGCGGCTGCTGGCCGAGCGCGGCGCCCAGGTCGCCGTCCTCGACCTCCACCCCGACGACGTACCCCAACCCCTGCGCGGATACCGCGCGGACGTCTCCGACGACGCCTCCGTCACCACCGCGATCAGCGACGCGGCCGGCGCCCTGCGCGGTATCGACGTCCTGGTGAACAACGCCGGCATCGGCGCGGTCGGCACCGTCGAGGACAACGACGAGGCCGAGTGGCACCGGGTGCTGGACGTCAACCTGCTCGGCGTCGTGCGCACCACCCGCGCCGCCCTGCGCCACCTGCGCCGCTCCGCGCACCCCGCGATCGTCAACACCTGCTCCGTCGCCGCCACCGCCGGCCTCCCGCAGCGCGCGCTGTACTCCGCCACCAAGGGCGCCGTGCAGTCCCTGACGCTGGCGATGGCCGCCGACCACGTACGCGAAGGCATCCGGGTCAACTGCGTCAACCCCGGCACGGCGGACACCCCCTGGGTCAGCCGGCTCCTGGACCAGGCCCCCGACCCCGCGGCCGAACGCACCGCACTCCACGCCCGCCAGCCCATGGGCCGCCTGGTCACCGCCGACGAAGTCGCCGCAGCCATCGCCTACCTGGCGAGCCCCACCGCCGCCTCCGTGACCGGCACGGCCCTGGCCGTCGACGGCGGCATGCAGGGCCTGCGCCTGCGCGCCCCGGAGCCGGGCCGATGAGGATCGCCCTGCGCACGCAGGTCCGCGCCGACCGCATCGAGGAGTACGAGGCCGCCCACCGCGAGGTCCCGGAGGGGCTGACGCAGGCCATCCGCGGGGCCGGCGCCACCTCCTGGACCATCTGGCGCAGCGGCACCGACCTCTTCCACGTCATCGAGTGCGAGGACTACGCCCGCCTCCTCGCCGAACTGGAACACCTCCCGGTGAACGTCGCCTGGCAGGCCCGTATGGCCGAACTCCTCGACGTGGTCCACGACTACACCGACGAGGGCACCAGCGCGGGCCTCCCCGTCGTCTGGGAACTCCGGCCGCCCGGCGGCGCGCCCGGCTAGTAAACCGGTGTGACTTCGCAGTCTTGTAGGGACCTTGGGCGGGAACGGGTGCGGTCACCGTGTGATCACCGGGTTGTGTGGGCCCCTTTCGCCTGACCAGGCCGGCAAGGTGATCACAGGACGAGCATGAGTTTGCCGCCGGGGCGGCGGGATTGGCTGAGCTTGGCCGCGTCCCGGATCTGGTCGAGGGTGTAGGTGCGGGCGACAGGTACGACCAGGATGCCTTCGCCGGCGAGCCTGGCGAACTCATTCATCCGGTCGTAGCGGATCTCGGTGGTGATCCGGACGCCCAGTTCGGCTGCGGCGGCGAAGTCCGAGACGGTGAGGACACGGTCGGGATCCCCGGTCAGCTCGATCAAGGTCGGCAGCGAGCCGCCGGCCGGGCTGGGCTGGTCGGCGCGGTCGATCCGGCCCCCGGTCGGCGTGGTGTCCAGGGCGCGGTCCACGGCGCCCGGGGTCAGTGCGCTGACGCGTTCGGCCATGCCCTCGCCGTAGGCGGTCACCTGGGCGCCGATCTCTTCGAGGGCGGCGGCCCGAGTCGGCCCGGCTGTAGCGATCACCCGGATACCCCGGTGCAGGGCGAAGCGCACCGCCGCCTCGCCCACGGTGGTGCCCGCGCCGTGGACGAGCAGCAGCTCACCGGGCTGGACGCCGAGGTCGTCGAGCGCGCGCCACGCCGTCTCGGCCGCCATCGGCAGCGCGGCGGCCTGCTCGGCGGTGACGCCCTCGGCAATGCGTGCCCAGGCCGGCATCAGCGCGTACTCGGCGGCGCCGGCCGTCGGGCCGTCGAAGGCGGCCGGGCCGAACACGCGGTCGCCGATCTGGACGCCGGTGACGCCCTCGCCGAGCGCGTCGACGGTGCCCGCGACCTCCAGGCCGAGCCCGCGCGGCAGCGGCGGCAGATGGTCGGCGAGGAGACCGTCGACGACGTGCCAGTCGGCCGGTGTCAGGCCGCACGCCCGCACGGCGATCCGGATCTGGCCGGGTCCCGGCTCCGGCTGTGGGACGTCGCGGAGCACGATCACGTCCGGGGAACCGAACCGGTCGAATTGCAGAGCCTTCATGACGATCTCCCAGGTGATAACAGCATCTGTTGTCATTGACCGTACCAGCTGACAACAGCTCCTGTTGTCGTACCCTGGTGGGTATGCCGCGATGGGAATCCGACGCACAGGGCCGGCTCGAACGCGCGGCGCTCGAACTGTTCGAGACGCAGGGGTTCGAGCGCACCTCGGTCGCGCAGATCGCAGGCGCCGCCGGTCTGAAGGAGCGCTCCTTCTACCGCTACTTCCCCGACAAGCGGGAAGTCCTCTTCGCCGGCAACGAACTCGAGGCCCACCTCGTCGCCCAGGTCGAGGCGGCCGACCCGGGCCTCACCCCGATCGAGGCGCTGCTGGCCGCGCTGGGAACCGCCGAGGAGATCTTCCGCCCACGCGAGTTCCTGCTGCGCCGGGGAAGAGTGATCGCCGCCAACCCGGCACTGGCCGAGCGCGATCTGATCAAGCTCGCCGACATCGCCGACGCGCTGGCACCGGCGCTCGAGCGCCGCGGCGTCGAGCCCGGCAAAGCACGCTTCACCATCGACGTGGTGCTGGCGATCCACCGGCGCGCCATGCCCCGCTGGCTGGCCGAGCCGGACACCACCCTCGCTCAGCTCATGGCCCAGGCCACCGCCGAGCTGCGCGAAGTGGTCACGCCGCCAGCTCCAGCGAACCGCTGAGCCGGCCGCAAACAGGCCTCGCAGATAAGCGTGGAACCGGCTGTCCGGGAAACGGCCTTACCTCAGTGCGGTTTCCTGGTCCATCTGATGGGTTCCTTGAGAGATCGTCGCCGGTAGTGACTGCGTCGAGCCGCTGGCCGGTGGTGTCGGCGCCAGCTGGACCAGTGCAGCAGTTTGGCCGTGGTGACGGCCGTGCCGGTGCCATGCCGTCCAGTGCCTGACCTGGTAGTGGTCGAGCCCGACCTGACCCTTTGCGGCCTGGGAGTACTCCTCGACACTCCAGCGGGCACCGGCGACACGGACCAGCCCCGACAGCGACACTTCGGCGGGTGACCAGCACCGGTAGAAGGCGAGTTCGCCGGTGGTCCGGTTGCGGGGGATGAGCAGGTGGCGATGGTGGTCACTGCCGATGCGGACCCAGGCCCAGTCGTAGTGGCGCGGGCCCTTCGCGCCACTGCCGGCGCTCTGCCGGTGCCAGGACGCCTTCGGCAGGCGGTCCGCGACGGTGTCCGCGCGGGCAGGCTCGCGGCCGTTGTTGATCTGCACCCTGGCCGAGCAGGCCACGGCCGGGGCGTATCCGATACCCCGTTCTTCCAGACGGGCGCGAAGGTGGGGGTCCTGACAGTAGGCTTCGTCGCCGGTCACCCAGGAGGCGGTGACTCCGGCATCCAACGCGGCAGCGATCATGTCCCCTCCCAGGCGGGGCTTGGTCGCGAAGGTCACGTCGTCGGGTATTCCAGCCGTGCGACGGCGCTCGGGGTCGGCGCACCCAGACCGCTCGGGTGGGTGAAGTCGGCGGTCGATGAGCGCCCCCCGACGATCACGCGGTGGCCGTACCCGTTCCGGCCGGGATCCCCACAAGATCGCGAAGTCACACCGGAGTACTGAGCGTTTCCGAGCGCCGGCGGAGGAGAAGGCCCGTACCTCCCTCATCCGACGGTGCGCCGCGCTCCTCGATCGCAGCCGCTCCGACTCCGGGGCCGGGCAGTCCGCAACGTGCCTTCGGCCGCCTGCTCTCAGGCGGTCGCCTCCACGATGGCGTCCGGGCTCGTCGTCCACTCCACTCCGCCGCCCACCGGGACCAGCCAGGCCATCCGGGGCCCCGCGACCTGGCGCAGGACGGGGGCCGACCACACCGTGTGGGTCTCGGGCTCGGGGCAGATGGCGCGGAGCACGCCGGTGCGGCCGGAGGTCCGGTCCAGCACGAGCTTGCCCAGCAACGGATGGCGTTCGTGCCCCAGGCCGAGGCCCAGTCTGCTGCTCACGATGCGCTCCTCGGAGGTTCGTACGCGGTCGAGGATGTGCCCCCTCCCGGCGGTGGTCGGCCGACGGGTCCCTGGAGTCGCCAACTGCCGTGCGACCGGACCGCGGTGGGGGCGTGAGCGCGGTCGGCGTGGTCGGCAGTTCCCCTCACTATGACCGTCGGCAACAGCAGCCCGCAAGCATCGCCCTGATAATTTCAGAATGTGCATGGCCCCCCTGTCACCGTCATGGCGTCCGTGACACACTCCCCGGGTAGCAGCCGTGCCGGGAGGTCAGGACGTGAGCGAAACACGCTCTGGTGGCGGCAGCGCCCCGACCGTGCTGCGGATGGTCCTGGGAAAGCGGCTGCGGCACTTGCGGGAGAAGGCGAAGGTCAGCTTCGACCGCGCCGCGGAGGCCATCGACGTCACGCCGCTGACCGTGCGGCGGATGGAGAAGGCGGAAGTAGGCCTGCGCATCCCGTACGTGCGGGAGTTGCTGCGCCTCTACGGTGTCGGAGGCGCCGAGACCGACGACTTCCTCAGGATGGCGAAGGAGGCCAACCAGCCGGGCTGGTGGTACAAGTACCGCAACGTCCTTCCCGCATGGTTCCGGGCCTACGTGAGCCTGGAGACCGACGCCACGGTCATCCGCATCTACGAGCCGCACTACGTCCCCGGGCTGCTGCAGACCGCGGACTACGCCCGGGCGCTCTTCCGGGTCGGCTTTCCCAACGCCTCGGACGAGGACGTCGAGGGGCGCGTGACACTGCGGACGACCCGCGCGGACCTGCTGACCGCCCCCAGGGCGCCCGCGATGTGGGCCGTGCTGGAGGAGTCGGTGCTGCGCCGGCCGGTCGGCGGTCCTGAGGTGATGCGGACCCAGATAGACCGGCTGATCGAAGCCATCGAGCTGCCGAACGTGAAGATGCAGATCATGCCGTTCTCGGCCGGGCCGCACCCGGGCGCGTTCGGCCCGTTCCACTACTTCCGCTTCGGCTTCACCGAACTGCCCGACATCGTCTACACGGAGAACCTCACCGGCGCGGTCTACGTCGACCAGCCCGAGGACGTCGTCGGGTATCTGGAAACACTCGACCGGATGGCCGTCCAGGCCGATCCGGTGGACCGGACCAGGTCACGCCTGGTGGAGATGCGTAAGGAGTACTGACCATGCGAGCCGACCCCCCATTCCGCAACGGCGTCACGGCGACCGAACTCGGCACCGAGGGCTGGCAGAAGCCCTGGAGCGGCACCAACGGCGGAAGCTGCGTGGAGGCCAAGCGGCTGCCCGACGGCAGCGTCGCGCTGCGCCAGTCCACCGACCCGACCGGCCCCGCCCTCGTCTACACCCGTGAAGAGATGATCGCCTTCCTCGAAGGCGCCAAGGACGGCCAGGCCGACTACCTCGTCGACTGACGGACCGGCCGCCACTCGCCGGCCGCGGGCGCGGACCGTGGGCGGACGGGGGGCGGATGCCCTCCCTCCGCCCCGATCCGCGCCGATCCGTGCCGCCGGACCGGCGGAACACCCCCCGCACGACCGTGAAGTGACGTTACGTTAGCCGGCACCGTTAGCGCGCGCCGCAGGGCAGGAGATATCCCGATGGCAGAAGGCCAGTCCACCCCCGCCGAGGGGGCGCTCTCCAAGATCGACACGACCGTGCCGCACTCGGCCCGGATCTGGAACTACTGGATGGGCGGCAAAGACAACTACGCGGTCGACCGCCAGGCGGGCGACGAGTACCGCCAGATCGCCCCGAACATCGAGACGATGGCCCGGGCGTCGCGTGATTACCTGATCCGTACCGTGACCCATGTGGCGGGCGAGGCCGGCATCCGCCAGTTCCTCGACATCGGCACCGGCCTGCCGACTTACGACAACACCCACCAGGTCGCCCAGCGCCTGGCGCCCGATGCGCGCATCGTCTACGTCGACAACGACCCGTTAGTGCTGCGGCACGCCCAGGCCCTGCTGACCAGCACCCGCGAGGGTGTGACCACTTATGTCGACGCCGACCTGCACAAGCCCGAGACGATCCTGGAACAGGCGGGCAGGACCCTCGACTTCTCCCGGCCGGTGGCCCTGATGCTCATGGGGATCCTCGGCCACATCCAGGACTACGAAGAGGCCAAGTCCATCGTGCGCCGCCTGCAGGCCGCACTGCCCTTGGGCAGTTACTTCGTGCACTACGACAGCACGGCCACGGACAAGGCGCTGCAGGAAGCCCAGCAGGGGTACGACGACACCGGCGCCATCCCGTACGTGCTGCGCACCCCGGACGAGATCGGCGCGTACTACGACGGCCTGGAGCTGATCGAGCCGGGGATAGTCTCCTGCCCGCTGTGGCGCCCCGAGCCCGGCTCGGACCCGGAGCCCACGGACGTCTACGGCGGCGTCGCGCACAAGTCCTGAACCGGCCCGGCCGTTCAGGCCGGTGCTGCGCCGCTGTGCCGAGTGCCGTGCCGTGCCGTGCCCGTCGCGTGGCGTTGCGCATCGCCGTGCTACGGGCGCTGTCCGGCCTCCAGCATCGCGACGACCCGCGCCAGTTGCACCGCCCGGCTCTCCTCGGACCGCGCCCGCAGCAGTCGCAGGATCACCAGGTAGCGGTCCGTCTTCCCGAGCCCGTCGAAGAACCCGGCCGCCCGCGGGCTGCCCGCCAGCGCCTCGGCGAGGTCGGGTGGCACCCCGGCGTTCTTCTGCGACTCGTACGCCGCCTCCCACCGCCCGTCCGCCTGTGCCGCCCGTACCGCCGCGAGCCCCGGCTCGCGCATCCGCCCGGCCGCCGTCAGGGCCTCGACCCGGTCCACGTTCACCCGCGACCACTGGCTGCGCGGCCGGCGCGGCGTGATCTTCTGCAGGAAGCGGGCGTCGTCGTACCGGCGGCGCAGGCCGGTGATCCAGCCGTAGCAGAGCACGACGTCGTCGACCTCGGCCATCGTGACGGAGGTGATCCCGGACCCCTTCTTGGCGACCTTGAGCCACATCCCCGACCGCAGGCCGTGGTGCTCGTCGAGCCAGGACTCCAGACCGGCGGGACCGTCGAAGGCGCGGACCGGCGCGCCGTCGGGGGAGGCCGCGTCGGGTGGCTCGCTGCCGGGGGACGTCATGTCGTCTCGTCCTTTCGCCGCCGGTAGGGCCACCGTACGTCGCACCGGCGATCTCCGGGGCGGGCCGCGGAGGCGGATGTCACAGCCCGCGGTTAGCGTGGGGGCATGACGACGCACGACGAGGAGCCGACGCTGCGGCCCGCCCACCCCGGGGACGCGCCGGCGGTGGCGCGCCTGTGGGAGAGCGCGTGGCGGGACGCGCACCTGGGGCATGTCTCGGACGAGCTGGTGGCGATGCGCACGCCGGAGTCGTTCGCCGCCCGGGCGGCGGCGCGGGTGCCCGAGACGGCGGTCGCGGAAGTCGGGGGCGCGCTGGCCGGGTTCGTGACCGCCGCGGGGGACGAGGTGGAGCAGCTCTTCGTCGCGGCGGAGCACCGCGGCACGGGCGTCGCCGCGCTGCTGCTCGCGGAGGGGGAGCGGCGGGTGGCCGAGCGGGGCCACGGACGGGTGTGGCTGGCGGTCGTGACGGGCAACGCGCGGGCGCGCCGGTTCTACGCACGGCAGGGCTGGACGGACGAGGGACCGCTCGACTATCAGGCCGAGGGCGCGGACGGCCCGGTGACGGTGCCCTGCCACCGGTACGAGAAACCGGCGACCGGCGGGGGGATACGGGGAACGTAACGGCTGCGGAGCGTACGGGCCTCGGGCTGCCCGGCGGGCGCCCGGGGGCGGCCGCCTCCCGCCCGGCCCCCGGGGCCGTTTCCCGGCCGGCGTGAGCGGGGCCGGTCACGGCTCGCGGTGGGGGACGGCCAGGATCGCGCCGGTACGCGGGTGCTCCAGGACCTCGACCGGGTGCCGGTAGACGTCGCTGAGCAGCGCGCCGTCGCAGACCTCCGCCGGCGGGCCCGAGGCCGCCACCCGGCCGCCGACCGGCACCTCGCCGGCGTCCGGCGCGAGGTCCCCGGCCAGCGCGGTGAGGAGCGTCGACTTGCCGGCGCCGTTCGGCCCGACGAGGGCCGTGAGCCGGCCGGCGCGCGCGCTCAGATCGACGCCGTCGAGCACCGCCCGGCCTCCGAGCCGCACGACCAGGCCCCGCGCCTGTGCCGCGGTGCCGCCCGCCGGCAGCGGCTCCGGCGGCCGCCGGTCCGCGCGGGCGCCGAGCAGCGTGCGGATCATGCCCAACCCCCCTGCCTGCGGCGGGTCCTGCGCAGCAGCCAGAAGAAGAAGGGGCTGCCCACCAGCGCCGTCAGCACGCCGAGGGGCAGCTCCGCCGGCTCCGCGAGGGTCTACGCCGCGAGGTCCGCGACGACCAGCACCAGCGCGCCGCCGAGCGCGCTGCCCGGCACCAGGAACCGGTGCCCGGGACCCGCCGCCGTCCGCCGCAGATGCGGCACCAGCAGCCCCCACGAACGTGATCACGCCCGCCACCGCCACCGCGGCGGCCGTCAGCAGCGCGACCACGAGCACCAGCGCGAGCCGCAGCCGCTCCACGTCCACCCCCAGGTGCCGCGCGGGCCGTTCGCCGAGGGCGAGCAGGTCCAGCTTGCGCGCGTAGAGCGGCGCGACGGCCAGACCGACGACCGCGCACGGCAGCACGGCCAGCACCTTCGGCCAGGTCGCCTGGGAGAGCGAGCCGAGCTGCCAGAAGGTGATCTGCGTGACCTGCGCGTTGTCCGCGAAGAAGATGAACAGGCCGATGAGCGCGCCTGCGAAGGCGTTGACGGCGATGCCGGTGAGGATGAGGGTGACGACCTCCGTGCGCGCGCTCGACCCGGCGACGCTGTCGGTGACGCCGGCGAGCGGCAACGGCGGCACCGGCGGCAGCACGGGCGGGTCCACCGGCTCCAACGGCGGCAGCGACCCGTGCACTCCGGTTCTGTCCGGCGCGGTGTCGTGCCGACATGCCGGACAGGGGCGTTGTGCGAGGGGCCGGACGGTGGTTGGTGGTCCAGACCTTGCGTTGCTAGTCGGCAACTTTCGTGGGTTGGTGACACAGGCGGCCCTCCTGTCGCTACGATCCCCTCGACCCCATCACGAACATCCGCTGGAAAGCCGCGCACCAGTACCACGCACCACTCGTGTGCGCGTGCCCGAGGTTTCGATGAACATCGCATGGCAGTCGCCGCGGTGCGCCCGGTCAGCCGGTCCGCCCCGCCTCCTGTCGCCCTGTCCCGGCCGTAGCGCGCCCCGCCGCATGCAGCGCGGGGGGTGGTGATGGCCCGCGGTTCCGGGCGCGGCGGGGAGTTCCGCCCCGTCTACCATCTCGCCGGGCTCGACGACGACTTACGGACCGTCGTCGACGACCTGCGCGTCGGCCGGTGGATGTCCATGCGTGCGCTGCTGGGCCGGACCGGCGCCGACTGGGCGGCGCGGACCGCGCGGTCGCAGGTGCTCGGGGTGGTGGCCGCCAAGTCGGCGGTGGTGCAGATCTGGCTGGACGAGGAGCCGGAGAGCGCCGACGCGCGGATGATGCTGGCGCGGGTCGCCGTCGGGCGGGCCGTGCAGGCGTACCGGCAGCGGCACCCCAGCGCCGGGCAGTTGGAGGAGGACGCGCGGCAGGTGTGCCGGGAGGCGGCGCTGCTGCATCCCGGGGACCCCGTGCCGTGGGTGTGCCTGCTGGCGCTGGCCGCGATCGACCCGCGGCAGCAGCGGCCCGAGCACCGGGCGGCGCCGCCGGAGAACCTGCTGCCGTACGGGCCGTGGGGGCTGCTGGACGAGGTCGTCAAGCGGGACCGGTACAACCGCGAGGCGTACCACCGCGTGCTGCAGATCTGTTCGGCCGCCGGCGGCTCCCAGGCGTACGCGATGGACTTCGCCCGCTGGGTCGGCTCCTGGGCCCCGCTCGCCTCCCCGCTCCTCGTGCTGCCGCTCTTCGCGCACGCCGAGCACTACCACTTCGAGCGCCGCCGCGGCCGCGGTGACGCGCTCGTGCACCGGCAGTGGTCCCGCGAGGACATCCTGCGCGACACGCTGCGCGCCCTCGACGGCTGGTTCGACGTCACCAACGCCGACGTGCGCTCGGTGCTGGATCTCAACCACCTGGCCCACGCGCTCAGCGCCGCCCGGGAGTTCACCGAGGCCGCCCGCGTCTTCACCGGTCTCGGCCCGTACGCCACCCTCCTGCCCTGGGCCTACGTGACCGAGGACCCCGACCGGCAGGACCTGGCCGAGGCCGAGTTCTTACGTGCCCGCTCGACGGCCCTCGGCAGCGGGTGACCCGGCGCGTCTGTCCCTTTCGTCTGTCATGTCCCTGCCATTCCCCATCGGAGGTCACTCCATGTCACGAGCGCCGGTCAGCACCGCCGGCACGTCCCGGCGCAAGGACGACGACGCCCATCTCCGCGACCTCGGCTACGAGCCGGAACTCGCGCGGCGGATGGGCCCGTTCGGCAACTTCGCCATCTCCTTCTCGGTCATCTCGATCCTCTCCGGCTGTATGACCCTGTACGGCTTCGGACTGAGCGCCGGCGGCCCGGCCGTCATGATGTGGGGCTGGGTGGCCGTCGGCCTCTTCGTGCTCTGCGTCGGCATGGGCCTGGCCGAGGTGACCAGCGCGTACCCCACCTCCGGCGCGCTCTACTACATGGCCCACCAGCTCGGCGGCCCCCGCTGGGGCTGGTACACCGGCTGGCTCAACCTGCTCGGCCTGCTCGGTGCCATCGCCGGCATCGACTACGGATGCGCCCTGTTCATCGGTGCGTTCTTCAACCTCCAGTGGGGCTTCGAGCCCACCGCGGAGAAGACGCTGGTGATCTTCGCGGTCATCCTCGTGCTGCACATGTCGCTGAACCTGCTGCGGGTGCGCGTCGTCAGCATCCTCAACTCGATCAGCGTGTGGTGGCACCTGGCCGGCGTCGCCATCATCGTCGGCGTCCTGGTCGTCGTCCCCGACCACCACCAGTCGGCCGGCTTCGTCTTCGGCGAGTTCAACAACGACACCGGCTGGAACAACCCGTTCTACGTCACCGCCATCGGCCTGCTGCTCGCCCAGTACACCTTCTCCGGCTACGACGCCTCCGCGCACCTGTCCGAGGAGACCACCCAGGCGCAGGTCAGCTCCGCCAAGGGAATCGTCCGGGCGATCTGGGTCTCCTGGGTCGCCGGCTTCGTGCTGCTGGCCGGGCTGACCTTCGCCATCCAGGACTACGTCGGCACGCAGGAGTCCGTGACCGGCGTGCCACCCGCGCAGATCTTCATCGACGCCATCGGCGAAGGCGGCGCCAAAGCCCTGCTGCTCATCGTCATCTGCGCCCAGCTCTTCTGCGGCAACGCCGAGACCGCCGCCACCGCCCGGATGGTCTTCGCCTTCTCCCGCGACGGCGCGCTGCCGGGATCCAAGCTGTGGCGCCGCGTCTCGCCGCGCACCGGCGTGCCCACCCGGGCGGTCATGCTGTCGGTGGCCGTCGCGTTCTGCCTGGCGCTGCCGTCGCTGTACTCGGCGACCGCGTACGGCGCGGTCACCGCCATCAACGTCATCGGCATCACCCCCGCCTACGCCATCCCCATCTATCTGCGGCTGCGCGCGAAGGACCGCTTCGTGCCCGGCCCGTGGAACCTGGGCAGGTGGAGTTCGCTGATCGGCTGGGTCGCGGTGTGCTGGGTGGCCGTGATCACGGTGATCTTCTGTCTGCCGCAGGCGTCGCCCGTCACCGTGGACACGTTCAACTACGCCTCGGTGGCCCTGGCCGCGGTGCTGCTGCTGGCCACCGTCTCCTGGTGGGTGGCCGGCCGGCGCTCGTACAAGACACCCGTCTACACCGCCGACCCCGAGATGGCAGAGCTCGGCAAGGACCTGGTGTGACGCGCGCCGGGCCGCCGCCCCGGTACCGGCGGCGGCCCGGCGCCCCGTCCCGACCGCAAACGACCAGCGCTCCGTGAGGTCCGATGTCCGCAACCACTCCCACCGCCCACGCCGGACGCCCCATGCGCCTGCGTACGCTCCTTCGCCTCCTGGCCGCGGTCGTCACGGCGGCGCTCGCGGCCCTCGCCGCGGTCGGCGCCGTCCGGGAGCTGAACCGGGCCGGGGCCGTGCAGGACTACGCCGACACCCTCGACCGGCTCCAGCAGCCGTCGTTCGCGCTCGTCGCCGAGTTGCAGGCCGAGCGCCGGATGACCGCGCTGCACTGGGCCCGCGGGCCGGTCAACGCCGCCCAGCTCGGCAACCAGCAGGCCCTGACCGACGAGGCGGCCTTCGCCCTTCGCGAGCTGGCCGAGGAGGCCCCCGACACCGCCGCCCGCCCGCCGCTCGAAGCCGCCCTGCGCGGGGTCTCGGCGCTCGGCGGGGTACGCGAACGGGCCGCCGAGCGCTCCGGGGACCGGAACGAGGCGCTGGCGGCGTACACCCGCGCCATCGAGCAGACCATCGCCGTGCACATCCGGGTGCGCGCCCACAACGGCAGCCTCGCCCAGGGCTCCCGCCCGCTGACCGCCCTGCTGCAGGCAGGAGAGTCCCTGGCGCTCCAGGACACCCTGCTGGCGGGCGCGAAGGACGGCCGGCTGCCCGCGGCGGACCACGCCCGCTTCGCCGAGGCCGTCGGCGTGCAGCGGTTCGCGTACGGGACGCTGGCGGGTCCGCTGCTGCCCGGCGAGGAGAAAGACCGCTACGACGCCCTCACCGACTCCCGGGAGTGGGCCGAGAAGACCCGGATCGAGGACGCGGTGCTCGGCGTCAGCCGGGACGCGGGCAGTCCCGTGACGCTGCCCGCCGCGACCGCCGGGTGGCAGGAGACGTACGAACACCTCGCCCCGAGTCTCGCCGGCCTGGCCACCGCCCGGATCCAGGCGCTGGCCGACGACGCCGAGGACCGGGCCGGCGAGCTGCGCGTGACCGCCTACACCATCGCCGCAGGCGGCCTCGTGCTGGTCGCGATCATGCTCGCCGTCGTGCTGTGGATCAGCCGCACCATCGTGCGGCGGGCCGAGGAGGTGCGCTCCAGCGCGCTGGCCGTCGCCCGCCGGCAGCTTCCGCAGATGATCGTCCGGCTGCAGCGCGGCGAGGACGTCGACCTGTCGGCGCTGCCCGGACAGGTCGCCGCCGCCGACGAGTTCGGGGAGATCTCCAACGTCGTCGCCCGGCTCGCGGAAGAGGTGGTCGAGGCGGCGCGGGTGGTGCACGAGGAGCGGTTCGGCTTCGAGAAGTTCGCCGAGGGCGTCACCATGCGGGCGGTCACGCTCATCTTCGCCGTACTGCGCACGCTGGACGAACTGCAGCACCGCTACGCCGACACCGACCCCGCGCTGCTGTCCGAGCTGTACGAGCTTGACCACCTCACCGTGCGGGTGCGCCGCCAGCTGGAGAACCTGCTGGTGCTCTCCGGCGGCGCGGTCACCAACCCGCACACCGAGCCGGTGCACATCGCCAACCTGATCGTCGACGCCGCCGGTGAGTCCCGCGGCTTCGCCCAGGTCACCAAGGAGTTCCAGGCCGAGGCGTGGGTGGTGCCGGAGGTGGCGGGGGAGCTGACCCACCTGATCGCCGAGCTGATCGAGAACGCCACCACCTACTCGCCCAGCGGCTACGAGGTCTTCGTCCGCGCCACCCACACCGCCACCGGCGTCGCGATCGAGGTCGAGGACAAGGGGCGGGCGCCCGAGAGCTGGTACTTCGAGGCGCTCAACGGGCGGCTGCTGGATGTGCCGCCGTACGCGGTGCTCGCCAAGTCCTCCGACCAGCTCGGCCTGTTCGTGGTCGGGCAGCTCGCGCAGCGCCACGGGGTACGGGTCACGCTGCAGCAGGGCCGCTTCGGCGGCGTGCTGGCGGTGGTGCTGGTGCCGTCCGCGCTGCTGACCGGCGCGCCGGAGCAACTGGCGGACCGCACCCCGGTGCGCAAGCCGCTGCCGGGGCAGTCGGGCCCGCGGCCCGCGAAGCGGCGTGAGCCGACGGCGGCCGGTCTGGTACGCCGCGAGCCGGCCCGCGCCGGCGGGCCAACCGGTCCGGTACGGCCCATCGACCCGGCGCCGGGGGTGGCACCGGCCCGCCCCGCGGACGACGGCGCGCCGGCCCCGGAACGGCACCGCCCACCCGCCCGCCGCCCGGCCCGGGAGGCGCCCGCCGAGCCCGCGACCGCAGCCGCCCCCGCGCCCGCCGCCCCGGCGGGGCCCGCCGCCCCCGAGCACGTACGGGCCGGGGAGCCCCTGCCCGTACGCGCCAGGAAGCCCCACCCCGAACCGGCCCCCGGGCCGGCCACCCGGCCGGAACCCCGACCGGCGTACGAACCGACCGAGGAGCAGCCCGTCCCCGCCACCCCCCAGACCGCGACAGCGCCCCCCGAGGAGGCCGAGCCGGCGCCCGCGCGCCCCGCCGCCCGCGCCGGCGGGCTGCCCCAGCGCGTGCCCGGCACCAGCATGGCCGGCCAGCTGCGCGACGGCAGACGCCGGCCCGCCACCGCCATGGACCGACGCCCGCTCGACAGCATCGAGTCGGCGTTCACCCAGCTTCAGGAAGCCCTGACCGACCCGGAGGAAGACAGCGACCGATGAGCAGCCTCAGGCACGTGAAGAACGTCATCCCCGCGAGCCCGGAGGACGCGGCCGTCTTCGACAACCTCCGCGACAACCTGCAACTCGTGCCGGACCTCACCGGCTTCGTGCTGCTCGCCGACGACGGCCTCGCCCTCTGCGGCTACGGCCTGGACTGGACCCGCGAGGACGTCCAGACCATCGCCGCCGCCTGCTCGGGCCTGGCCAGCCTCGCCGACGGGCTGTCGATGCCGGTCGACGGCGGGTCCGTCCTGCATCTGAACATCACCATGGAGCACAGCCACCTCATCCTCACCGCCTGCGGCAACGGCAGCACCCTCGTCGTCTACACCTCGGGCCCCGAGTCCATCGGCCTCGCCATGCGCGAGACCGTCCGCGTCGCCCGCGCCTTCAAGCACCAGCTGGGCGTCGGGGACCGCAGGGCCCGACTCCGGTAATGAGCGCGCCACGGGGAACGCGCAGGACACGGACGTTCGCGCTCACCGGATCGCGCACCGACCGGGCGCCCGGTGAGCAGTTCACGATGCACTCCACGGTCCGCGCCGCCGTACCGGCCGACGACGCGCGCAGCATCCCGGAGGAGTGGCAGACGATCCTGCGGCTGTGCGCGGGGCCCGGCATCGCCGTGGCCGAGCTGGCGGCCCGGATCGAGATGCGGCTCACGCCGGCCGCCGTCCTCCTCGCCCAACTGCTGGAGCAGGGGCTCATCGAGCACAGACCGCCGATGAGCGATCCGGACGCCATGAACATCGACTTCCTCCGACGAATCAGGAGCGGCCTTGAGCGAGCCTGACACCGAGGCCCCGGACGCCGTCCGGGACGCCTACCTCCCGCCCGTGAAGATCCTCGTGGCAGGCGGGTTCGGAGTGGGCAAGACCACGTCGGTCGGCGCCGTCAGCGAGATCACGCCGCTGCGCACGGAGGAGCGGCTGAGCGCGGCCGGGGTGGGCGTGGACGACCTGTCCGGCATCGAGCAGAAGTCGGCCACCACCGTGGCCATGGACTTCGGCCGGATCACCCTGGACGTGGCGGTGCTGATGCTGTTCGGCACCCCGGGACAGGAGCGGTTCTGGTTCATGTGGGACGACCTGCTGCGCGGCGCGCTCGGCGCGGTGGTGCTCGTCGACACCCGGCGGCTGGACCGCTCGTTCGCGGCCGTCGACTTCTTCGAGAGCCGCGACCTGCCCTTCGTCGTCGCCGCCAACTGCTTCCACGGCGAGCAGGACTACGATCCGGAGGAGATCCGCGACGCGCTCACCCTCAAGGAGCCCACCACCCCGATCGTCCTGTTCGACGCCCGCGAGCGCGAGTCGGTACGCGGCGTACTGCTCGCCCTGATGGACCATCTGATCGCGTCCGCGGAACCCTCCCACGCCCGCTGAACGCAAGGAGGCCCGTCCCGCCATGACGACCGTGCTCGCCATCGACCAGGGCACCTCAGGCACCAAGGCCCTCGTCGTCGACCCGGAGGCGCGGGAAGGCGACGGCAGCGGCGTGGTCGCCCTCGCCGAGGTGCCGGTGACACCCGACTACCTGCCGGACGGCGGGGTGGAACAGGACCCGGCGCAACTGCTCGCCTCGGTGCTGGCCGCCGGGCGGCAGGCCGTGGCGGCCGCGGACCGGCCCGTGCACGCGGTGGCGCTCGCCAACCAGGGCGAGACCGTGCTCGCCTGGGACCGCGCCACCGGCAAGCCGCTGTCGCGGGCGGTGAGCTGGCAGGACTCGCGCGCGCAGCGGCAGTGCGACGCGCGCGCGGACGCCGCCGAATGGGTCGCCCGGCGCACCGGCCTGGTGCTCAACCCGTACTTCTCCGCGCCGAAGATGACCTGGCTGCGGGAGAACGGTGTCCGCGAGGGCGTCGTCACCACCACCGACACCTGGCTGCTGCACCACCTCACCGGCGCGTACGTCACCGACGCGGCCACCGCCAGCCGCTCGCTGCTGCTCGACCTCGACGCCGTCGACTGGGACCCCGAGCTGGTCGCCCTCTTCGGCCTCGACCCCGCCGAGCTGCCGCGGATCGTGGCCTGCGACGAGGTGGCCGGCACCACCGCCGCCTTCGGCACCGAGATTCCGGTCGCCGGGCTCGTGGTGGACCAGCAGGCGGCGCTGTTCGGCGAGGGCTGTCTGACCGCGGGCACCGCCAAGTGCACGTACGGGACCGGGGCGTTCCTGCTCGCCAACACCGGCGAGGCCGCGGTGCGCTCCGGCTCCGGGCTGACCACGTCGGTCGCCTGGCGGGCCCGCGGCGCGACGCCGTACTGCGTGGACGGCCAGGTGTACACGGCGGCCTCCGCGGTGCGCTGGCTGACCGAGCTGGGCCTGGTCGGCTCGGCGGCGGAGCTGGACGAGGTGGCGGCGGCGGACGCCGCGGGGGTGGTGTGCGTGCCGTCCTTCGCCGGGCTCGCCGCGCCCTGGTGGCGCTCGGAGGCCACCGCGTCGTTCGCCGGGCTGACGCTGGCCAGCCGCCGGGAGCACCTGGTGCTCGCCGTGCTGCAGGGCGTCGCCGCCCAGGTCGCGGAGGTCACGGGGCTGGTGGCCGCCGACCTCGGCGGCCCGCTCACCCGGCTCCGGGTGGACGGCGGGCTGACCCGCAGCCGTACGCTGATGCAGGCGCAGGCCGACCTCTCGCAGGTGCCCGTCGACGTCTACCCCTCGCCGCACGCCACCGCGCTCGGCGCCGCGGCGCTGGCCCGGATGGCGCTGGAGCCGGAGCTGACCGCAGCCGACGCGGTGCCGCGGTGGACGCCGGGCAGGACGTACGAGCCGCGCTGGCCGCGGGCGCGCGCGGAGGAGTTCCTCGACCGCTGGCGTACGGCCGCGGGCGCGGCGCTGCCGCGGCAGGACGCGCCGGCCGCGCAGCCGGATGCCGGGCCCGCGGACGGTAGGCGACCGGAGGACGGCCGAGGCTGAGAGGCCCGCCGCCGGCACCGGCTACCGCCCGCCCCCGAGCCGGAGTTCTGCGACCACCCCCGCGTGGTCCGACGGCCAGTACCCCGTCGGCGTGGAGCGGTCCGCCTCCCGGTCGCCGATCACCTCCGCCGTGACCGCCCGCACACCGTCCGGCCGGTACAGCACGTGGTCGATGCGGTGGGACAGCTCGTCCTCCTCCAGCAGCGACCCGCTCTGCCCCGCCGTCCAGCCGCCCTCCGGGCCGCCGCCCGCCGCCGGCCAGGCGTCCGCGTAGCCGGCCTCGGCGAGGGTCCCGTAGGCACCGCGGGCGTCGGTGGGGCGGGAGTTGAAGTCGCCGGTCAGCACGACGGGGTGCGGCGAGCCGGCGAGCGCGGCGGCCAGCTCGCGGGCCTGGGCGGCGCGTACCTCGGGGGTGCCGAACGCCTCCAGGTGGGTGGTGGCGAAGCGGAACGTCCCGCCGGGCACCGTGACGTCCACGGACGACCAGCCGCGCGGGATCTCGAAGGAGAGGCCGGGGATGCGGGAGGGCAGGGTGGCCTTCGCGTCGTACGCCGCGGAGGCGGCGTGCGACGTACGCGGCCGGGAGGCGGCCGGCCCGTCGCGTACGGCGATCACGTCCCGGTCGGTGAACCGCGCCTCCTCGGTGGCCGAGACGGGCATGCGACCGGTGAAGTTGTCGTTCGCGGCGACGGCCCGGTAGGGGGTGCCGCGGGCGGCGAGTTCGTCGAGCAGCAACCGCAGGAAGTCGTAGCGGACCGTCAGCTCGCCGCCCGCGGGACCTCTCTCCCAGCGGGCCACCTCCTGGAGCCCCACGACCTCGGGCCCGCGCGCCGAAAGCAGGTCGGCGAGGGCCGTCGCGCGCTCGCGGAAGTCCGTCGCCTCCATCGCCGCGTACACCTCGCCCGCACGAGCGGCCAGCTCCTCCCGGCTCCCCGCGTCGAACAGGGGCTTCAAGTCGGCGCCGAGGTAGACGTTGTACGTGGCCACGCGCACGGCACGCGCCTCGTGCCCGGTCCCGTCCTTGCGCGCCTGCCGGCTCTCCCGCGCCTGCTCCGTGTCTCGCGCCTCGTGCTCCCGCCGTCCGTCGTCCGGCTCCGGCCCCTGCCTGCCCGGCGCACCGCACCCCGCCCCCAGCGCCGTCACCAGTACCGCCAGCACCACCAGACCGCCCAGCTTCCCGCCGCGCCGTACGCTCCGCATCGCTCCGCCTCTCCCGCGCGCAGCCGGCCACCGGGGACCGTACGCGCACCACCGCATCCCAGCATCCGGGACAGCCCCGGGCAAGCATGGTCATGTCCCGATCACGGCCTCTTTACGTGATCGTCCGTCTTGTTTAACGTCACGTCTTCAGCCTCGGCAGCACCACCAACACCACGAGAGCGAAGGTCAATTGTGAAGCTCGTGAGATCCCTGCTGCGGGCGGCGCCCGTCCTCGCGGCCCTGACGGCCGCGGGCGTCCTCGCAGGCGCGTCCGTCGCCCAGGCCGCGTCCGCCGGGCCCGACGTCATCGCCCACCGCGGATCCTCCGGCGTGGCGCCGGAGAACACCGCGGCGGCGACCCGGCTGGCGGTCCGCCAGGACGCCGACTTCGTCGAGATCGACGTGCAGCGCACGAAGGACGGCAAGCTCGTCAACTTCCACGACTGCACCATGGAGCGGACCACCGACATCGAGGAGGTCTACCCCGGCCGGCCGAGCTACCGCGTCTCCGACTTCACCTGGGCCGAGCTGAGCCGCCTGGACGCCGGCTCCTGGTTCTCGGCCAGGTACGCCGGCGAGCCGATCATCACCGTCGACCGCGTCATCGACCTCATCGACAGGAAGTCCGGCCTGCTCGCCGAGATCAGCCCGTGCGGGCACTACGACGCCGGCCTGCCCGCGGACCTCGCCGAACTGCTGCAGGCCAGGCCGGCCTACGTCGAGCGCGCGCTGGCGAACGGCCAACTGGCCGTGCAGTCCTTCGAGACGGACGACGCACAGGGCTTCAAGAACCTCATGCCCGAGGTGCCCATCGGCTTCCTCGACGCCGACCGTCCCACCGAGGCCGAGCTGGTCGCGCTGAGCGAGTGGGCCGACCAGGTCAACCCGCAGTACACCGTCACCGACCAGGCCCTGGTCGACCGCGTCCACGAGCTGGGCATGGACATCAACGTCTGGACCGTCGACGAGCCCGGCGCGATGCGCAAGATGGCCGGCCTCGGCGTCGACGGCATCATCACCGACTACCCGCAGTCCCTCACGTAGGGGCGCACGGAAGGTGAGGCGGCGGCGCGGCAAGGGCACACCCCGCCAAAGACCCGCGCCGCCGCTTTGATGGATCTCCACTGCCCAACCCGGGGCACACCCGGCAGACTCGAAGGACAGCGGACGACCAGTCACCCCAGCGGAGGCGGCCCATGACCGGATCGCGGATCCTCGCACTCGGCCACTACCAGCCCGGGAAGGTGCTGACGAACGACGATCTGGCGAAGTTCGTCGACACCGACGACGAGTGGATCCGCAGCCGGGTCGGCATCCGTACCCGGCACGTCGCGGCCGACGACGAGACCGTGGACATGATGGCCGCGCACGCCGCCGCCAAGGCCCTCGCCGGCGCCGGCACCAAGACCGAGGACGTCGACCTCGTCATGGTCGCCACCTGCACCGCCGAGCACCGGGTGCCGAGCATCGCCGCGCGGGTCGCCGAGCGGCTGGGCATCCCCGCGCCGGCGGCCATCGACGTCAACGTCTCCTGCTCCGGCTTCACCCACGCCCTCGCCCAGGCCGACCACACCCTCCGGGCCGGTGCCGCGAGCCGCGCCCTGGTCATCGCCGCGGAGAAGCTGACGGGCGTCACCGACTGGACCGACCGCTCGACCGCCGTCCTCACCGGCGACGGCGCCGGTGCCGCCGTGCTCGCCCCCGCGGCGGGCCCCGACGAGGCGGGCGCCGTCGGCCCCGTCGTGTGGGGCTCCGCGCCCGGCATGGGGCGCGCGGTACGCATCGAGGGCTCGCCGCCCGTCTTCGCCCAGGAGGGCCAGGCCGTCTACCGCTGGGCCGTCAAGGAGCTGCCGCCGATCGTCCGCCGGGTCTGCGAGCGCGGCGGCGTGGCGCCGGCGGACCTCGGCGCGATCGTGCTGCACCAGGCGAACCTGCGGATCATCGAGCCGCTCGCGCGCAGCCTGGGCGCCCCGCAGGCCGTCGTCGCCACCGACGTCACCGAGTCGGGCAACACCTCGGGGGCGAGCGTGCCGCTGGCCTTCTCCAAGCTGGTGGCGCGCGGCGAGGTGGAATCCGGCGCGCCGGTGCTGCTCTTCGCCTTCGGCGGCAACCTGTCGTACGCGGGCCAGATCGTGCGCTGCCCGTAGGGCCGCGCCCGGTCAGCCGCCGACCGCGGACAGGCGGGCGAACTGCTCGTCCGACAGCGTCAGATCCCGTGCGGCCATGTTCTCCGCCAGATGACCGGGCGACGTCGTGCCCGGGATGGGCAGCACGTTCGGCGCCCGGCGCAGCAGCCAGGCCAGCGCCGTCTGCGCCGGCGTGGCGCCCAGCTCGGCGGCCACCTCCGCGACCGGGCCGCCGGGCGCGGCCAGCGTGCCGACGGCCATCGGGAAGTACGGCACGAAGGCGATGCCCTCGGCGGCGGTGTAGTCGACGACGGCCTCGTGGTCGCGCATCGCGAGGTTGTAGAGGTTCTGCACGGAGGCGATCGTGGCGATCTCGCGCGCCGCGCGCAGCTGCCCGACGTCGACCTCGGACAGGCCGATGTGCCGCACCTTGCCCTCGTCCTGGAGTTCCTTCAGCGTCCCGACCTGGTCGGCGAGCGGCACGTCGGCGTCGACGCGGTGCAACTGGAACAGGTCGATGCGGTCGGTACGCAGCCGGCGCAGGCTCAGCTCCGCCTGCTGCCGCAGATACGCGGGCCGGCCCAGCGGCACCCACTGCCCCGGGCCCGGTCTGGCGAGGCCCGCCTTCGTGGCGACGACGACCCCGTCCGGGTACGGGTGCAGCGCCTCGGCGACGACCTCCTCGACGGCGCCGAGGGCGTAGGAGTCGGCGGTGTCGATGAGCCCCACACCCAGCTCGACCGCGCGCCGCAGCACGGCGACGGCCCCGGCCCGGTCCCGCGGCGGCTCCCAGATGACCGCTTCCGACGGGGGGATGCCGGGGTGGTCGGTGAGCCGCATCGTGCCGTAGCCGATACGGCCGACCGGCATGTCGCCGCCGAGGTCGAACGTGGGCCCGGCGGCGCCCGGTGACGGTGCGGTCGGTGAGTGCGTCATGCGGCGACGCTACAACCTGAGGCGGCGGCCGGGCCGCCACCGACGCGGGGGAGCGGCGGGGTGTCAGCCGGCGGCCTTCGGGAAGAGCGTGGTGAACGGCTCCAGCATGCCCGCCGAGTCGCGGACGTAGGGCTGGTCGAACTCCCAGACCAGGAAGAGCAGGAACGCCAGCAGCCCGCTGTGCAGCCCGGCGAGGATCAACTCGCGCGCCGAGCGCTGGATCTGCAGCGCGAAGACCATGCCCATGGCCACCAGACCGCCGGCGATCAGACCGAACCACACCAGCGACGGCATCGTGGGCCCCGAGTTCAACGCCCGCTCGTTGCGGGCCTCCTCGGCCGCGGCGATCTGGTCGCCCAGCGCGTAGGCGGCGCGGTTCTCGGCGTCGGTCTCCGGCACGTACGCGACGAGTCCGCGGCGTACCTCGTCCAGCAGCTCGTCGCCGCGCTCGTCGAGGCCGTCGCCGTCCTGCATCGCCGGCCACTCCTCGTGCACCGCGTAGCCGACGTACGCCGCGATGTCCGCGCGGATCTCCTCGCGCACCGGGGCCGGGTACTCGGCCAGCCGCTCGCTGGTCTCGTGCAGCGCGAACGCCTCCCGCTGCACCGAGTCCTCCGCGCTGCTCTTGGCTTCCCAGACGCCGGCGATCGCCAGGCCCAGCACGATCGCGTACACCACCCCGATCATCATCGTCATGTACTCGATGACGTCGGGGGTCTCGTCGGGGTCGAACTCCTCGTCGGGGCGGCGGTGCCGGAGGACGGTGATGAGCACGACGATCGCGATGGCCGTGGCCATCGCGAGGGTGAGCATGAGCCATTCGGACACGGGATGCCTCCGGCGGTCGGGCTGCGGGGCGGTCAGGAGCGGTTACGGGCCGCTGCGCCGGAGCCGCTGAGGGCGGCGGCGGCGAGGATCGCGGGGGCGACGAAGAGGAGCGTCCTGGTGACGGGCGAGGTGCCTTCGTCGACTTCCCGGGGCGGCGGCTCGTGGTAGAGGGGCCGCAGCGAGGGCGAGGGCGAGGGCGAGGGGGCGGGGTCGGGGCCCGGCGTGCGGCTGGGCGCGGGCGTGGGTGTGGGCGTCGGTGGTGCGGGCGCGGCGGCCGGCGGCACGGCGGGCTCGGGCGCGGCCGGCTCCGGCGGTGCGGGCGCGGGTGCCCGCGGCGACGGCGTAGGGGACGGAGGGGGCGGCGCGGGCGTCGGTGTCGGGGTCGGCGTCGGCGTCGGCGACGGCGACGGCGACGGCGTGGGGGTCGGCGAGGGCGGCTTCGGGGTGGGCGTCGGCGAGGGCTTCTTGCCGCACCCCTGCCGCACCGCCTCCCCGACGCCCTGCTCCCGTGCGATACGCCCCAGTTCCTCCAGCGGCAGGTCCCCGCCGACGCGCACGCACCCGTCGGCGGGCAGGGCCAACCCCCGTACGGCGGCGGTCCGCGGGGCGTCGGCGGCGGCCGGCGCCGCGCCCGTGGCCGCGGCCGGGCCGGTGGCGGCGAGCGCCGCCAGCAGCACGGCGGCGCGTACGGCGGGCCGCGCGGCGCGCGGTGTCTTCTCCCGGGTCACGGCCACACGTTGCTCCGCGCCGCGCCCGAGTACGCCCCCTGCGCGCGTAATCCACCCGCAGGCGCGGTCCGTCTCGCCCGTCCCTCGCACGAACGCTCGTCACTCGCGCTTCGTTTCGCTCCCGTGCGCGAGCCGGGCCCGCGGCCCGTACGCCCTCCGGGTGGTTTCACGAGTTCTTCACAAACAGGCAATGGCGTTCTGCGGACGGGCGCCCGGATGATCGACGTCATGCCGAAATCGCAGCCGTCCGACGAGACCTCGTACGACCGCCGCCGCCTGCGCCAGTGGCTCGACGGTGACGCCCGCACCCCGGGTGTCGCCCGGCGCGACATGCTGCGGCTCTTCGCCGCCGCCGGCGGGGCCGGCGCCCTGGGCGCGCTCGGCGCGGCACCCGCGGGGGCGGCGGCGTCCGCACCCCGGGCCGCCGCCGGCATCGTCAAGCCGTTGCCACCCGAGCTGTTCACGGTCCGCGGCACCAACGCCGAGACCAACTGGCCCGCCCTGAAGGACACCGGCTACCTCACCCCCGCCGACCGCTTCTTCGTCCGCAACCACACCGCCACCCCCGTGCTCGACGCCGCCGACTGGAGCCTGCGCGTCTGGGGCGACGGACTGCGCGGCGGCGAGGCGGAGTTCGGGCTCGACGACCTCAAGGCGCTGCCCGCCGCGGTCCGGTCCGCGTTCGTGGAGTGCGCGGGCAACGGCCGCAGCTTCTTCGCCAGCCAGCAGGGCGGCACCGTCTCCGGCACCTCGTGGACCCTCGGCGCCATCGGCGTCGCGCGCTGGCGCGGCGCCCGCCTGGGCGACGTGCTGCGGCGGGCCGGGCTCACCCGGCGCGCGGTCGACGTGATGCCGCGCGGGCTGGACGGCGAGTACGTGGCGGACGGGATCAACCTCGGCCACGTGCGCCGCCCGCTGCCGGTGGCCAAGGCGCTGGACGACGTGATCCTCGCGTACGAGATGAACGGCGAGCCGCTGCCCGCCGACCACGGGCACCCGGTGCGCGTGCTCGTACCGTCGTGGGTGGGTATCTCCTCGATCAAGTGGGTCGGCGACGTGCAGGTCTCCGCCGAGCCGCTGTACTCCCCGTGGAACACCGACTTCTACCGGCTCTTCGGCCCCTCCTACCCGCCCGAGGGCAGCGAGCCGCTCAGCCGGCAGACCCTCAAGAGCGCCTTCGAACTGCCCTGGAACGCCACCCTCGCCGCCGGCGAGACACACCGCCTGACCGGCCGCTCCTGGTCCGGCGCGGGCGGCGTACGGGCCGTGGAGGTCAGCACCGACGGCGGCGTCACCTGGCGCCGCGCCCGGCTCGCCGACGCCCCGCGCGCCGACGGCTGGGTGCGCTGGTCGGCCACCTGGCGCCCGGAGCGTCCCGGCCCGGCCGACGTACGCGCCCGCGCCACCGACGCCAGCGGCCGCACCCAGCCCGCGCGGACCGTCCACAACGACCAGGGCTACCTCTTCGACGCGGTCGTCCGCCACCCGGTCACCGTCGCCTGAGCCGCGGGCGGTCTCCCGCCGGCGGGGGGTGAGCGCGCACACTGGTGATCCCCGGCACCGGCAGGAGGCCGCCCGTGACGTACGACCTGGCCGCGATACGCGCCCGCATCCCGGCGCTGAAGGACGGGACCGCCTACTTCGACGGCCCCGGCGGCACCCAGACGCCGGCCCCCGTCATCGAGGCGATGGCGGCGGCGCTGGGCGCCCCGCTGTCCAACCAGGGCCGTGTCACGGCCGCGGAGCGCAACGCCGAGGCGATCGTGGACGGCGCCCGCGCCGCGCTCGCCGACCTGCTCGGCGTGCCGGCCGGCGGCGTCGTCTTCGGGCGCAGCGCCACGCAGCTCACGTACGACGTCGCCCGCACCCTGGCCCGCACGTGGGGGCCGGGCGACGAGGTCGTCGTCACCCGCCTCGACCACGACGCGAACATCCGCCCCTGGGTGCAGGCCGCCGAGCACGCCGGGGCGGCGGTGCGCTGGTGCGACTTCGACCCGGACACCGGCGAGCTGACCCCCGGTCACCTGGCCGCCGTGCTCTCCGAGCGGACCCGGCTGGTCGCGGTCACCGCCGCCGCCAACCTCATCGGCACCCGGCCGCCGGTGCCGGAACTGGCCCGGATGGCACACGACGCGGGGGCACTGGTCCACGTCGACGCGGTGCACTACGCCGCGCACGCCGCCGTCGACGCCGAGGCGCTCGGCGCGGACTTCGTCGTCTGCTCCCCGTACAAGTTCCTCGGCCCGCACCTGGGCGTGCTGGGCGCTCGGCCCGAACTGCTGCGCAGCCTCGCGCCGGACAAGCTGCTGCCCGCCACCGACGCCGTGCCGCAGCGCTTCGAGCAGGGCACGCTGCCGTACGAGCTGCTGGCCGGGGCCCGCGCCGCCGTCGACTTCCTCGCCGGCCTCGATCCCGAGCCCGACGCCGGCGGCGACCGCAGGGCGCGGCTGATCCGGGCGTACGCGGCGATCGAAGCCCACGAGGACGCGCTGCGGCTCAGCGCGGAGGACGGCCTCGCCCCCCTGCCCGGCGTGACCCTGCGCTCCCGCGCCGCCCACCGCACCCCGACCCTGCTGCTCACCCTCGACGGCCGCGGCACCGAGGCGGCGTACCGCTTCCTGGCCGGGCGCGGCGTCAACGCCCCCTCCGGCTCCTTCTACGCCCTGGAGGCCTCCCGCCGCCTCGGGCTCGGCGACGGCGGCGGACTGCGGGCCGGTCTGGCGCCGTACAGTTCGGCCGAGGACGTCGAGCGGCTGGTCGCGGGCCTCGGGGAATTCCTGCGTACGACGGCCTAGTTCCCCCGCCCCGGATGCGGTCCTACAGTGGCGCACACCACAGCGCCACGGACCCGTCCGATCCGGGGAGGGCACATGAGCCGCATCTCGGTCACAGTCGACGGCACGACCTACGAGGACGACGTGGAGCCGCGCCTGCTCCTCGTGCACTACCTGCGCGACCGCCTGGGCCTGACCGGCACACCCGTCGGCTGCGACACCGGCAACTGCGGTGCCTGCACGGTCGACGTGGCGGGCGCGAGCGTCAAATCCTGCTCCATGCTGGCCGTTCAGGCGGACGGGGCGGAGGTGACGACGATCCAGGGGCTGGCCGCCGACGGCCGGTGGCACCCGCTGCAGCGGGCCTTCCACGAGGAGCACGGGCTGCAGTGCGGCTACTGCACACCCGGCATGATCCTCGCCGCCCGTGACCTGCTGCGCGCCAATCCGCACCCGACCGCCGAGGAGGTCAGACACGGCCTGGAGGGCAACCTCTGCCGCTGCACCGGCTACCAGAACATCGTGCGCGCGGTCCTCGCCGCCGCCGAAGCCGGAGCGGGAACAGGTGCCGGTGCCGACGACGCCGGGGAGGCCGCGATATGACCACCGCAGAGCAGGCCGCGCCCGCCGTCGGCCGCTCCCACCCGCGCAAGGAAGACGCCCGCCTGGTCACCGGCCGGACGAGCTGGACCGACAACATCACCCTGCCCGGGATGCTCCACATGGCGGTGCTGCGCAGCCCGATGGCGCACGCCCGCATCGACCGCCTCGACCTCACGGCCGTCCGCGACCGCCCCGGCGTGGTCGCCGCGTTCGGCGCCGCCGACCTCGACGGCGAGCTGGGCTCCCTGCCCTGCGCCTGGCCGGTCACCGAGGACATCGTCCACCCCGACCACCCGCCGCTGGCCGTCGACGAGGTACGCCACGCCGGCGACCCCGTCGCCGTCGTCGTCGCCCGCGACCGCTACGCCGCCGCCGACGCGCTGGAGGCCGTCGAGGTCGACTACACCCCGCTGCCGCCCGTGCTCGACATGGAGGCCGCGCTCGCCGACGGCGCCCCGCTCGTCCACGCCGGCAAGGGCACCAACCGCTGCTTCGACTGGCCCCTGGCGAGCGGGGACTACGCCGCGGCCAGGGCCCGCGCCGACGTCGTCGTCACCCGCCGCTACGTACAGCAGCGCCTCATCCCCAACGCCATGGAGCCGCGCGCGGTGGTCGCCGCCCCCGCGGCCACCGGCGCCGACGAGTACACCCTGTACTCCGCCACCCAGATCCCGCACATCCTGCGCGTGATGCTCGCCGTCGTCACCGGCATCCCCGAGCAGAAGATCCGCGTCATCGCCCCCGACGTCGGCGGCGGGTTCGGCTCCAAGCTCCAGGTGTACGCCGAGGAGGCCCTCGCGCTCGTCGTCGCCAAGCGGCTCGGGCGCCCGGTGAAGTGGACCGAGTCCCGCTCCGAGGGCTATCTCGCCACCCACCACGGCCGCGACCAGATCCAGGACGTCGAGGTCGCCGCGACCCGCGACGGCCGGCTGCTGGGCATGAAGGTCGACCTGCTGGCCGACATGGGCGCGTACCTCATGCTCGTCACCCCCGGCATCCCGATCCTCGGCGCCTTCATGTACCCGGGGATCTACAAGATGGACGCCTACGCCTTCCACTGCACCGGCGTCTTCACCACCAAGACCCCCACCGACGCGTACCGCGGCGCCGGCCGCCCCGAGGCCACGTACGCCGTCGAACGCGTCATGGACGAACTCGCCGCGGAACTCGGCCTCGACCCCGTCGAACTGCGCCGGCGCAACTGGATCGGGCACGGCGAGTTCCCGTACACCTCGGTCGCGGGCCTCACCTACGACAGCGGCAACTACGAGGCAGCCACCGACAAGGCCCTCGCCCACTTCGGCTACGCCGCCCTCCGCGCCGAGCAGCGCGAGCGGCACGCCCGCGGTGACACCGTGCGGCTCGGCGTCGGCGTCTCCACGTACACCGAAATGTGCGGCCTGGCGCCCAGCCGCGTCCTGCGCGACCTGCGGTACGCGGCCGGCGGCTGGGAGGCGGCGAGCATCCGCATGCTGCCCACCGGCAAGGTCGAGGTGATCACCGGCACCAGCCCGCACGGCCAGGGGCACGCCACCACCTGGAGCCAGATCGCCGCCGACGTGCTCGGCGTGCCCGTCGAGGACGTCGACGTGCTCCACGGTGACACCCGCATCGCGCCGCAGGGCATGGACACCTACGGCTCGCGCTCGCTCGTCGTCGGCGGGGTCGCCGTGCACGAGGCGGCGGTGAAGGTCGTCGGCAAGGCGCGCCGGGTCGCGGCCCATCTGATGGAGGCGAGCGAGGAGGACCTGGAGTTCACGGCGGGCACCTTCGCCGTCCGCGGCTCGCCGGAGGCGACGAAGACGATCCAGGAGGTCGCCTTCGCGACCTTCACCGGCCACGATCTGCCCGACGGCATGGAGCCGACGATCAACGCGGGGCACGTCGTGGAGCCGGACAACTTCTCGTATCCGCACGGCACCCACCTCTGCGCGGTCGAGGTGGACACGGAGACCGGGGCGGTCCGCATCCGCTCGTACGTCGCCGTGGACGACGTCGGCAAGGTCGTCAACCCGCTGATCGTGGAGGGCCAGGTGCACGGCGGGCTGGCCCAGGGCATCGCGCAGGCGCTGTACGAGGAGGCCGTCTACGACGACGACGGCAACCTCGTCTCCGGCACCCTCGCCGACTACCACGTGCCCGCCGCCCCCGACCTGCCCGACTTCGTCACCGACCGCACCGAGACCCCCGCCACGTCCAACCCGCTGGGCGTCAAGGGCGTCGGCGAGGCCGGCACGATCGCCTCCACGCCGGCGGTCGTCGGCGCGATCGTCGACGCGCTGCGCCCGCTGGGCGTCACCGACGTGCGGATGCCCTGCACGCCGGAGCGCGTGTGGCGGGCGATCCAGGACGCGCAGGCGGCGAAGGGAGCCTCCGCATGATCCCCGCGGCATTCGACTACGTACGGCCCGAGTCGGTCGGCGAGGCCGTCGGCGCCCTCGCCGACGCCGAGGCCGCCGGGCGCGAGGCGAAGGTCCTCGCCGGCGGGCAGAGCCTGCTGCCGCTGCTGCGGATGCGACTGGCCCTCCCCGACCTCGTCGTGGACGCCGGCCGGATCCCGGAGCTGAGCGGCGTACGCGACGACGGCGACGCGCTGGTGATCGGCGCGCTGACGACGCACCACGACGTGCTCGCCGACCCGCTGGTACGCCGCCACGCCGGGCTGCTCGCTGCGGCCACCGCCACCGTCGCCGACCCGGCGGTCCGGCACCGCGGCACCCTCGGCGGCTCGCTGGCCCACGCCGACCCCGCCGCCGACCTGCCGGCGGTGGTGCTCGCGCTGGACGCCGAGCTGACCGCGGTGGGACCCGGCGGGCGGCGGACGGTCCCGGCGCGGGAGTTCTTCACCGACTACCTGACCACGGCGCTGGCGCCGGGCGAACTGCTGGCCGAGATCCGGGTGCCCAAGTACGACGGCTGGGGCTTTCGCTACGAGAAGTTCAGCCGGGCGGCGCAGGCGTGGGCGCTGGTCGGCGTGGCCGCCGCGGTGCGGCGCGACGGCGGGCGGGTCGCCGAGGCCCGGATCGGGCTGACCAGCATGGGCCCGACGCCGGTGCGGGCGGCGGCCGTCGAGGCGGCGCTCGCCGGGGCCGAGGCCACGGAGGAGTCGGTCGCCCAGGCGGCCTCCGCCGCGGCGGAGGGCACGCGCCCGGCGGCGGACCTGTCGGGTTCGGCCGCGTACCGCGCGCACCTCGCCCGGGTGCTCACCCGCAGGGCGGTGCTCGCGGCGGCCGGCCCGGCGTGACGGGCGGCCGGGACGGGACGGCCGGAGCCCGAGGAGGCGAGCGCGGTGGCGCGTGAGGAGCCGGCGGGGGAGCCGGAGAGGCGCGGGCCGCACGGCGTCGCCCGCGACGCGCGGGCACCGGAGGCCGTGCGGTCCGCGTCAGGGGCCGCACGGCCCGTACCCGCAACGCACGTGCGGCCCGCGTCCGTCGGGGACCTGCGGGCCCGGCTGGAGGCCACGGGCTATCTCGCCGACGAGGGCCTGGCCACCGCCTGCCACCTCGCCCTCACCCTGCACCGCCCGCTGTTCTGCGAAGGCGAGGCCGGCGCGGGCAAGACCGCGCTGGCCGCCGCCCTCGCCGACGTCCTCGGCGCGCCGCTGATCCGGCTCCAGTGCTACGAGGGCATCGACGCCTCCCAGGCCCTCTACGACTGGGACTTCCCGCGTCAGTTGCTGCACCTGCGGGCGGCGCAGGCGGCGGGCGCCACGGACGCGGGCCGCCTGGAGGACGAGCTGTACGGCGAGCGGTTCCTCGTGGCCCGGCCGCTGCTGCGCGCGCTGCGGACGAACCCGAGCGTGCTGCTGATCGACGAGATCGACCGCGCGGACGACGAGTTCGAGGCGTTCCTGCTGGAACTGCTGTCGGAGTACGCGGTGACGATCCCGGAGCTGGGCACGCTGCGGGCCGAGACCCCGCCGGTGGTCGTGCTCACCTCCAACCGCACCCGGGAGGTCCACGACGCGCTCAAACGGCGCTGCCTGTTCCACTGGTTCGCCCACCCCGGCTACGCCCGCGAGCTGGCGATCGTCCGCAGCCGCCGCCCCCGGGTGGCGCGGCGGCTCGCGGAGCAGGTGACCGCGGCGGTCCACGAGCTGCGCGCCATGGACCTGGTCAAGCCGCCGGGGGTGGCGGAGACGATCGACTGGGCCGAGGCGCTCGCGGCGCTCGGCGCGACGGAGCTGGACGCGGACCTGGCGGTGGCCACCCTGGGCTCGGTGCTGAAGTACCGCGAGGACACCGAGCGCGCGACGGCACTGGACCTGCGCGGGCTGCTGGCCGCGGCCCGGGGGAGCTGACCCGCGGTGGCGGGAGAGCGGGAAGCGGAAGGGGGCCGCCGGGGTACGGGCCGGGGCTGGCCCCACGCGGGTGTGCCGGATGCCGGCCGCGCTGCTGACGGCCCGGGTGCCGGTGCCACGGGTCCGGCCGGACCCGGCGGCTGGGGCGACGGCGTCGCCGTGCTCCTCGGGTTCGCGCGGGCGCTGCGGGAGACGGGGGTGCCGGCCGGCGGCGAGCGGGTGCAGGCGTTCCTCGGCGCCGTGGACGCGCTCGGTACCGGGCGGGGCGAGGTGTACTGGGCCGGCCGGCTCACGCTCTGCGGGCGCGCGGAGGACCTGGCGCCCTACGACCGCGCGTTCGCCGCGTACTTCGGCGACCGCTCGGTGCCCCCGCGCCCGCCCCGTACCACGCCACCGCCCCGCGTCCGCCGCACCGCTCCCGCCGCGGTCCAGGCGCCCGGCGACGACGGCGACCGCACCGGCCCCGCGGCCCCCGCCGCCGCCCGCGCCGGCTCCGCCGAGGTGCTCCGGCACCGCGACATCGCCGGGCTCACCGCCGCGGAGCGCGCCGAACTGCACCGGCTGCGCACGGCGTTCGCGCTCCGCGGCGAGCACCGCCGCACCGCCCGCCGCCGCCCGGCCCGCCGCGGCGCCGTCGACCCGCGGCGTACCGTGCGGGAAGTGCTGCGCGGCGGTGGCGAACCGGCCGCCCTGCGCCACCGCGCCCCCGTGCACAAGCCACGCCGCGTCGTCCTGCTGCTCGACGTCAGCGGCTCCATGTCCGCGTACGCCGACGCCCTGCTGCGCTTCGCCCACGCCGCCCGCCACGGCCGCCCCGCCCGCGCCGCCCCCGCCACCGAGGTCTTCACGCTCGGCACCCGGCTGACCCGCGTCACCCGGCAGTTGTCCCACCGCGACCCGGACGCCGCACTGGCCGCCGTCGGCACCGCCGTGCCGGACTGGAGCGGCGGCACCCGGCTCGGCGAGACCCTGCGGGCCTTCCTCGACCGCTGGGGGCAGCGCGGCCTGGCCCGCGGCGCGGTCGTCGTCGTGCTCTCCGACGGCTGGGAGCGCGGGGACGTCACCCTGCTCGGCGCCCAGGCCCGCCGGCTGCACCGGCTGGCGCACCGCGTGGTCTGGGCCAACCCGCGCAAGGCGCGCCCCGGTTACGCGCCGCTCGCCGGCGGCATGGCCGCGGTGCTGCCACACGTCGACACCTTCGTGGCCGGGCACAGCCTGGCCGCACTCGAACGGCTGGCGGCGGTCGTGAGGGGAGCGGCCGACGCATGACGACGAACCGGCAACGAAGGGACCGCCATGGAGCTGCGGCACGAGTTCACCGTTCCCGTACCGGCCGACGAGGCGTGGCGGGCCCTGCTCGACATCGAGCGCATCGCGCCCTGCATGCCGGGGGCGGCGGTCGAGAGCTTCGACGGCGAGACGGTGCGCGGCACGGTGAAGGTGAAGGTCGGCCCGATCACGCTCACTTACCGGGGCACGGCCTCCTTCCAGGAGAAGGACGGGGCGGGCCGCCGCATGGTGCTCTCCGCGAACGGCAAGGAGACCCGCGGCACGGGTACGGCGCGCGCCACGGTCACCGGGGAGCTGACGGAGACCGGTGGCGGCACGCGGGTGTCGGTGGTGACGGACCTGGCGGTCACGGGCCGGCCCGCGCAGTTCGGGCGGGGGGTGCTGGCGGAGGTGGGCGATCGGCTGGTGGGGCGGTTCGCGGAGTGCCTGGCGGGGAAGCTGGCGGACGGCGGCGCGGAGACCGCCACGGGCGCGGGCCCTGACCGGGAGCCGGACGGGGAGGCCGCCGCGGCCGAAGCAGCGGCGGAAACCGCGGCCGGGGCCGGAGCCGGGCCGCCGTCCGGAGCCGGGCCCGCCGCCCCCGCGGTACGGACCGCCGACCCCGGGTCAAAGCCGCTGGACCTGGTCCGCACGGCCGGCGTCCCCGTCGCCAAGCGGGCCGCCGCCGGAGCCGCGGTCGCGACGGCGCTCGCCGCCGTCGCCCTGGCCGTACGCCGCGCACGCCACCGCCGCTGAACCCCCGCCCGGCGCCCGCGCAACCCCGCCCCGCTCGGCGGTCGCCGGCCCCGCGTGGTACTTCTGTTCTCCGGGGGAGCGCGCCCGCACCAGGGCGGCGCGCGCGGACCGGCCGACCGGCCGGCGCACCGGTGCCCCCGGCGCGCCGACGAGCAGGGAACAGGGTGGACGATGGCCGGGAACCCGGCGAGCGCGGGCCGCCTGCTGCGCCTCATCCGCAGCGGCCAGGCGCCCACCCGCGCCGAGCTGCAGCGGGCCACCGGGCTGTCCCGGTCCACCGTCGGGCTCCGCCTCGACCAGCTCTTCCGCGCCGGCTGGATCCGCGAGGTGGCCGGCACCTCCACCGGCGGACGGCCCTCCGCCCGGCTGGAGTTCGACGACCGGCACGCCGTCGTCCTGGCCGCCGACCTGGAGACCCGGCACGGCCGGGCCGCCGTGCTCGACCTCGCGGGCAACTTACTCGCCGAGAGGACCGGGCCGCTGGTCATCGGCGACGGTCCCGAGCCGGTGCTGGCGGAGGTGTGCCGCTGGTTCGGCCCGCTGCTGGCACAGGCGGGGGAGAGCGCGGCGCGGGTGTGCGGCATCGGGCTGTCCGTGCCCGGCCCCGTGGACGTCGCCGCAGGCCGGGTCGTGGAGCCGCCGATCATGCCGGGCTGGGACGGCTATCCCCTCACCGGACACCTGCGGCGCACGTTCGCCGCCCGGCTGGGCGGCGCCCCGGACCTCCCCGTGTTCGTCGACAACGACGCCAACCTCATGGCGTACGGGGAACAGCGCGCCGGCTTCCCCGACTGCGCCGCCTTCCTGCTCGTCAAGGCGTCCACCGGCATAGGCGCGGGCGTCGTCGTGGACGGCGGCATCTACCGCGGCATCGACGGCGGCGCCGGCGACATCGGGCACATACGGCTGCACGACAGCCGGGAGGCGCTGTGCAGTTGCGGCTCCTACGGCTGCCTCGCCGCCGTCGCCAGCGGGCACGCGCTCGCCGCCCGGCTCGACGGCCTCGGCGTGCCCGCGGCGTCCGGCTCCGACGTGCGCGACCTGCTGGCCGCCGGGCACCCCGAGGCGGTGCGGCTGGCCCGGGAGGCGGGGCAGCGGGTGGGCGAGGTGCTGGTCACGGTCGTCACGCTGCTCAACCCCGGGGTGCTGATGATCTCGGGCGAGCTGTCCTCCGTGCCGTTCCTCACCGGCGTACGCGAGTTGCTCTACCGGCGCGCGATGCCGCGGACCACGGCGCACCTCGACGTCGTCACCGCCCGGCTGGGCGACCGCTCCGCCCTCGTCGGCGCCGCCGCCATGGTCGTGGACGACCTCTACGCCCCGGACCGCGCCGACGCCCGCCTCGCCGCCGCGCACACCGCCGGCACCGGGACCGCCGGCACCGAACCCGCCGCCGGACCAAAGCCGGGCGACACGGCCGCCGGCCACCCCCGTTGATCGTTCCGGGCGGCCGCGGCCGTACGCTGGCTGCCGCGCAACCGGAGGAGGGCCCCGTGCCGTCATTCATCGTCTTCGACCTGGAGTTCACCACGTGGCCGGGAGCACCGGAGCGGGACTGGTCGGCGCCGGGCGAGCTGCGGGAGATCGTGCAGATCGGCGCCCTGCGGCTGGACGCGGAGTTCGCGGTGGCGGAGGAGTTCGAGACCCTGGTCCGGCCCGTCGTCAACCCGCGGCTGTCCCCGTACTTCACCGACCTGACCGGCATCGACCAGGAGACCGTCGACCGCGAGGGCCGCGACCCCGCGGCGGCGCTCGGCGACTTCCTCGGCTTCTGCGCGGGCCGCTCGGTGCTCTCGTACGGCAACGACATGATCGTGCTCGGCGAGAACGTCGGCTGGGCCCGGGCCCGCGGCGAGCAGGTCGCGCACGGCTTCCTGTCCCACGGCTTCCTCAACGTGCGCCCCTGGCTCAACACCCTCGCCCCGCAGACCGCGTCGGCCAACTCCGGCAGGCTCTGGCAGGTCCTCGGCCTGTCCAGGCCCGCTGCGGGCGCCGAGCACTCGGCGCTCTTCGACTGCCACTCCATCGCCGCCGCGCTCCGGCATCTCCACGACGGGGGCGCCCCGCTCCCCGCGGGCTGGCTCTAGGACCAACGGCCCGTGCCGGCCCCCGACGCCGGGCTCGTACGCTCCAGGCATGACACCACTCAGAGCGAAGGACATCACCGGGGTCTGGGGAACGCTGCTGCTGCCGCTGGACGCCGGGGACGCGATCGACCGGGGCCGGCTGGCCGGACAACTGGACGCGCTGCTGGACGCGGGCCTGCACGGGATCTACGCGCACGGCACGGCCGGTGAGTTCCACACCCTGACCGAGGACGAGTTCGACGGCATCAACGAACTGCTCGCCGAGCGGTGCACCGCCGCGGGCGTGCCGTTCCAGATCGGCGCCTCCCACCCGGTGGCGCAGACCGCCCTCGCCCGGGTGCGCCGCGCCCGCGAACTGGCGCCCGGCGCGCTGCAGGTGATCCTGCCGGACTGGCTGCCGCTCGCCGACGACGAGGCCGTCGCGTTCCTCGCCCGGATCGCCGAGGCGGCGGATCCGGTGCCGCTGGTGCTCTACAACCCGCCGCACGCCAAGACCCCGGTGTCACCCACGCTGCTGGGCCGGCTGCTGGACGACGTGCCCGCGCTCGTCGGGCTGAAGACCGCGGGCGGCGACGACGACTGGTACGAGGCCGTACGTCCGGACGCCGCCCGCTGCTCCGTCTTCGTCCCCGGCCATCTGCTGGCCTCCGGTATCGCCCGCGGCGCGCACGGCAGTTACTCCAACGTCGCCGCCCTCGCCCCGGCCGGCTCGGTCCGCTGGTACGAGTCGATGCACACCGACCCGGCCGCCGCCCTGGACGTCCAGCGCCGGCTGGCCGAGCTGTTCCGCCGGCACATCGCGCCACTCCAGGCCCGCGGCCTGTCGAATCCGGCGCTCGACAAGTTCCTGGCCGCCGTGGGCGGTTGGGCCGACACGGGGGTACGCACCCGCTGGCCGGCCACCCCCGCGCCCGAGGAGGCCGTGCTCCCCGCCCGCCGCGACGCCCGTGAGCTGGTTCCGGAACTTTTTTCTCTCGGATGACAAAGTATGGACAGGCCCGGACGAAGTCTTTAGGCTCAGCGCCGCACCCGCCCGGAATCCGAAGGTTCTTCCCGCCCCCTTTCGCGTCTGGAGGAACGAATGTCCGCACGGCTGTACCAACGAGTCCGCAGACGGATGACCACGGTGCTCGCGGCGGCCTTCCTCGTCGGCGGGGTCTGGGCCGCACCCGCCGGCGCCGACCCCGCACCCGACCCCGAACGGGCCCCCGGCCCGCAGAACCAGCCCTTCGCCGAACTCCCGCCGCAGGAGCCCGGCGTGACGCTGCGCACGTACGACGTGCAGGTCCCGCTCGACGAGATCTGTACGCTCAAGCCCGCGCAGACCCCGAACGTCGACAAGCTGATGCCGCAGATCGACTTCTCGACCGCCGGGGACTTCGGTTTCGAGGACAACTTCGTCTCGCACACCATCGCCAACGTCAACGTGCCCCAGGACGGCACGTACACCTTCCGCCTCACCAGTGACGACGGCTCACGGCTGCTCATCGACAACGAGGTCGTCATCGACCACGACGGACTGCACGGCACCGATCCCCCCAAGGACGGCACCGTCGAGCTGACCGCCGGCTACCACTCGCTGTTCATCGAGCACTTCGAGCGCGGCGGCGGCCAGCAGGTCACCCTGGCCTGGCAGCCCCCGGGCGCCGGCGGCTTCACCACCGTGCCGAACTCGGTGCTCAGCACCGACGCCGGCGTCGTCCGCGTCACCGCGCCGGGCCGCAAGGAGTGCGAGGGCTTCACCGACTCGCCCGGCGACGGCCTGCCGTTGAACAGCGTCCACCCGGACTTCAAGCTGACCGACCTGCGCCCCGAGGGCTTCGAGCCGCAGGTGTCCGCGATGGACTGGCTGCCCGACGGCCGGCTCGCGGTGGCCACCTGGGGCGGCACCGACAACGTCACCGGCGAGGTCTACCTCCTCGACAACGTCACCGGCGACACCTCGCCCGAGAAGGTGACGGTGGAGAAGGTCGCCGAGGGCCTGAAGGAGCCGATGGGCATCAAGTATGTCGATGGTTCCCTCTACGTCTCGCAGAAGCACGAGCTGACGCGGCTGAAGGACGACGACGGCGACGACGTCACCGACGCGTACGAGACCGTCGCCACCTGGCCGTTCGGCGGCAACTTCCACGAGTTCGCCTTCGGCCTGCTCTACAAGGACGGGTTCTTCTACCTGAACCTGTCCGTCAGCATCAACTACGGCGGCGCCACCACCGACCCGCAGCCCGCCGAGAACCGCGGCACCACCGTCAAGGTGAGCCGCAAGACCGGCAAGGTCAGTTACGTCGCGGGCGGTCTGCGCACCCCCAACGGCATCGGCTGGGGGCCGAACGACGACCTGTTCGTCCTGGACAACCAGGGCGGCTGGCTGCCGTCGTCGAAGCTCCTGCACGTCAAGCAGGACCGCTTCTTCAACCACTACACCAACCCCGACGGGCCGTTCGACGACAAGCCCGTCACCCAGCCCGTGCTCTGGCTGCCGCAGAACGAGATAGCCAACTCGCCCAGCACGCCGCTGTACATGGAGAAGGGCACGTTCGCGGGCCAGCTCCTCTTCGGCGACGTCACCTACGGCGGCATCCAGCGGGCCGACCTGCAGAAGGTCGACGGCGACTACCAGGGCGCCGTCTTCCGCATGACCCAGGGCCTGGAGGCCGGCGTCAACCGCATCAGCATGGGCCCCGACGGCGCCATCTACGCCGGCGGCCTGGGCGCGGGCGGCAACTGGGGCCAGCCCGGCAAGCTGACCCACGGCCTGCAGAAGCTGACGCCCGGCGGGAACGACGCCTTCGACATCGTCTCGATGGACGCCACCAGGACCGGCTTCGAGATGCGGTACACCAAGCCGCTGTCGCAGGAGACGGCAGACGCGCTCGCCGAGAGCTACTCGGTCACCCAGTGGCGCTACGTCCCCACCCCCGAGTACGGCGGCCCCAAGGTGGACGAGGAGGTGCTGCCGGTGACCTCCGCGGAGCTGTCGGACGACCGCAAGAAGGTCACCCTTCAGATCCCCGGCCTGAAGCCGGGCCACGTGGTGCACGTGCGCTCCCCGCGCCCGTTCACCGCCGAGGGCGGCCAGGAGCTGTGGAGCACCGAGGCGTGGTACACGCTGAACAACATCCCCGGTGACGAGGACCGCGTGCCCACCGCGTACGAGGCCGAGGAGGCCCGGCTCGACGGCGGCGCGAAGCTCGCCTACGACCACGCCGGCCACTCCGGCCGCGGCTTCGCCGCCGGCTACGGCACCAAGGGCGCCTCCACCACGTTCGACGTCACGACCCAAAAGGGAGGCACCTACGACGTCGGACTGCGCTACTCCAACGGCCCGGACCCCTTCACCGGCACCAAGACGGTCAGCATGTACGTCAACGGCACGAAGGTGAAGCAGGCGCAGCTCGCGTCCACCGGCACCTGGAAGGAGTGGACGACCAAGACCGAGAAGGTCTCGCTGCGGGCGGGCAGGAACACCATCCGCTACGTCAACGAGGGGGACGACACCGGGCACGTCAACCTCGACATGATCAGCGTCCACCCCAGCGGCGAGCCCGTCACGCTCTTCGACGGCGCGGACCGCTCCGCCTTCCAGCACGTGGACGGCAGGACGCCGGAGTGGCCGCTGCTCGACGGCGAGGCCATGGAGGTCTGCTGCGGCGACATCCGCACGAAGAAGGCGTACGAGGACTTCAAGCTGCACGTGGAGTTCTGGCTGCCCGAACTGCCGCCGGACGTCACCGGGCAGGACCGCGCGAACAGCGGCGTGTACCTCCAGGAGCGGTACGAGGTCCAGATCCTCGACTCGTACGGCAAGGACCCGCTGGCGAACGACGACGCCGCCGCCATCTACAAGAAGAAGGCGGCCGACGTGAACGCGGCGAAGCCGCCGGGCACCTGGCAGACGTACGACATCACCTTCCGCGCCGCCCGCTTCGACGCGGACGGCAAGAAGACCGAGAACGCGCGTATCTCGGTGGTGTGGAACGGCGTCAAGGTCCAGGACGACGTCGCCGTCGACGGCCCCACCGGGGCCGGGAAGGCGGAGACGCCGGTCGCCGGCGCCATCCGCCTCCAGGACCACGGCAACGCGGTCCGCTACCGCAACATCACCGTCCAGCCCCTGTGATCCGGCGGTGAGCCCTCACCGGCCCCGGAGCCCCACGGCTCCGGGGCCGGTGCACGTCCGGCCCGGACCCGGCCCGGTCTCGCCCTGGAACCCGGCCAGGGCGTGGCGCGGGGCGAATAATATGTGCGGCATCCGACCGAGGGGGCGCGGTGATCGAGACACTGTTCCGCACGCAGGACGTGCCGGCTGCCGACCGTGCGGAGGCGTGGCGCGATCAGATATCCAGGCTGCACGCTCCGCTCGACCTGGGCAGTCGTCCCGGTCCCGGCTTCCACGCCGACATGCGCCTGCTGAAGATGGAGCGGGTGCTCGTGTGGCCGAACGTCATCGATCCCGTCGTCGTCCGGCGCACCCCGCGGCTCATCCGTCAGTGCGACCCGGAGATGTTCCACCTCTCGCTGCTCGTACGGGGGGCCGTGGGGGTCGACGACGGCGGCGTCGACGCGGTGTTCGGCCCGTACGACCTGCGTACCAACCACTCCTCCCATGCCCTGGCCGTCCATGTCCGGGAGCGGGTGGAGGCGGTCAGCGTCGAGGTGCCCCGCGCCGCGCTGGCGCTTGCCCCGGCTCAGGTGCAAAGGGTGTCGGGCCGCGGCCTGTCGGGGCGCTCGGGCATCGGCGCGTTACTCGCGGAGTTCCTCAGGGGGCTGGTCGACGAGGCCGGTGTGTACACGGCCGCCGACCTGCCGCGGCTGGAGACGGTCTTCGTCGACCTGCTGTCCGCGCTGCTGGCCCGCGAGACCGACGCCGAGGACCTGCTCACGCCGGAGGCCCGCGCACGGACCCGGACCCTGGAGATCCAGTCCTTCATCCTGCGGAACCTGCACGATCCCGAGCTGACACCGGCGGCCGTCGCCGCCGCGCACCACATCTCCCCGAGCTACCTCCACCGCCTCTTCCGCGGCCACGGGCCGGGGGCCACCGTCGCGGACTGGATCCGCGGCCGGCGCCTGGAACGGGCCAGGCGCATCCTCGGCGATCCGGCGCAGCGCGCGGTGCCCGTCCACCGGGTCGCCAGCCGGTGCGGTTTCGAGCACCACGCCGTCTTCACCCGCGCGTTCAGCGCCGCCTACGGCCTGACGCCCCGCGACTACCGGCGCGCGGCGCTCACCACGCCCGGCACCTCCTCGCCGTCCGCCGCCGGGCCGCCGGCCGGGGTCAGCCCCCGTTGAGGGCCTTGTCGGCGTTGTGCCGGTAGCGCTCCAGGTCCCGCTTCAGTTCCCTGAACCTCCCGGGCTCCCGGGCGATCAGATCACGCTGGATGCCCGTCTCGGCGGCTGCCCGCACGGCGACGAGGTCGCTCTCCCGCTTGCACCCGACGTCCGCGACGGCGACCGAGATCTCCCGGGAGGTGACACGCTTCGCGTCGAGGTTCCAGGAACGGTCCTCGATCGCCGCAAGCGGGGTGTCGTAGTCGAACCCCCGCTCGCTCATGCACGTACGCCACCGGGAGACGGCCGACCGGACCGGCGGGGCGGCGGCCGAGGCGTCGACCGATGCGAAGTCGTACGCGGTGAACCACTCCGCTCCCGGCACGGCGCCACCGGCGCTCAGCCGCGCGGCGGCCTCGTCCGCGCAGCCGCCCTCGCCGAGGAGGGTCCGCTCCTCGGCCGGGCCCAGGGCGGCGAGCCAGGAACGCTGCGCCTTGAGGTCACGGGCCTCCCGGGGGTCGTCGGGCACGTGGTAGCCGTGCCGCCGCGCCGTCGACTCGTCCGCCACGCCGTAGCGGCGGTCGTTCCCGCCGCTTGCCGCCCCGGGGTCCCCCGCCGCCCCCGCCGCCGTCCGCGCCGGCGGCCTGGTCCAGCTGTGGCCCGCACGCTCCATGCACTGTCGCATCAGCTCGCCTTCCGCCGCCTGGATCACGGCGACGTCGCCGGCGGTGAGCCGGTAGTCGTCGAACGGCAGGACGATCCGGTCGGCCGGCTGCCCGACGGGCCGGGAGGACCCGGCCTCCGGCGCGGCGGAACCGCAACCGGTGGCCAGGGCCACGGCGGCGAGCAGGAGAGCCGGCCGCGTCAGCGGGCCGCGCTCGCCCGGGGCGCGAGGGAACACCGCATGTACTCCTGTGCGTTCGGTCGGCGGGGATCGGTGGGTTCAGCAGGTGATGTCGAGCGAGCTGGCCCGGTTGTCCCCGATGCCCGTGCCGTACAGCTCTTCCGCGGAGAGGTTCTGCAACAGCAGCGAGGAGGCGCCGGTGCGGCTGGGGTGCTGGTAGATGACGGCGCAGGTGGCGATGCTGGTCTTGAGGGAACTCGTCTCGTTGTCCATCCCGTCACCGCTGTCGTTGCTGCTGCGGTTCAGCCAGTTGTTGTTCCGGAAGTCGTCGTCGCTGCCGACGAAGGTGCGCCAGTGGTCCGATGACGCCGGCCCCGACGAACCGCCGTTGAAGTTCGTGTTCTCGAAGAGGCAGACGCGAGGACTCTGACTGTCCTGGTCGCAGCCGCCGCGCGGCCCGGCCTGGGCGGGGGCGGTGAAGAGGGTGCCGAGCGCGGCCAGGGACGCCGCGGAGACGGTGACTGCGGTGAGCATGGACTTGGTTCGCACGTGAACGTCCTTCGGGAGGTCCGGGTCTTCTGACGGCGAGAACGCCTGCTCACAGCGTTCCAGCAGGGAGGGCGCGAGTCCTTGTCGCTGAGTGGACAGTTCCTGGACACTGCGTGGCCCGGCCCGCCGCGGCCCCGGAAAGCGACCAAAGTCGTACCCGCGCCGGGCTCCGCAGACCTTCGGCCGATCCGCCGCCCCGCCCCGCGTCCGTAGCGTCGCCCGGGACCGGCAGGAAGGACGAACGACGATGGATTCCGGAGCACCCGCGATGTCCCGTGACGACCGCCACGGCGGCGACCCCGGCGACCCCGGCGGCGAGCGCCTCCGCAAGCGCGCCGCCGCCACGGTGGGCCCCGGCCTGCTGTACCGCCTGCTGCTGCTCGCCGGCCTGCCGGCGCTCGGCCTCTTCCTCGGCTGGCTCGTGCCGCGCGTCGCGGACGAGGTCGCCGGGCTGAAGTGGGCGCCGATGAAAGGCCCGTTCGAGCTGGTCGCCTCCTTCGACGACGGCTGGACCGCGGTCGCGGGACCCGTCGTCGGGCTGGTGCTGGGGCTGGGCGGCGGGCTCCTCCTGTACGTACTGGCGATGCGCGTGACCTTCGAGGACGACACGATACGGATCGACAAGGACGGCGAGTCCCGCATCCTGGCCCGCGCCGAGGTCGCCGCCGCCTTCCTGGACAAGGACCGGCTGGTGATCCTCGACGCCGCCTCCCGCCAACTGCTGCGCAGGCCCACCGACCTGGAGTCCGCCGACCTCGCCCGGGGCTTCACCGCGCACGGCTACCGGTGGCTGCACGAGGACCCGTACGCCGGCTGCTACCACCGCTGGGTGCGCGACTCCGCGGAGCTGTCCGCGGCGGCCAACGCCGTGGTGAAGGCCCGGGAGCACGCGCTCAAGAAGAAGAACGCCACCGACGTGGAGGAACTGCGCGAGGAGGCGCAGCGCCTCGGCTACGTGCTGCGCGAGGAGGGCACGCGCCAGTACTGGCGCCCGCTGCGGCCGGAGGCCGAGGAGGACTGAGCGCGGGCCCTGCGCTGCTCCGTACGGCGCGGCCCGCGGGGCGACGCCGTACGGACAGGCCGTGCCGTACGGAGGTCAGTCCAGCCCGGGCAGGGCCGCGAGGCGGCGGTGGTCGGCGGGGGAGTCGCGGCGGTCGAGCCGGGTCTCCAGCAGCCGCCGGGCCGCCTCGCACCTGCCGCCCGACACCAGCGCGAACAGCAGCGTCTCCTCCACCACTTCGCGCTGCGCCGCGCTGCCGCCGACCTTGCGCAGCACCGGCCGGATCGACTCCAGCCGCGCCACCGCGTCCGGCCAGCGCTCCTCCAGCACCGCTTCCAGCGCCTCGCACAGCGGCGCGACGACCTCACGCTGCACCGGGTCCGCGCCCGCCGCGTGCGCACGCAGGCGGCGCAGCGCCGCCAGGTCGCCCGCGGCGGTCAGCGCCACCGCGCTGTGCATCGCGGTGAACGGCGTCGCCGGCCGCTCCACGACCTCCCGCTCGACCGCCGCCAGCACGCCCTCCACCGGCTGCTCGCCGGTCCAGCACCCGGACATCCGGGCCCGCCACAGCAGCGACCCCGAGTCCACCAGCGCCCGCACTCCGTTCACCCGGCCCGGCGCCAACTGCGCGAACCAGCGCCGCCGTACCGCGTCCGGGTCGTCGAGCGCGAGCTCGTGCAGGGCGACGTGCCAGGAGAAGTGCGCCCGGTGCGTGGCGCCGCGGCCCTGGTCGCCGATCCAGCCGTCCAGCCAGTCCCGCCCGCGCTCGTGGGCCCCGGTCTCGTAGTGGACGTGGGCGAGCGCGTGCACGGCGTGACCCGCGGCCGGCTCCACGGCCAGCGCCCGTCGGGCCAGTTCCCCGGCCTCGTCGAAGCGGCCGTCGTCCTGGCGCATGAAGGCCAGCAGCGAGGTGTGGAACCAGTGCCCCTCGTACGCGGACGTGGTGCGCTCCACCAGCCGGCGGGCCATGGCGCCGTCGAGGTCGGTGACGCCCGAGAACGCGATGGTGGGCACGGCGACGCTCAGCGCCAGCGCGTCGCCCGGGTACGCGGCCAGGTGCCGGGTCAGCGCCTCGTCACCGCCGGAGCCGGCGATCCGCCGGGTCACGACCTCCACGAAGGCCCGCTCCCGCTCGTCCGCGCGTTCGTGCGCGGCGCGCTGCGCGTCGGCCAGCGCCCGCGGGACGTCGACCTCGGCGCCGCACTCGTGCCCGACGAGCGCGAGCGCCGCGTGCCCGAGGGCGAAGCCGGGGTCCAGCTCCACGGCCCGGGCGAGCGCGGTCTCGGCGCCGGCGCGGACTTTCAGCAGCCGCTCCAGCCCCACCCGGTACGAGGCGGCGGCAGCGGCGTGCGTGGAAAGGGGCAGGCCGTTGATGTCCGTGGGCCGGCGCCGGCCCCGTACCGGCTCGCGCAGCGGCTCCAGCACGGCGGCGGCGACCTCGGCGGCCTGGACGCGGATCTCCGGCACGGCGGTGGTCTCCCACAGCTCCCCGCGGCGGGCCGCGCCGAGGGTGAACAGCGGCGGGGGAGCGGCGCCGGGGGAGCCGGCCCGTATCGCCGGGTCGCGGCCCGGGCGCAGCCGGCCGGCGTCGGTGGCCACCCCGATGCCCAGCGGGCCAGGCGTGGCGATGCCGTCCGCGAGCAGCCCCCGCCACAGCGGGTCGGCGCACTCCTCGACGCGCAGCCCCGGACCGGTGCAGTCGACCACCCAGCCGACGCGCAGCGTCCGGCCGTCGCTCAGCGTGACGGCCAGGCCGCCGTCAGGACCCTCGGCGACGTCCCGCACCTGCCCGGTGTGCAGCCGCAGCCGCCGGGCGGCCAGGGCCCGCCGTACGGACTCCGCGGTGGCCGGGGGCATGCGGTGGCGGTGGACGTTCCAGCGGGAGGCGTCGCGGGCCAGGAAGTCGGCCCGGTCGTCGTCGGAGAGCCGGGCCCACATCGCCTGCGTCAGCGGGCGCAGCCCGTCCACGGCGGGACGCCAGTCGCCGTGGGCGCGTACGGCGGCGGCCACGTGGCGGCGCACGGCGGCGCGCAGCTCCGCCAGCGGCAGCCCGGGCAGGCCGGGGTCCGCCTGGAGGGGCGGCAGCGCGGTCAGGGCATGCGGGCGGGGCAGTTCGCCGCCGCGGGAGACGGCATGCACGCGGCGGCCGGGCCGCTCCAGGGTCAGCGCCATGTCCACGGCGGTCAGGCCGGTGCCGACGAGCAGTACGTCGGCGGCGGCGTGCGCGTCCTCCGCAAGTGCGTCGAGGGCGCCGGGCGCCCAGGGGTCGGGGACGAAGCGGTCGCTGGTGCGCAGGGCCGCCGGGGCCCAGGCGCGGGGACCGGGCGTGGGTCCGGTGGCGATGACGACGCTGTCGGCCCGCTGGGTACGACCGTCGGCGAGGCGCAGGGTGGCGCGCCCGCCGGCGGTCCACGTACAGCCCGTCGCCTTCGTCCGCAGCCGCCTGACCGCGACGGTGCCGTGGGCGCGGATGACGGCCTGGCCGAGGGAGTCGGCCAGATAGGCGCCGTAGCGGTGCCGGGAGACGAAATCGCAGGCGGAGGCGGCCGGCTCGCCGTGGGCGCGGAGCCAGCGCACGAAGTGCGTGGGGTCGTCCGGGTAGCAGCTCATGCCGCCGGCCGGGACGTTCAGCCGGTGCCGCGGGTCGGGGGTGGCGTACGCGACGCCGCGGCCCGCCTCGGGCGCCGGGTCGATCAGCACCAGCTCCAGCGGCGTGCTGCGCCGGACGGCGGTCTCGCAGAGCTGCATCGCGGTCAGGGCCCCCGCGGCGCCCGCGCCGACGACGGCCACGACATGGCGGGCGGAACCAGCGGCGGGGGAAGACGAAGGCGCGGCCACGGTACCTCCAGCTGAGCCGGGAACTGACTCGTCCATGATCTCGCGTCCCGGGTTCGGGTCCACCCCCGGGCACCTGTTGACGTGACGAGGCTACTGCTTCCATAATTCCTAGCACACCGATGGGAATACTAGGAATCGGTCGGAGACGGTGACCGGACCGCGGAGACGCGAGGCCGTACCGGGCTCCACACAGACGGGCAGGGCCCTTCGCTAACCCGGAGGAGTGCGAAGGGCCCTGCTCCCTTCCACGGCCGCTCCTGCACGGCCGTCCGGTTCACGGAAATGCGCGTACGTGACCGGCGTACGCCCCCCAGGACGCCCCGGCCGGTGCCAGCACCGCCGGCCGCGGGCGGCACGGCAGCGGCCCCGTACGGCTCACTGAGCCGTACGGGGCCGCTGCGTTGCCGGCGCCCCGGTCCTCCCGCGGGGGCCGGCGGCCGGGCGGTCTGCGGCCGGGCGGCCGGCGGTCAGGCCGTCGGCGCCAGGTGCTCGCGGAGCGTCCGCCCGCGGTAGCCGGAGCGGAACACCCCGCGCTCGCGCAGCTTGGGCACCAGCCCGTACACGACCGCGAGCAGGTCGGTGGCCGCATGCGCCGGCAGCAGGTGGAAGCCGTCGGCCACCCCCTCCGCGTGCCACTCGGCCAGGATTCCCGCCAACTCGGCCGGCGACCCGGCGAAGTGCAGCGTCTCCGCCCGCGGCCGCAGCCCGCGCCCGCCGCCGCGGCCGAGATCCACCCCGAGGCGCAGCAGCACCCGCAGGGCGTGCGGGTCGCGGCCCGCGGCCGCCGCCTGGTGCTTGAGCGCCGCGCGGCAGACCTGGGCGGCCGCCGGGTGCTCGGCGTCCAGGAGCACCACGTCGGCGTGCCGGGCGGCCTGCAGCCAGCGCCGGTCGGGACCGTGCACGTCGAGCACCACCGCCACCGGCGGCCGGTGCGGCCGGCGCAGCCGGGCGCCGGACAGGGGCCGGCGGGCGGTGGGGCGCCGGCCGGGCCCGCCCGCGCCGTGCGCGTCCCGGACGTGCGGCTGCGTGCCGAAGGGGCCGTCGCCGGGCAGCGCGGTGCGTACCAGCCAGCCGGCCCGGCCGTCGACGGCGATGCGTGCCGCGGCGGACGTCAGCGGCGCGAACCGCCCCGCGGGCAGCGCCGCGACGGCCGGGACGAGCCCGATGCGGCTGGTGCTGCCGGCCGCCCGGGCGAGCACGGCCAGCACGTCGAGCCGCCCCGGGCCGCCGCCCGGACCGCCGGCGCCGTCGAGCGTGACGAAGTCGAGACCGCCCTGCTCGGCCAGGCGCACCAGCCGGGTCCAGCGCGCGTACGGCGGCGGGGGGCTCGCGCCGCCGGCGTGGGCGGGGCGGTGGTCGTCGGTCGCGTCGTCGAGGGCTGCGGAGAGGTGGAGCTGGGCGGCCATGGGGAGCTCGCCTTTCGGTAGGGGAGGAACGGAGAGGGGGCGAGACCGGGGCGCGTCAGGGCTCGATCGGCTCGTACTTGTAGCCCATGCGCCGGACCGTGACGATCCGGTGCCGGTGGGCCGCGCCGAGCTTGCGGCGCAGCCGCGCGACGTGGACGTCGACCGTGCGGCCGTCGCCGACGTGGCTGTAGCCCCAGACGGTGGTCACCAGCGACTCGCGCGAGTGCACCCGGCGGGGGTGGGCGACGAGATGGGCGAGCAGCTCGAACTCCAGGAACGTCAGGTCCATCGGCTGCCCGTCCACCTCGGCCACCCGCCGCTCCACGTCGATGCGCACGGGCCCGCCGCCGGGCGGCGCGTCCGGCGGGCCCGCGCTCTGCGGCGCCCGCTGCAGCGGCGCGGCGTCGGCGCCCTCGGCCAGGAGGTCCGCGGGATCGAGGCCCGGCGGCACGAGCACGACGTAGCCGAGGAGCGGCTTGCCGTCCGCGGTGCGCTCGCCGTGCCGTGCGGGCTCACGCACCAGGCGCAGATGGCGTACGGCGCCCGCGGCTTCGCCCCCGGTTCCCTGGGCGGGGAGGGAGTGGGTCATGGGTCGGTCTCCTTCGGGTGGTCGGAGCGGGACGGGCGGTCAGCCGGCGGCCGGCGCGGGGTACGGCAGCAGACCGGCGTCCGTCTTCTCCCACGCGGTACGCAGCCGGGCCAGCAACTCGGGCCGTACGGACGCCTTGTCGGCCCGCTCGCGCGGGTCGTGGGCGAGGTCGAAGAGGCGGTCCGCGCCGTCCTTGCCGCGGTGGTACTTCCAGTCGCCGCGGCGCAGCGCCCGCTCCCCGCGCACCCGCCAGAACAGGTCCCGCTCGGGCGGGTCCTCGCCGCGCAGCAGGTAGCCGGCGAGGCTGCGGCCGTCGAGCGGATGGGAGGCGGCCGGGCGGGCGCCGCCCAGCTCCAGCAGCGTGGCGGTCCAGTCGGGGGAGTACAGCGGCACGTGGCTGACCTGGCCGCCGTCCAGGCGCGCGGGCCAGCGGGCGATCTGCGGTATGCGTATCCCGCCCTCCTGCAGCGACGCCTTCTCGCCGGACAGCGGCCACTGGTGGGACCAGCGCTCGCCGCCGTTGTCGCTGGCGAAGACGACGAGGGTGTCGCGCTCCTGCCCGCTCGCGCGCAGCGCGGCGAGCACCTGGCCGACGGAGCGGTCGAGGTCCTCGACCATGTCGCGGTACTTCTCCAGCGAGCCGCCGTCCGCGTGCCACAGGGCGCGGCGGTCGCCGGCCTTGATGCGGCGGACGATCTCGGCGCTCTCCGCCTCGTCGCCGTCGGCGATCCACGGCCAGTGCGGGGTGGTGAAGTTGAGGTTGAGCAGCCACGGCTGTGCGTCGCGGGTGCGCAGGTGCCGTACGGCGCGCTCGGTGAGCACTCTGGTGTAGTAGCGCAGGTCGCGGTACTCGACCTCGCCCTCGTACAGGTCGTACTCGCCGCCGGAGCCGAGCTTGGAGTAGTACTCCAGGGCGCCGCCGAAGTTGCCGAAGAAGCTGTCCCAGCCGGAGCGCGTGGGGCTGTAGTCCGGCAGGAAGCCGCAGTGCCACTTGCCGATGAGCGCCGTGGCGTAGCCGGCGTCGCGCAGCAGGGACGCGAGCGTCGGGTGGCCGGGCTCCAGGCCCGCCGACCTGTCGGCGATCGGCTCCGCGAGCCCGCCTTCGGTACGGCCGGGGTGCCGGCCGGTGTAGAGCGAGAAGCGGGTCGGCGAGCAGGTCGCCGAGCCCGAGTAGGCCTGGGTGAACCGCACGCCCTGGCGGGCGAGCCGGTCCAGGTGCGGCGTGCGGATGTGCGGGGAGCCGTAGCCGGAGAGGTCCGCCCAGCCGAGGTCGTCGGCGAGGACGAAGAGGATGTTGGGCCGCCGCGCCGTGCGGTCGGCGGCGGCGCGGAAGGGGGTTTCGGAGGTCTGGGCGACGGCGGGCGAGGCGGCGGTGCCGAGGGCGGCCGCGGTGGCGGCGGAGCCCAGCAGTCCGCCGAAGGCGCGGCGGGACGGGGAGGAGGACATGGGTCTCCCGAGGACGGAGGGCAGGGGGAGCCGGCCCACCGGCGCGCGGACGGCGACGGCTGCGGCGCGGGCGGGTCAGGGGTGCGGAGGAAGTCGGCCGGCGGCTAGCCGTGACGGCAGACGGCGCTGGCTACGTGACAGAAGTCGACGTGCCTGCGGCGGAAGAGAAGCGCCCGCGTCGAGGACATGCCCACCATCCTGCGTACCGCGCTGGCCTGCGTCAATGGTTTTCCTAGAAATTTGGTCGGAAAACTGTGGAACGGCTGAATGCCGACCCCTGATCGGGGGTACGGGAGGGCCGCGGCGGGCCCGCTAGCGGGCCGCGTCCGGCGCCAGGCGCAGTGCGGCGATGGTCGTGGCGAGCATCTCGTAGTGCCCGGCGAGCAGCAGCAGTTCGATGGCCGCCTGCTCGTCCAGGTGTGTCCGCAGCCGTCGCCAGAGCGCGTCGTCCAGGTCCCGGTCGTGGTGCAGCGCGTCGACGGCGGCGAGCAGGGCGCCCTCCCGCTCCGTCCACCCGTCCGCGTCGGGCCCGGCCTCGACCCGGGCCACGTCGGCGGGGGTCAGCCCGGCCCGGCGGCCGAGCCTGCGGTGGTGCTCGAACTCGTACGCGCAGCCGCACAGATGCGCCACCCGCAGGATCACCAGCTCCGTCTCCCGGCGCGGCAGCGTGCCGCGGGGCATCAGCCGGCCGGCGAACCGCAGCCAGCCCCGGAACAGCCGGCGGTGCCGGCCGAGGACGAGGAAGAGCGCGGGCGGCCGGGTGCCGGCGACGCGGCCCGCCGCGCGGCTGAGCAGCCAGGTCGCCGCGCCCACGTCGCGGCGCCCGCCGGGGGCGATGCGCGGCGCGCTCACCGTGCGTCCCCGTCCTTCGGGGGCAGCCGGTCGCCGCCGGGAGCGGTCCGCTCGGGCGGGGCGAGGACCGCGCGGCGCAGCAGCCGGTGGGTGGCGGAGTTCATCGCCCGCATCGCCAGCGCGTACAGCGGCGGCGCCACGCGCTGCAGCCCGTGCGCGGCCCGTACCCCCGCGGAGGTGTGCACCAGATAGCGGTTCCGTGCCACGCCCTTGAGGATCATTCCGGCGACCGCCTCCGGCGACTCCGCCTGCCGGCGGAAGCCTGCCTGGAGCCGCTTGAACGCCTTGCTCTCCTTGTCCACGCCGACGATCTCCACGGTCTCGGTCAGCGGCGTGTCCACCGCGCCGGGACAGACCAGGCTGACGCCGATGCCGTGCCGGCGCAGGTCGAAGCGGAGCACCTCGGAGACGCCGCGCAGCCCGAACTTGCCCGCGCTGTACGCCGCGTGCCACGGCAGTCCGAGCAGGCCCGCCGCCGAGGAGACGTTGACCAGGTGCCCGCCCCGGCCGGCCGCGATCATCGGCGGCACGAACGCCTCGATGACGTGCACCGGGCCCATCAGGTTGACCTCGACCATGGCGCGCCAGTGCCGGTGCTCCAGATGCTCCACCGTGCCCCACGCCGAGATCCCGGCGATGTTCATCACCACGTCCATCGGCCCGGCCGCAGCGGCGTGCACGTCGTCGGCCACGGCCCGTACCGCGTCGAGGTCGGCGATGTCGGCGGTGCCCGCGTGGCGTACGGTCCCGCCCCGGGCCCGTAGCCACGCGACGGTGGCGTCGAGGCGGTCCCCGTCCAGGTCGGTGAGGAACAGCTCCGCGCCGCGGGCCGCGGCCAGCGCGGCGGTGGCGCGGCCGATGCCGCCCGCCGCGCCGGTGACGAAGACCCGTCGTCCCGTCAGATCCCTGAACCCCGGTCGCTTCATCTACCGCACGGTAACGTCCCGCGCCCGCGACCGGAATGGGGCGTGCGCCCGCCGGTGCCCGCGGGCCGCGCTGCGGCGGCCCGCGGGCCGGTGCGGACTACCCGGCCGCATCCAGGCGCTGGATCGGCCCGCCGAGGTCCAGCACGTACAACTCGCCGTCGCCGCCCTGGACGAAGGAGATCACCTCGCCGCCACTGACGCCGAGGTCGCTCTCGCCCGTGACCTCGCCGTTCTCGACCTGCAGAGCGCGGACGGTGCCGTCGCAGTAGTCGCTGAACAGGTACTGACCGGCCAGGTCCAGGATCGCCTCGCCGCGGTAGACGAAGCCGCCGGTGACCGAGCAGCCGAGACCGTCGCGGCCGTACTCGTGGACCGGCGGCACGTGGTTCGCCGGCTCCTCGCCGTCGAAGACCTCGGAGCCCTCCATCCGGCCCCAGCCGTAGTTCTCGCCGCCGGGGCTGCCGGCCGGGGCGTAGTCGATCTCCTCGACCCTGTTCTGCCCGACGTCGCCTATCCACAGGTCGCCGGTCTCGGCGTCGAAGGAGAACCGCCACGGATTGCGCAGCCCGTACGCCCAGATCTCACCGCGCGCGTCGCCGTCGTCGGCGAAGGGGTTGTCCTCGGGGATCGCATACGGGTCGCCGCCGCCCGGATCGATCCGCAGCAGCTTGCCGAGCAGGGTGTCGAGGTTCTGGCCGTAGTCGTGCGGGTCGCCGCCCGCACCGCCGTCGCCGAGGGCGATGTACAGCATCCCGTCGGGGCCGAAGGCGATCTGGCCGCCGTTGTGGTTGGAGTAGGGCTGCTCCTGGGTGAGGACGGTGCGCCGCGAGCCGGGGTCGAGTGCGCCGTCCGCGACGGCGAACTCGTCGACGGTGCTGGTGCCCTCCCGGTCCGTGAAGGAGACGTAGAAGTGCGCGAACTCCGGGTCGAAGGCGATGCCGAGCAGTCCGCGCTCGCCGTCGGTCGTCGTGTCGTCCGAGATGTCGAGCACGGGTTCGCCGAGTCCCGAGTCGGTGAGGACGCGGACGGTGCCCGCGCGTTCGGCGATCCAGACCGAGTCGCCGGGGCCGGCGGTGCCGGCGCTCGGGTTCCGGGCCTCGGCCACGGTGGTCAGCTCGACCGCCGCACGCTTCGGCTTTGCGGGCGGGTCCGCGTTGGCCGCGGACAGGGCGACGCCGGAGACGGCGAGGCAGAACCCGGCGGCGATCGCCGAGATGGTACGCACTCTCATGGTGACCCTCCTGGGGTGGGGTTGAGGGTGTGGGGGGAACGGTGCGTGCGCTCGCACGGTCGGGGCATGCCCCTGGTGCGCAGGAGGATAACCCGCGCGCCGTTCCCGTTGAATACCGCAACCTCGCCCCGGGGAAGGGGGGTTCGGTCCGCCGTCGGCCGTGCCGGGCGGGTGCCGGGGAGCCGGACGGCGGTGCCGTACGCCGGTGAAGCGCTGCGCGCCGCGGGGGACTTCGCTCCGCGGGAGGGGCAGGACGTGTCCCGCGGGGCCCGCCCGCGGCGCGCAGCGCCGTCTCTCAGAGCTTCCCGGCGCCGGCGCCGCCGGTCACGGTGCTCTTGACGCTCTGCGCCGGCTGTACGGAGTAGCCGTACGGGATGTCCGCGACGGAGCCGCCGGCCTCACCGGTGCCGGAGTTCTGGAAGTGGTTGTCGCGGGCCTCGATCGTGCCGGGGCCCGAGCTGGCCTCGCCGAGGTGGAAGGGGTCCTCGGTGTTCTCGAAGTAGTTGCCCTCGATCAGCACCCCGGCGTCCTCGGTGGAGGCGACGCCGTACGAGCCGATGTCGTCGTAGTAGTTGTTGAGCACGTGCACCGGGTTGCCGAAGCGGACCCGCGGGTTGCGCTGGTTGGTGCCGTCGAACCAGTTGAAGGCGTACGTGACGTGCAGGGCGTCGGCGTCCTCGCCTGCGTTGGAGTCGCTGTGGCCGAGCAGCGCGTTCTTGTCCTGGCCGTGGAAGCGGTTCCACGAGACCGTGATGTCGTCCGAGGCGCGCTTGATGTCCAGGTTGCCGTCGCTCGCGTCCGTCAGCGTGTTGTGGTCCAGCCAGACGTCCGTGGCGTACTGGACGTTGACGTTGTCGTCGTCGCTGCCCGAGATGGTCAGGTTCTGCACGATGACGTTGCTGACCTCGCTGATGTTCAGCCCGCCTCCGCCGCTGATGCGGCCGTTGCCGCCGACGCCGACGACGGTCTTGTCGGACGCGATCTTGGTCATGCCGCCGAGCTGGATGGTGCCGTCGACCTGGACGATCCGCGGTCCTGCGCTCTGTACCGCGGCGGTGAACGCGGCCGCGTCCGACACCCTCACGGTCGGGCCGCCGGCGCCGCCGGTGGTGCCGGCGCCGAAGCCGATGGGGGCGGCCGCGGCCGGGGCGGCCTCGTCGGCCAGCGCGCCCGGGACCAGCAGGGCGGCGGTGGCGGCGGCGGTGGCCGTCGCGGTGGCGACGACGAACATGGTGCGGGGCTTCCTCCTGTGCGTGCGCATGTGCTCTCCGTCCGGTACGTGTGCGGGTGGGGGGATGCGCGCCCGCCTGGCGGCGGCACGCTCCGGCCGTGGGTTGCCGCCGGACGGCGGGAGGTTGCCGGTCGCGGTGCCGTTGCGGAGGTACGGGATCCCCCCGGGCGGCGTACGGGACTTCGGCCCGGCCCGGGCGGAGGGAGGCCCGGCTGCTACGGACCGGCCGGCTCCGCGGGCGCCGCCGTGCTCTGCCGTACCACCAGCCGGGTGGCCAGCTCCATGCGCAGCGCCCCCTTGCCGGGCTCGCGCGGGCGCAGCAGCATCTGCGCCGCCTCCTCCGCCATCTGCCGCAGCGGCTGGTGGACGGTGGTGAGCGCGGGGCTGGACCACTGGGCCAGGGGCACGTCGTCGTAGCCGACGACCGACAGCTCGTCCGGCACGCTCAGCCCCTTCAGCCGGGCCGCCTCCAGCACCCCGAGGGCCTGGAGGTCGCTGCCCGCGAACACGGCGGTGGGCCGGCCGGGCCCGTCGAGCAGCTCCATGGCGTGATCGAAGCCGCCCTGGACGTGGAAGTCGCCGAAGCGGATCTGGGCCGGGTCGACGTCGAGGCCGGCCATGGCCATCGCCGAGCGGTAGCCGTCGAGCCGGGCGAGGGAGCACATCATGTCCTCGGGGCCGGTGATGATGGCGATCCGCCGGTGGCCGCGCTCGATGAGGTGGCGGGTGGCGGCCATGCCGCCGGACCAGTTGGCGGAGCCGACGGAGGGCACGTCGGGCTCGGGGTCGCCCGCCGGGTCGACGATGACGAACGGGATGGCGCGCGAGCGCAGTTGCATCTTCACCCGGTCGGGCAGCGTGGAGAAGACCAGCACCACGCCGAGCGGCCGGCGCCGCAGGACGCCCTCGATCCAGTCGGGGTCAGGCGCGTGCCGCGTACCGCTCTCGGTGAGGACGACGCTCGCGTGGTTCTGCTTGGCGACGTTCTCCACGCCGCGGATCAGCTCCATCGCCCAGACGCTCTCCAGCTCGTGGAAGACCAGCTCGATGAGCGGCGCCTGCGGGGCGGCCTGGGCCCGGCGGCGGTAGCCGTGCGTCTCCAGCAGTTGCTCGACTTTCGTGCGCGTGGGCCGAGAGACATCGGATCGCCCGTTGAGAACTTTCGAAACCGTCGAGAGTGACACCCCGGCCTGCGTCGCTACCTCGGCCAGGGTCACTCGGCCGGCCACGTCGTCGTCTTCGCGCATGGTTCGAAGGATAAGGCACGGTCAGCGGTAACGGTTTGGTCGCGCGGCCGCAGGCCCGTTGACCGTCTGCGACAGCTCGCCTACTGTCCAGCCCTACATCGACTTTCGGTGTTCGGGACGAAATTTTCGAGAGGCGTATGTATGAAGACACGTAGGCGGATGCCCCGCATACTCGCCGGCGGTGTGGCGCTGGGGCTCACGCTGAGCCTGGCGGCCTGCGGCGACGACGGCGGATCGGCCTCCGGCGAGAACGAGTTCACCGTCCTCGTCTACGGCGACGCCACCAACAAGGTGGAGAAGAAGCTCGTCGACGAGTTCAACAAGACGTCCAAGGTCAAGGCCCGCCTGGACACCATCCCGGGCGCCGACTACCAGCAGAAGCTGCAGACGATCATCAGCACTCCGCAGGCACCCGACGTCTTCTTCCACTGGGGCGGCGGCAGCATCAAGCCGTTCGTCGACGCCGACCTGCTGCTGCCGCTCGACGACTTCATCAAGAAGGACCCGGGCCTGAAGGACAACTTCCTGCCCTCGGTCTTCGACGCCTCGGTCGTGGACGGCAAGGCGTACGGCATCCCGATGCGCGGCACGCAGCCCGTGATGCTGTTCCACAACAAGAAGGTGCTGGACGAGGCCGGCGTGCAGCCGCCCGAGACCTGGGACGACCTGCTGGCCGCGGTGGCGGAGCTGAAGGACGCCGGCGTCACCCCGATCGCGCTCGGCGGCGGTGACATGTGGCCCACCCAGATGTGGTTCCAGTACCTCTACGACCGCATCGCGGGCCCCGAGCTGTTCCAGCAGGCGCTGGACGGCGACAAGGAGGCGTGGGCGAGCGACGACAGCCGGCAGGCACTCGGCATGATCCGCGAGCTCGTCGACGCCGGCGCGTTCGGCGACACGTACGACTCGGTGAAGTTCACCAACAACGGCTCGCCGCAGCTCGTCGCCTCCGGCAAGGCCGGCTTCGAGCTGATGGGCTCCTGGTACTACTCCACCCAGCAGAGCCTGGACGAGGCGTTCGCCGCCGAGGACCTCGGCTACAGCGCCTTCCCGGTCGTCGACGGCGGCAAGGGCGACCCGGCGAACCTCGCGGGCAACACCAACAACTACTACTCGGTGATGAAGAAGGCCGAACACCCCGAGGCCATCGCGGAGTTCCTCAAGCTCATGTACTCCGACACGTTCGTGAAGGACCAGTTGTCCATCGGCAACCTGCCGACGACGACCAACACCCCGGACTTCCTCGACCAGGCGGCCAGCCCCGAGTACTCGAAGTACCAGTACGACCTGGTCGAGAAGGCGCCGCACTTCCAGCTCTCCTGGGACCAGGCCTACCCGCAGGCCGCCGCCACCGACATGCACAAGGCCGTCCAGCAGTTCTTCAACGGACAGCTCGACGAGGACGGCTTCATCTCGGCCATGCAGGCCCTGCCGACTTCCTGACGCCCCATGACCACACAGATGACGCGCGTCCGTCCCGCCGCCCCGCCCGCCGAGCGGCGGCGGCGCCGGACGCGGACCACGAACGTGGCCGACGTGGGCCGCCCGGGCTTTCTCTGGGCGGCTCCCGCCACGCTGTTCTTCGCCGCCTTCGCCGTCGTACCGCTGATCATGGTCGCGGTGCTGTCCTTCATGAGCTGGGACGGCATCGGCGACCCGGAGTTCACCGGGCTTGACAACTGGCGGCGGGTCCTCGACGACCCCGTGATGATCAAGAGCATCTGGCTGAGCCTGCTGCTCACCGGGCTCGGCGTGGCGATCCAGACCCCGCTGAGCATCCTGCTCGGCGTCTGGGCGGCCGGCCACCAGAAGAACCGCGCCGTGCTCTCGGCCGTCTACTTCCTCCCGCTGCTGCTGTCCGCCACCGCGGTGGCGGTCGTCTGGGGCGCCATGCTCGACCCCAACTTCGGCGTGCCCGCGGAGGCCACCTGGCTCTTTGGCGACGGCAACCTCTTCGGCGAGCAGGCGTCCGCGATCGGCGTCCTGGCCTTCGTCAGCACCTGGCAGTTCACCCCGTTCCACACGCTGATCTACCAGGGGGCGGCGCGGGCCGTCCCGCCCGTGCTGTACCAGGCGGCGGAGATCGACGGCGCCGGGCGCTACCGGCAGTTCTTCCACATCACGCTGCCGCAACTGCGCAACGCGATGATCACATCGATGATCCTCATGGTCGTCGGCGGGCTCACCACCTTCGAGACCGTCCTCATCCTCACGCAAGGCGGCCCGGGGACCGACACCACCATCAGCGCGTACTACATGTACGAACGGGCCTTCAAGAGCTTCGACTACGGCGTCGGCGCGGCCATCGCGCTCGTCCTGGTGCTCGCGGCGACGCTCATCTCGCTGGTCATGGTGCGGCTGTCCGGCTACGACAAGATGCGCAGCACCACGGAGGGCCTGTGATGAGACGGCGTCCCCACTTCCTCGCCGGCGCCGGCTCGCTGGTCTGGCTCTTCCTCGTCGGGCTGCCGCTGTACGTGATGATCTCGGCGACCCTGAAGACCCGCTCGGACTTCGCCCAGGGCGGCCCGCTGGCCTTCCCCGGCGACATCACCTTCGACAACTACACCGGCGCCTTCGACACCGGCTTCGGCCGGTACTTCCTCAACACCCTGCTCGTCACCGTCTGCGTCGTCGGCATCGTGCTCCTGCTGGTGCCGCCGCTGTCGTACGCCATCGTGCGCAACCGCGGCCCGGTCACCACCGGCGTCTTCCGGCTCTTCCTGCTCGGCCTGGCCATCCCGCTCCAGGCCGTGATCGTCCCGATGTTCTACCTCATCAGCGAGGCCGGCCTCTACGACAACCTCATCGGTGTCATCCTGCCCACGGCCGCGTTCTGCCTGCCGGTCTCCGCGCTGATCCTCAGCGGCACCATGCGGGACATCTCCAAGGAACTCTTCGAGGCCATGGCGATGGACGGTGCCACCCCCCGGCGGGTGTTCTTCCAACTGGTCCTCCCGCTCTCCCGGGGCGGCCTCTCCACCGTCGTGGTCTTCTCCGCCCTCCAGGCGTGGAACGGCTTCCTCTTCCCGCTGGTCCTGACCCAGTCCGACAGCACCAAGGTCATCACGCTCGGCCTCTACAACTTCAAGACCGAGCGCGGCATCGACGCGCCCGGGCTGCTGGCCGCCGTGGTCCTGTCGATGATTCCCGTCCTGCTCGTCTACCTGTTCGCCCGGCGTGCCCTGGTCCAGGGCCTCATGGGCGTCGGAGGAAAGTGACCGCGAACGTGGCAGTAGAGACACCCCGGGCAGACGCCCCGGACACGGCCACCCCCGTGTGGAACGACCCCGCACACGACACCGGCACCCGCGTATCGGCGCTGATCGCCGCCATGAGCGTGGAGGAGAAGGTCGCCCAGCTCTTCGGAGTCTGGGTCGGCGCCTCCGCCGAAGGCGGCGAAGTGGCGCCGTACCAGCACGAGATGGAGGAGGCCGTCGACCTCGGCGCGCTGCTGCCCGCCGGGCTCGGCCAGTTGACGCGGCCGTTCGGCACCGCGCCCGTCGATCCCGCGCTCGGCGCGCTGTCGCTGATGCGCACCCAGGAACGGGTCGTGGCCGCGGGCCGCTTCGGCATCCCGGCCCTCGCCCACGAGGAGTGCCTGGCCGGCTTCGCGACCTGGGGCGCGACCGCGTACCCCGTACCGCTCTCGTGGGGCGCGACGTTCGACCCGGCGCTGGTGCGGCGGATGGCCGCGGCCATCGGCCGGGACATGCGCGCCGTCGGCGTGCACCAGGGGCTCGCGCCGGTCCTGGACGTCGTACGCGACGTGCGCTGGGGCCGGGTGGAGGAGACCATCGGCGAGGACCCGTACCTCGTCGGCACGGTGGCCACCGCGTACATCCAGGGCCTGCAGTCCGCCGGCGTCCTCGCCACCCTCAAGCACTTCGTCGGCTACTCCGCCTCCCGTGCCGGGCGCAACCTGGCCCCGGTCGCCGTGGGCGAGCGCGAGCGCGCGGACGTGCTGCTGCCGCCGTTCGAGATGGCGCTGCGGGAAAGCGGCGTGGGGTCGGTGATGAGCTCGTACACCGACACCGACGGCGTGCCCTCCGCGGCCGACGCGCCGCTGCTGACCGGGCTGCTGCGGGAGACCTGGGGCTTCGACGGCACCGTCGTGGCCGACTACTTCGGCATCTCCTTCCTCCGTACGCTGCACGGCGTGGCCGGCGACTGGGCCGGTGCCGCAGGCGCCGCGCTGGCGGCCGGGGTGGACGTGGAGCTGCCGACCGTCAAGACCTTCGGGCCGCCGCTGCTCGCGGCGATCGCCGACGGGCGGGTCGACGAGAGCCTGGTCGACCGCGCGCTGGCCCGGGTGCTGACGCAGAAGGTCCGGCTGGGACTGCTGGACGCCGGCTGGACGCCGGTGCCGGCGGCGCTGGCCGCGGCCGGCGCGGCGGCCGAGCCGGACGCGGTGCGCGGCACCGTCGACCTGGACTCCGCCGCCAACCGGGAGCTGGCCCGCGAGGTCGCCGAGCAGGCCGTGGTGCTCCTCGCCAACGACGGCACCCTGCCGCTGCACCGCCCGCGCCGTATCGCCCTCGTCGGCCCCAACGCCGAGGACCCGCACGCCGTCCTCGGCTGCTACTCGTTCCCCGTCCACGTCGGCGTCAAGCACCCGGAGATCCCGGTCGGGATCGGACTGCCCACGCTCCACGAGGCGCTGCGCCGGGAGTTCCCGGACGCCACCGTCACCGTCACCGCGGGCTGCTCCGTCGACGGCCCGGAGACGGACGGCATCACCGAGGCGGTACGGGCCGCCCGCGCGGCCGACGTCGTGATCGCGGCGCTCGGCGACCGCGCCGGGCTCTTCGGCCGCGGCACCAGCGGCGAGGGCTGCGACGCGGAGTCGCTGGCGCTGCCCGGCGTCCAGCAGGATCTGCTCGACGCCCTGCTGGACAGCGGGACCCCCGTGGTGCCCGTGCTGCTGGCCGGGCGGCCGTACGCCCTCGGGCGGGCGGCGGACGAGGCGGCCGCGATCGTCCAGTCCTTCTTCCCCGGAGTGGAGGGCACGACGGCGGTGGCCGGCGTGCTCGGCGGCCGGACGAACCCGTCGGGCCGGCTGCCCGTGAGCGTGCCGCGCGGCCCGGGGGCCCAGCCGACGACGTATCTCGCGCCCCGGCTGGGCCAGGTGAACGAGGTGTCCAACGTCGACCCGACCGCGGCGTTCGCGTTCGGCCACGGGCTGTCGTACACGACGTTCGCCTGGTCGGGGCTGGAGGTGGCGGCCGACGAGTGCGCCACGGACGGCGAGTTCGCGCTGTCCTTCACCGTCCGCAACACCGGCGAGCGGGACGGCACCGAGGTCGTCCAGCTCTATCTGCACGACCCCGTGGCCTCCGTCGTGCAGCCGGTGCAGCGCCTCGTCGGCTACGCCCGGGTGGCGCTGCGCGCGGGGGAGGAGCGCCGGGTACGCGCCGTCGTGCCGGCCGACGTGGCCTCGTTCACCGGCCGCGACGGGCGCCGCGTGGTGGAGCCGGGCGCGCTGGAGCTGCGGCTGTCGGCATCGAGTGCGGCGCCGCGCCTCACCGCGGCGGTGACGCTGACCGGCCCGCCGCGGTACGTGGACCACACCCGCCGGCTGCACGCCGCGTTCGACCCGCACCGCGACCCGGGCGCCCCGGCCGCGGCGCCCGGGGACGGGGCCGACGGCGGGTGAGCGCCCCCTGACAGCCCGGCCGCAGGCCGGGCGGGTGTGCCGCACCGGGCTCCTCCCGGTCCGGTGCGGCGCACCGACCTTCCCGCGCTAGGCGAGCCCGCCGAGCGCCGCCGGCAGCGCGTCCGCGTAGACGACGCCGAGGCGCTGCGTCGCCCGGGTCAGCGCCACGTACAGGTCGCTGCCCCCGAAGAGCGCCGGCTCCGCGACGATCACCGTGTCGAACTCCAGCCCCTTCGCCTGCCGTGGCCCGAGCAGCACCACCGGCCGCGTCAGGTCCGGCGCCGCGCCCGAGGCCGCGTCGGGCAGCGCCGCCGCCAGCGCCGGCAGCAGCTCCCGCGGTGCGATCACCGCCAGCCGCCCCGCGCCCCCCGACTCCCGGGCCACGGCCGCCGCGACCGCCGCGGGCACGGCGCCGGGCGACTCCCCGGCGCGCTCGGCCCAGGGCCGTACGCCCGTGGTACGCACCGAGCGCGGCGGCGCGTACCCGGGGTCCTCCGCCCGTGCCACCTCGGCCGCGACCTCCATGATCTCCGCCGGCGTACGGTAGTTGACGCCCAGCGTGAGGTGCTCGAAGCGCTTCTCCACATACGGGCCGAGGATCGCCTCCCACGCCCCGCACGCCCCCGGCTCCGCCGTCTGCGCCGGGTCGCCGACCAGCGTCATCGACCGGGTCGGGCAGCGCCGCATCAGCAGCCGCCACGCCATCGGCGACAACTCCTGCGCCTCGTCGACGATGATGTGGCCGAAGGCCCAGGTCCGGTCCGCCGCCGCCCGCTCCGCCGCCGTGCGGTTGTCGGCCTCCTCCTGGCGCTCGGCCAGCCGCTCGGCGTCGATCAGGTCGTGCGCCGCCAGCACCTCCGCCTCGTCGTCGTCGCGGTCCTCGAACTCCTGGGTGCGCGAACCGTACGACATCTCCAGCACGCCCTGCGCGTACGCGATCCGCTCCTGCCGCTCCGCCTCCGCGCGCGCCCGCGCCGCCGCCTGCGCCGGGCCGTCGTCTCCGAGCAGCTCCGCCGCCTCGTCCAGCAGCGGCACGTCCGCCGGCGTCCAGGGCCCGCCGGCGCGGCGGATCAACTCCGCGTCCGCCTCCGGCAGATGCACCGGCTCGGCGAGGAAGTCCGCGACCAGCTCCTGCGGCGTCAGCAGCGGCCACAGCTCCGCGATGGCCGCGTGCACGTCCTCGTTGGCGGCGACCGCCTTGCCGAGCTGGGCGATGTCGTCAGGTCCCAGCAGGTTCTCCTCGCCGAACGGGTCGTCGCCGAGGCGGTCGGTGAGCTGCCGGGTCAGCCCGTCGATGACGTTGAAGGCGAAGTGCGGCTGGGCCGCGTTGTGCGGCAGTTCGGTGTCCCGGGCGCGCCGGCGGGCCGCGTTGGCCAGCCAGTGGTCGAGGTGCAGCTCGCCGTCCTCGTGCGGGATGACGACGGTCGACTCCGGGAGGCGCTGGCGGTCCTGGAGGTACGCGGCGAGCGCGCCGGCCATCGCCGTGCCGCCCTTGACCGCCGCGGCGGCCGGGGTGTCGGTGCCGGTGGCGTCGACACCGGGGAACAGCTCGCCGGGGGTGGCGAGCAGCACGCCGGTCTCGCCGAGGGCGGGCAGCACCTCGGAGATGTAGCCGAGGAAGGCGGGGCCCGGGCCGACGATGAGCACGGCGCGGCGGGCGAGCTGCTCGCGGTGGGCGTAGAGCAGATACGCGGCGCGGTGCAGGGCCACGGCGGTCTTGCCGGTGCCGGGCCCGCCCTCGACGACGAGGACGCCGCGGTGCGGGGCGCGGATGATGCGGTCCTGGTCGGCCTGGATGGTCTGCACGATGTCGTGCATCCGGCCGGTGCGGGCGGCGTCGAGAGCGGCGAGGAGCACCGCGTCTGCGTCGGCACCCTCCAGCCCGGTGCGCTCGGTGTCGGTGAGGTCGAGGATCTCGTCGTGCAGGCCCGTGATCCGGGGGCCCTCGGTGGAGATGTGCCGCCGCCGGCGCAGGCCCATGGGGGTGTGGCCGGTGGCGAGATAGAAGGGGCGGGCCACCTCGGCCCGCCAGTCGACGACGAGCGGCGTGCGCTCCTCGTCGTCCGCGCGCATGCCGATGCGGCCGATGTGGTGGTCGCGGCCGTCGCGGAAGCTCAGCCGGCCGAAACACAGGCCGTGCTCGCCGGCGTTGAACGCGGCCAGCAGCCCGGACTGTTCGGCCACCAGGACGTCGCGTTCCAGTCTGGCCTGCAGGGTGTTGCCCCCGTCCCGGGCCAGGGCCGCCTGCACCCCCGCCGCCGCGCCGTCACGCAGCTCGGTGAGGCGCCGGTGGAGCAGGTCAAGGAATTCCTGCTCCCGTCGCATTTCCTCGTTCTGCACCTCGTTTGACAATTCAACTCCCGCACGGATAGAATGCCCACATCGCACTTTCCCCCAGCGCTGGTTCACCATTTCTGAATGTGCGCAGAGAATTCCCCAGCATAGCATTCCGAGGCTCCGCCGAATTGCGGCGGAGCCTTTGTCGTGCGCCCGCCGGGTTACGCTCGGGGCATGAGCACTGCAGACACCCCCGAAGACGTGGCGCACCTGCTGGTGCGCTGCCTGGAGGCGGAGGGCGTGACGCACGTCTTCGGCGTGCCGGGCGAGGAGAACATCCGCTTCGTCGACGCCGTCAACGCCTCACCTTCCATCGACTACGTCCTGGTGCGCCACGAGCAGGGCGCGTCGTTCATGGCGGAGATGTACGGCCGTATCACCGGCCGCGCGGGGGTGTGCTCAGCGACCCTCGGCCCCGGGGCCATCAACCTGCTGCTCGGCGTCGCCGACGCGCACACCAACAGCACCCCGGTGGTCGCCCTGGCCGCGCAGGGCGGTCTCGACCGGGTGCACAAGGAGTCGCACCAGGTCATCGACCTGCCCGCGATGTTCGCTCCGGTCACCGACTGGTCCCAGCAGGTACGGGCCCCGGGCGCGGTGCCGGAGATGGTGCGCCAGGCGTTCAAGACCGCGCAGAGCGAGCGGCCCGGCGCGGTGTTCCTCGCGCTGCCCGAGGACATAGAGGGCGTCGTTCCCGACCCGCCGCTGGACCCGCTGCCCATCAACCGGCCGCGCCCCGAAGCCCCGTCCCCGGCCCAACTGGAGCGCGCCGCCGAGGTGCTGGCGGGCGCCGCGCGCCCCATCCTGCTGGCCGGCCACGGCGCCACCCGCGCCGGCGCCAAGGACGCCCTGATCCGCTTCTCCGAGCGGCTCGACATCCCGGTGGCGACGACCTTCAACGGCAAGGGCGTCTTCCCCGACGACCACCCCAACGCCCTGGGCGCCGTCGGCTTCATGCGCCACGACTACACCAACTTCGGCTTCGACAGCGCCGACGTCCTCATCTGCGTCGGATACGAGCTGCAGGAGTTCGACCCGGTCAAGATCAACCCGCAGGGCGACAAGCAGATCCTGCACCTGCACCAGTTCCCGGCGGAAGTCGACTCCCACTACCCGGTCGCGGTCGGTGTGCTCGGCGACCCGTCGTCCTCGCTCGACGGCCTCGCGGAGGCCGTCGGCCGTACGTTCCACGGCGACGGCCGGCTCATCCGCGGCCTGCTCGCCGAGGAACTGGCGCACGGCCGCCGCAACTCGTCCTTCCCGCTCGCGCCGCAGCGCGTCGTCGCCGACGTCCGCGAGGCGCTGGGCCGCGACGACGTGGTGCTGGTCGACACCGGCGCCGGCAAGATGTGGATGGCCCGGCTCTACCCCACGTACGAGCCCAACACCTGCCTGATCTCCAACGGCCTGTCCACCATGGGCTTCGCCGTGCCCGGCGCCATCGGCGCCAAGCTCGCCCGGCCCGACGCGCAGGTGCTGGCGATGACCGGCGACGGCGCGTTCCTGATGAACTCCCAGGAACTGGAGACCGCCGTCCGCGAGGGCATCCCGATGACGGTACTCGTCCTCGTCGACGACGAGTACGGGCTGATCACCTGGAAGATGGAGCTGGAGATGGGGCGCCACTCCCACACCCGCTTCGCCAACCCGGACCTGGTGACGTACGCGGAGAGCTTCGGCGCCCGCGGGCACGCGGTGAAGTCCGCGGACGAACTGCTGCCCACGCTGCGCGACGCCCTCGCCCACGACGGTGTGGACGTCATCTCCTGCCCCGTCGACTACACCGAGAACCTGCGGCTGACCGACCGGCTCGGCGCCCTCCAGGGCCCGTTCTGACCGACCCCGCCCCGGTGGTCCTCAGCCCGCGGGGCTGAGGATCACCGAGCGGGTCAGGTGGCGCGGCTCGTCCGGGTCCAGGCCGCGGGCATCGGCCAGCGCCACCGCCAGCCGCTGTGCCCGGACCAGCTCGGCCAGCGGGTCGAGCCCGCCGGTGACCCACAGCGCGCCGGTGGCGTGCACCTCGTCCTCCAGGCCCGCGGGCGCTTCGCCGATCATCCAGGTCGCGGTGCCCGAGGTGGTGATGCTGATGGGGCCGTGCCGGTACTCCATCGCCGGGTACGACTCCGTCCACGCCAGCGCCGCCTCGCGCATCTTCAGCGCCGCCTCGTTCGCCAGGCCCACCGTCCAGCCGGCGCCGAGGAAGGTGAACTGCCGGGCGGCCAGGAGTCCCTGCGGCAGCGGCTCGACGAGCGCCAGCTCCGCGTCCTCCACCGCCGTGGCCGGCTGCACCCCGAGGTGGGCGCGGAGCAGGGTCAGCGCGGTGGTGGCGAAGCGGGTCTGCACCACGGAGCGCTCGTCGGCGAAGTCCAGCACCACCGTGTCGTCCGCGGCCTCGGCCACCGGCGTGGCGCCGTCGGCGACGATCGCGGTGGTACGCACCGAGCCGTCCAGCGTGCCCAGCAGCCGCAGCACCTCCGTGGTGGTACCGGAGCGGGTCAGCGCCAGCACCCGGTCGTAGCGCCGGCCCGCCGGGAAGCCCGACGCGGGGAAGGCGTCCGTCTCGCCGTGGCCCGCCTCCTCGCGGAGCGCGGCGTAGGCCTGCGCCATGAAGTAGGAGGTGCCGCAGCCGACGGCGGCGACCCGCTCCCCGGGCTGCGGCAGCAGCGGCCCGTGCACCCCCGCCAGCTCCGTCGCCCGGCGCCAGCACGCGGGCTGATCGGCCAGCTCAGCGGCTACGTACGTCATCTTCATCGCCCGCCCTGTGTGAGAACCATTGTTCAATCATGCATGCTAAGGCAGAATTCCAAGCATCTTCAAGCATCCTAGCTGGGAGGATTCGGGTTGAACCAGCACGAACGGCACGGTGCCCTGCTGCGGCTGCTGGCCGAGCGTGGCCGGCTCGACGTGGAGGCCGTGGCCGTCGAGGTGGCCGTGTCCGCGGCGACCATCAGGCGCGATCTGGACCAACTGGCCGAGCAGCAGTTGCTGGTCCGCACCCGCGGCGGCGCCGTACCGAACGACGTGGCCTACGACCTGCCGCTGCGCCACCGCGCCGGGCGGGACGCCGTCGAGAAGGAGCGCATCGGCCGGGCCGCGGCCGCCATGGCCGAGCGCGGCATGGTCGTCGGCCTCAACGGCGGCACCACCACGGCCGCGGTGGCCCGTGCGCTCGCCGCCCGCGCCGACTGGGGCGACGGCGAGGGCGACGGCGCCCGCGGCGACGGGCAGCCCGCCGTGACCGTCGTCACCAACGCCCTCAACATCGCCGCCGAGCTGGCCGTGCGGCGCAGCGTGAAGGTCGTCGTCTCCGGCGGCGTCGCCATGCCGTCCTCGTACGAACTGGTCGGCCCGCTCGCCGGCCACATCCTGCGCGAGATCCGCCTCGACATCGCCTTCGTCGGCGCGGACGCCGTCGACGCCGAGCACGGCGCCAGCGCCCGCGACGAGCACGAGGCGAGCATCAACGCGCTGCTCGCCGCGCAGGCCGCGAAGCTCGTCGTGGTCGCCGACTCCACCAAGCTCGGGGTCCGCACCTTCGCCCGGATCTGCCCGCCGGCGGACATCGACGTGCTCGTCACGGACGACCGGGCGGCGGACAAGACGCGCGGGTTCGACAAGCGGGGGATGTCCGTGGTGCGGGCATGAGCGGGCGCGGGAGCTTCGTGACGGACCTGCGGCTGGGGGTCGTCGGCCTCGGACTGCGCGGCGACCTCGCCGACGCCGCCCACCGGCCCGGGGTGGGCTCCGTCGTGGCCGCCGTCGCCGACACCGACCCGGTGGTGCGCGCGGGCGTCGGCGCGCGCTTCCCCGGCGCCGTCGCCCACGCCGACCACCGCCGGCTGCTCGACGCCGCGGACGCCGACGGCGTGGACGCGATCGTCGTCGCCACCCCCGACGACACCCACGCCACCGTCGCCCGCGCCGCGCTCGAAGCGGGCAAGCCGGTCTTCGTCGAGAAGCCCCTCGGCATCACCGTCGAGCAGTGCGACGCGATCTTGCGCACCGCGTACGAGACGGGCACACCGCTGTACGTCGGGGACACCATGCGGCACGCCGGCGTCGTCCGGCTGATGCGCGACATCGTCGCGCGCGGCGACATCGGCGTGCCGCGCACGGTGTGGGTGCGGCACTTCGTCGCGTACGGCGGCGACTACTACTTCAAGGACTGGCACGCCGAGCGCCGCCGGACCACCGGGCTGCTGGTGCAGAAGGCCGCCCACGACATCGACGTCGTCCACTGGCTCGCCGGCGGCTACACCAGCCGCGTGCACGCCCTCGGCGCCCTCATGCTCTACGGCGACCTGCCCCGCCGTCCGCCCGGCACCCCGCGTCCCGCCGGCCGGCACCGGGACGACACCTGGCCGCCCGCCGCACGCCGTGACCTGAACCCCGTGGTGGACGTCGAGGACGTCTCCGTGATGAACATGCGCCTCGACAACGGCGTCATCGCCGCCTACCAGCAGTGCCACTTCAGCCCCGACTACTGGCGCAGCTACACCGTCATCGGCACCGAGGGCCGGCTGGAGAACTTCGGCGACCGCCCCGGCGACGAGGTCCGCGTCTGGCACACCGGCCCCTCCGGCTACCGCCCCGGCGCGGACGCCATCCACCGCGTGCCCGCCGCCGAGGGCGCGCACGGCCGGGCCGACGACCGTGTCATCGCCGAGTTCTGCCGCTTCGTCCGCCTCGGCGACGCCACCGACACCTCGCCGCTGGCCGCCCGGATGAGCGTCGCCGCGGGCGTGCTCGCGACCCGTTCGCTGCGCTCCGGCGGCACGGCGTACGACGTACCGCCGCCGGACCCCGCGCTCGCGGCGTACTTCGCGGCCGGCCAGCGCCGGCCCGCACATCAGCACTGAGGCCCGAGCACCGTCTTCCCGGAAGGAACCGATGAGCGTGAACCGCAGGCATTTCCTGGCAGGGACCTCGATCGCCGGCGGCGCCATGCTGCTGCCGGCCCTCGGCCTCGCGGCGCCGGCCGCGGCGCGCGGCGGCGGCGACGGCACGTACGGCGACGGGGACGGCGGTGGCGGGGACGGCACCGCGGGCGCCCGCCGGGCGCTGGCCCGGCTGCTGCCCCGCCACCACCGCCAGTTCGAGCTCTCCCTGCTCCCCGCCGACGGCCCCGACCGCTACCGCGTCACCGGCTCCCACGGCGCCATCGCGGTGGCGGCCACCGGCACCGGCGCGCTGCTCACCGGTGCCGGCGCGTACCTCAAGCGCGCCGCCCGGGCGCACATCTCCTGGAACGGCGACCAACTCGACCTGCCCGCGCGGCTGCCCGCGCCGAGCGCCCCCCTCACCGGCGAGGCGCACGTGCCGCACCGCTTCGCGTACAACGACACCAACGAGGGCTACACCGGCGCCTACCGCGACTTCGCCGCCTGGGAGCGCGCCCTCGACGTGCTCGCGCTGCACGGCGTCAACGAGGTGCTGATCTGCGTCGGCACCGACGCCGTCTACTACGAGACCTTCCGCGCCTTCGGCTACTCCGACGAAGAGATGCGCGCCTGGATCCCCGCCCCCGCGCACCAGCCCTGGTGGCTGCTGCAGAACATGGCGTACTTCGGCGGCCCCGTCTCCGCCCGCCTGCTGCGCCTGCGCGCCGAACTCGGCGCCCGCATCACCGCGCGCGTACGCGAGCTGGGCATGACCCCCGTGCTCCCCGGATACTTCGGCACCGTCCCCGACGGCTTCGCCGAGAAGAACCCCGGCGCCCACGTCGTCCCGCAGGGCGGCTGGGTCGGCTTCGACCGCCCCGGCTGGCTCGACCCCCGCGACCCGCACTTCGCCGAGGTCGCCGCCGCCTTCTACGGCCACCAGCGCGACCTGCTCGGCCCCGCGGGCCTGTACAAGATGGACCTGCTGCACGAGGGCGGCGACCCCGGCGGCGTCCCCGTGGGCGACGCCGCCCGCGCCGTGGAAGCGGCGCTCCGGCGCGCCCACCCCGACGCCCTCTGGGCGATCCTCGGCTGGCAGCACAACCCCCGCCGCGAGATCCTCGACGCCGTCGACCGCGACCGCATGCTCATCCTCGACGGCCTCTCCGACCGCTTCCCCACCGTCACCGACCGCGAGGCCGACTGGCTCGGCACCCCCTACGCCTTCGGCGCCATCTGGAACTTCGGCGGCCACACCCCCCTCGGCGCCAACACCCCCGACTGGGCCGAGCTGTACCCCGCCTGGCGCGACAAGCCGGGCAGCGCGCTGGCCGGCATCGCCATGATGCCCGAGGGCGCCGACAACAACGCCGCCGCGATGTCCCTGCTCACCGAACTCGCCTGGACCCCGGGCCGGATCGACCTCGACGCCTGGTTCCGCGCGTACGCCACCGCCCGCTACGGCGCCGAGGACCCGCACGCGGCCGCCGCCTGGCAGGTGCTGCGCGAGACCGCGTACGGCACCACGCGCGCCGACTCCTGGAGCGAGGGCGCCGACAGCCTCTTCTGCGCCCGTCCCGGTCTCACCGTCCGCAGCGCCGCCGCCTGGAGCCCGCAGGAGGACCGCTACGACATCGCCGCCTTCGACCGCGCGCTCACCGAACTCCTCGCCGTCGCCCCCGGGCTGCGCCGCTCCGCCGCGTACCGCTACGACCTCATGGACGTCGCCAGACAGGCGCTCGCCAACCGCAGCCGCCCGCTGCTGGCGCGGATCAAGGAGGCGTACGAGGCCGGCGACCGCGCCGCGCTGCGCGAGCTGACCGCCGCCTGGCTGGAGCTGATCCGGCTGCTGGACCGGGTGGTGGGCACCGACCCGCAGCACCTGCTCGGCCGGCATCTCGCCGAGGCCCGCGCGTGGGGCGCCGACAGTGCCGAGCGCGACCTGCTGGAGTACGACGCCCGCTCGCTGATCACCACCTGGGGCCCGCGCGCCGGCAGCGAGGCCGGGCTGCACGACTACGCGAACCGCGAATGGCAGGGCCTGCTCGGCGACTTCTACCACAGCCGCTGGAGGACCTACTTCACCACGCTCGACACGGCCCTGGCGACCGGCGAGGAGCCGGCCGCCGTCGACTGGTTCGCCTACGAGGACGCCTGGGCGCGCCGCCGCGACCGCTACCCCGAGAAGCCGCGCGGCGACATCCGCCGGCTCGCCGAGGAGACGGTGCGTGTCCTGGCCCGCGACCCGCTCGCCGCGCTCGTGCGCTGAGCGGCGGCTCCCGCGGGGCCCACAGCCGCGGTACGGGTACGGGTGGCCACCACCCCGTACCCGTACCGCCTCTCACACCCGCCGCTGGACGTGCAGCAGATACTCCTTGCGGTCCAGCGGGTTGTGGTCGGTGCGCGGCCGGGCCGGGGCGTGACCGCGCACCGCCCGGTAGCGGCCGAAGGCCGTCTCCAGGACACCCTCGCCCCGGGTCAGCGCCGGCAGCCGCCGCTCCAGCCCGTGCACCCGCGCCGCCGGCACCTCGCCCTCCAGCACCGCGACCCCGCCGCGCACCTCCTGCCCGTCGACCACCGCGGCCAGCGCCGCGAACACCGGCCACAGCGCCGGCACCGCGTCCTCGGGCGCCTCCAGCCGGAAGCGCTGCACCGGCTCGTGCACCCGCGTGCCCGCCCGCCGCAGCGCGTCGGCCAGTACCAGCGGGGTGATGCCGCGGAAGTCGGCGCCGGTGCTCGACATGGCCTTGCTGAAGCCCTGGTGGGCGTGGCTCTGCCGGGGCCAGTAGCCGGAGTGCGTCATCGTCACCCGCACGTCGGGGACCTCCCAGCCGGACAGGCCCTGGCGCAGCGTCGCGCGGACCGTGTCCTCGACGGCTTTGAAGAACGCGTACGGCATCGAGCCCAGCTCCACCGCGAGCGCGAAGACCACGCCCGTGCCGGGCGGCGCCGGGTCGACGCGCAGCCCGACGGTGGCCAGGAAAGGGTTGGTGTCCGTGTCGCCCTTCTCGTACGCCGAACCGCTGCCCGCCAGCCGCTCGACGTGGATGACGGACGACTCGCGGAAGGAGACCGGCAGCCCGTACTCGTCGGCGAGCGTGGCCCCGATGACCTCCTTCTGCACCTCGCCGTAGAGCGAGACGTACAGCTCCCGCCGGATGTCGTCCTGACGCAGCGCGATCAGCGGGTCCTGCTCGGCGAGCTGGAAGAGCGCCGCGTGCAGCGCGCCCCGGTCCGCGGCCCGGTCCGGCACCACGACCGTCTCCAGCGTCGGCGGCGCGAAGTGGTGCCGCCGCGCGTCCGCCGCCCGGCCCACGGCCGCGCCCACCGCGTCGCCGATGCGCACCCCGGCAAGGCCCCGCACCAGAGCGATGCGGCCGGCCGCGACCCCGGCCGCGGGCAGCGCCGCGCCCTGCTCGAAGACCTCGACGCCGGTGACCTTCTCCGTCACGGGGGCGCGGTCGCCGTCGCCGTACGTCAGCTCCTGGCGGGTGCGCAGCGTGCCGGCGAGCATCCGCACGTAGGCGACCTTCTCGCCGCCCGGACCGCGCTCGACCTTGAAGACCGTGCCCGCGGCGGGGCCTTCCGCGTCCCCGGCGGGGGCCGGCAGCAGCTCCTTGATGCCCGCGGTCAGCTCCGCGACGCCCGCGCCGGTGGCGGCGGAGCCGAAGTACACCGGGTGCACGAGCGCGCCGGCGGTCTGCTCGGCGAGGCTCTTGCGCAGCCTGCGGTACGTCACCGCCGCCTCGTCGGCGACGTAGTCCGCGAGCAGCGCGTCGTCGTGGCCGGCGAGGACGTCGGCGAGCCGGCCGGTGAAGGCCGCGTTGCCGGGGTGGTCCGGGTGGTCCGGGCCGTACGGGGTGAACGCGGCGGCCCGGGTGCCGAGTCCGCTGACGGAGCCCATGGCGACGGCGCCGGGCGCGAGTTTGGCGGCGATGTCGCGCACCAGTTCCTCATCGCGCGCGCCGCGCCGGTCGGTCTTGTTGACGAAGACCAGCGTGGGGATGGCCAGACGCCGCAGCGTGCGCATCAGCACGCGCGTCTGCGCCTGCACGCCCTCGACGGCGGAGACCACGAGCACCGCACCGTCGAGCACGTGCAGCACCCGCTCCACCTCGGCGATGAAGTCCGGGTGGCCGGGCGTGTCGATGAGGTTGACGGTGATGCCGTCGAGCGCGAAGGAGACGACGGCGGACTTGATGGTGATGCCGCGCTGCCGCTCCAGCGCGAGCGAGTCGGTGCGGGTGCTGCCGTCGTCGACGCTCCCGACCTCCTCGACGACCCCGGCCGCGTGCAGCAGCCGCTCGGTCAGGCTGGTCTTACCGGCGTCGACATGGGCCAGGATTCCCAGGTTCAGCGTGTGCACGAAGCGTCATGTCCCTTGCGTAGGTGGCGATGGCCTGCTGGGTGGACATGAACGCTGCGCGCATGCGCGTTTCCTCTCGGTCCTGGGGACATGGGTCTGCCGTGCCCGGCCAGTGGAGCAGCGGCCGGCCGGGCGCGGCAACCGAATTAACGCATCAGCGGCGGCCGAACCGCTCGATCAGCTCGGACTGGTACGACGTCGTGCCCTCGACCCGCGCGTAGCTGCCCACGGCCCACGGACCGCCGTGCCGCCCGCCCGGGGCCAGGGCGGCGACCTCGTACCCCTGCGTCTCGCCCGCCGTCACCGTGGCGCCCTCGTGGCGCGTCCAGCGGCGGCCGTCGTAGTGCCAGAGCACCGGCGGGCCCTCCCACCCGTACGGGTCTCCGGACACCCAGATGCCGCCGCGGCCGTCACCGGTGAGGGCCTCGGCGAAGAGCCCGCTCACCGGCCCCGTGACATCCCGCCACCTGTGGCCGTTCCAGTGCAGGACCCTGGGCTCGGCGAATCCCTCTCCGCCGGCCGCGGGGACCCGACCGGTCGCCCAGACGCTGCGGTCGGACTCCACATGGACGCCGGTCAGCCGCAGGTCTGGGTCGCCGGGGGCCTCGGTCTCGCTCCAGCGGCCGTTCTGCCAGCGCATCACCACGGGCCGGCTCTCCTGGCCGACGTGGGCGAAGCCGCCGACGGCCCAGGCGCTCCGGGAGGAGCGCGCGTCGACGTCGGCCAGGTCCAGCCCGTTCGGCACCCTCTCCGTCTTCCAGGAGCCGCGCGCGTACGTGCTCAGCCACCTCCAGCCCGCCACCCACACGCGGCCCCGTTCGGCGGCGATCTCCGCGGAGCCGTGGTGCTCGCCGCCGGGCAGCTCCGGCAGCGGCACCTGCCGCCACTTCCGGCCGTCCCAGCGGACGACGTACTCGTCGTCGTAGTTCCAGCCGTACGCCCACACGTCGCGCGGCGAGGCGGAGTCGACGCTGTTCCAGTAAGAGACCGGCGGCAGGGCGGGGTCCTCGACCTCCCGCCAGCGCCGGCCGTCCCAGTGCAGCACGACGCCGTCGGGCATGCCCTCGTAGAGGCTGTCGGTGCCGACGGCCCAGGCGCTGCCGCCCGCGGACGTCACCGAGTGCAGCCAGGCGCCGTCGGGCAGGCTGCCGGCGAGCGATATCTCCCAGCGGGGTTCGTGCGTGCGGCCCGCGGCCGACGCGGGGGCGGCGAGCGCGGCGCCGGCGGCGAGCGCCGCGGCGATCGCCAGGGCGGTGCGTACCCGTGTCCTCATCCGTGAATTCCCTTCCAGCGGTGCGGTCTGACACGGGGTCAGACCGCCCGCCGGGGGTGAGGGTTGTCCGGGTATTTCAGTTATGTCAGTACGTCACCGGAGGTGCGCACGGGCGCCGCTCGACGTTCACCCCGGCGCACCCCGCAGGGCTCACCGGACGCGTACGGCGTCCAGTTCCGCCACCGAGGCGAACGTGTCCGACGCGCCGTGCTCACTGAGCACCTTCAGCGCGATGTGCCTCGCCTTCACCTCCCGGAACGGCACGGTGAACTCCGTGCGGTCCTCCGGGAAGCTGCCCGCGGCCACCGTCCGCCAGCGCTCGCCGTCGGCGGAGACCAGCACCTCGTAGTCCTTCACCCGGCCGTTGATGCCGCCGTCCTGCCGCGGCATGTAGCGCACCCCGGCCAGCTTCCGCTGGGCGCCGGTGTCGACGGACAACTGCTGCGGCAGCGCGGCGCCGTAGTCGCTGTGCCAGTGGGTGTACGGGTCGTTGTCGACGGCGCGCGCGGCCCCGCCCGGCTCGCCGGCGCTCTCCTCGGTGGTGGCCGTCGCCGTCCAGCCTTCCTGCCCGTACAGACCGGAGTTGGCGCCGATCTGCGACTCGGGGTCGGCCGGGTCCGGCACCGTGAGCGGCAGCGCGTCGCCGACGCGGTCGTAGCCGTCGAGGAACGGCTGCACGGGGGAGCCGGCCGGGGTCGCCCAGGTGCGGTCGGCGACGACGGCGAGTGGGCGGCGGGCGAAGTAGTCGACCCAGCCGTCGGAGTAGTCGTAGGTGCGGTCGGACCAGCGGGCCATCCGGTAGCCGAGGATGTGGGGCGCGGACTCGAACGGGTAGTCGCGGTACACGTCGCGTACGTCGAAGAAGGCGTAGTCACCGGGCGTGGCGCCGAAACCGGCGCTCATGTACAGCTTGCTCTCCTCCATGCCGACGGTCGGGTAGCCCTCGGCGGCCCGGCCGCCGGGGGGCGAGAGCCATTCGGTGACCCCGGTGCGCTTGTCCGGGTCGATGCTCGTGGGCTGCTGGAAGTCCCACCACTGCCAGACCTGCGCCGTCTTGCCCTCGGCGCGGACGGCCCCGGCCAGGTCGTCGATGAACTCCACCAGCACGTCGCCGGGGTAGGGGTAGCCCTGCTTCTTCTGGTACGCGACCAGTTCGGGGCACGCCTCCTGCGCCGGGCGCAGCGGGATCTCGTCGGTGCCGATGTGGAGGTACGGGCTGTCGAAGACGTCCGCGACCTCGGCGACCAGTTCGCGGGCGAAGCGCCGCGTCTCCGGCTTGGTGTAGTCCAGCGTCCAGTGGCCGCGGTCGGAGCCCTCCCAGCCGTTGCTCGGCCGGGACATCGACTCGCAGGCGAACGCCAGGTCGGGGCGGGCGTCGCCGATGGAGACGGCGTGCCCGGGCAGGTCGATCTCCGGGACGAGCGTGACCCCGTAGCGCGCGGCGTAGTCCTCCAGGTCGCGCAACTCGCGCTTGGTGTAGTGCTGTTCGGCGACGATCTCCGGGAACCGGTCGCTCTCGATGCGGTAGCCGTTCCAGTCCGTCAGGTGCAGATGGAAGGTGTTGAGCTTGTACCAGGCGAGCTGGCGGATCTGCTGCTTGAGGTAGTCCACCGAGAAGTACCGGCGGCCCACGTCGAGCATCGTGCCGCGCTCGCCGTGGGTGGGGTGGTCGCGCACGGTCCCGCGGACGACGGTGTGCTCCTCGGCACCGGTGCGCAGCGCCTGGAGCAGGGTGCGGGTGCCGTAGAGCACGCCGCGGCGGTCCGGGGCGGTGACCCGGGCGGCGTCGGCGAGGTCCAGTTCGTAGCCCTCGGGGGAGGGGGCGCCGCCGCCGAGGTCCAGGCCGATGTCGCCGCGGCCGGGGCGGCCGGTGGCGATCCGCGGGCGCAGGCCCTCCTGGAGGTCCAGCTCGCGGGCGAGCATCGCGGCGGTGGGCGCCAGCTTCCCGGCGTCGCCGCGGTCCAGCACGATCCGGCTGTCCCGGGTCAGCTCCCACGTGCCCGAGCCGCCCTCCCACGAGCGGACCGAAGGGATCGTGACGGGTGCGGAGTTGGGCTCGGCGGCCTGGCTCGCGGGCACGCCGGGGGCGAGGGACAGCAGCATCCCGGCGGCCGCGGCGAGCCACAGCGCGCGGTTGCGGGGGCGCCGCTGCCGGCGCCGGGCGTACGGCCCGGCGTGCGGCGCCGTGCGTACGGACGGGCTGCGCGGTGCTGGCGCTGGGGTCTCCTGCGGCATGGCGGCTCCCTCGGGCGACGTCAACTGCCCAGGCGTACCAGCCCGTCGGCGACCGCGGCCATGGACGGAAGCGCGGCGCGGCGTGGACTTACGCGCCGGCACCTGATGCAGTGACAGCCCATTGCCATATCGTGTGAGAATCGGTCAAGCTGTTTGTGAATTAATCGCCCGGTTGAGGGAATCTTGACCGGCTCGTTTGCGCCAACCTTGCCCCTGTCCCGACATGCCGCACTACGGTTGGCGGTCCACCCTGGACCCCGGTGACTATGATCTCGGCTGCCTGCCCCCGGCTGGGCAGAACGGGCCCCGTGGGGGGAGCACGTGGTGTACACAGACGACGTGACCGGAGCTTCGTGGCGTACCGGCGGCGACGAACACGCCGACCGGGTGGAGTCGCGCTTCGCGCGGAGCTACCGGCTGCACGGATTCACGGTGCTGGAGCTGCGCGGTGAGATCGACCTCGCCGCCCAGCTCGATGTCGAGCCGTACCTCGACGTGATCACCGGCGCGGCCGCGCCGCGCGTGGTCATCGATCTGGGCCGTACGGAGTTCCTCGACTGCTCGGGCCTGCGGCTGCTGGTGCGCGCCCGCAGACGCACCGGCGACCGCGGCGGCGAGCTGCGGCTGGTCTGCCCCGAGGGCGTCATGGCGCACCGGATCCTGCGGTACTGCGGCCTGCTCGACACGCTCGGTCCGGTGCCGTCGCTGGCCGACGCCCTGCCCGAAGAAAACCCGGGAGCGGTCGCTAGTCAAATTTGATTAGAATCGCGCTCATGTGTTCAGCGCAAGCAGCAGAGAACCATCCTCCGGGCCCCGGGCCCGCCGCCGGCGCGGCGAGCCTCGCCGACACCCACGACGTGATCAAGGTGCGCGGCGCCCGGGCGAACAACCTGGCCGGCATCTCGCTCGACATCCCCAAGCGGCGGCTCTCGGTCTTCACCGGCGTCTCCGGCTCCGGCAAGTCCTCGCTCGTCTTCGGCACCATCGCCGCGGAGTCGCAGCGGCTGATCAACGAGACGTACAGCGCCTTCGTGCAGTCCTTCATGCCGAACCTGCCCCGGCCCGACGCCGACGGGCTGCACAACCTCTCCGCCGCCATCGTCATCGACCAGGAGCGGATGGGCGCCAACTCCCGCTCCACGGTGGGCACGGCCACCGACGCGTACGCGATGCTGCGCATCCTGTTCAGCCGGCTGGGCCAGCCGCACGTGGGCACCTCCGGCGCGTTCAGCTTCAACGTCCCCGAGGGCATGTGCCCGCGCTGCGAGGGCCTGGGGGAGGTCTCGCAGATAGACGTCGACCAGCTCGTCGACCGCCGGCTCTCCCTCAACGAGGGTGCCGTCACCATCCCGAACTTCGCCGTCGGCAACTGGTACTGGGAAGTCCTGGTCTCCTCCGGCTTCTACGACCCGGACGCGAAGCTCGCCGACTTCACCGAACAGGAGTGGCACGACCTCCTCCACAAGGAGACCGTGAAGGTCAAGGTCGGCAACCACAACATCACCTACGAGGGGCTCATCCCCAAGATCACGCGGATGTGGCTGGTGAAGGAGCGCGACGCGCTGCAGAGCCACGTCCGTGCGTTCGTGGACCGGGCCGTCGTCTTCGCCGCCTGCCCCGACTGCGGCGGCACCCGGCTCTCGGCCGCCGCCCTCTCCTCGAAGATCCAGGGCCGGAACATCGCCGAATGCGCCGCCCTGCAGATCACCGACCTCGCCAAGTTCGTCCGCGGGATCGAGAGCGAGTCGGTGGGGCCGCTGCTGGACAACCTGCGCGGGGTGCTGGACTCGCTGGTCGAGATCGGCCTCGGCTACCTCAGCCTCGACCGCCCCTCCGCCACCCTCTCCGGCGGCGAGGCGCAGCGCGTGAAGATGGTGCGCCACCTCGGCTCCAGCCTCACCGACGTCACCTACGTCTTCGACGAGCCCACCATCGGGCTGCACCCGCACGACATCCGGCGCATGAACGACCTGCTGCTGCGGCTGCGCGACAAGGGCAACACCGTGCTCGTCGTGGAGCACAAGCCGGAGGTCGTCGCCATCGCCGACCACGTCGTGGACCTCGGCCCCGGCGCAGGCAGCGACGGCGGGCACGTCACCTTCAGCGGCGACGTGCCGGGGCTGCGCGCCTCCGGCACGCTGACGGGCCGGTACCTGGAACACCGGGTTCGGCTGCGCGAGCGGCCCAGGCAGCCGCGCGGGCACATCGCCGTCGAGGGCGCCGACCTGCACAACCTCCGCGACGTCCGCGTCGAGGTGCCGCTCGGGGTGCTCACGGTGGTCACCGGCGTCGCCGGCTCGGGCAAGTCCTCCCTCGTGCACGGCTACCTCGCCGGCCGGGACGGCGTCGTGGTCGCCGACCAGTCGCCGATCCGCGGCTCGCGGCGGTCCAACCCCGCGACGTACACCGGTCTGCTCGGCCCGATGCGTACCGCCTTCGCCAAGGCCAACGGGGTCAAGGCCGCCCTGTTCTCCGCCAACTCCGCGGGCGCCTGCCCCAAGTGCAAGGGCATCGGGCTGATCTACACCGACCTGGCGATGATGGCCGGCGTCGCGTCCGTGTGCGAGGAGTGCGAGGGCAAGCGCTACACGCCCGAGGTGCTGACGTACACGCTGCGCGGCAAGAACATCAGCGAGGTGCTGGGGATGTCGGTCGCCGAGGCGCACGACTTCTTCCCCGCCGGCCAGGCGCACGTCATCCTCGGCCGGCTCGCCGACGTGGGCCTGGGCTACCTGCGCCTCGGCCAGCCGCTCAACACCCTCTCCGGCGGCGAGCGGCAGCGGCTGAAGCTGGCCATCCACATGGCCGAGAAGGCGGCCACGTACATCCTCGACGAGCCGACCACCGGGCTGCACATGGCCGACGTCGACAAGCTGCTGGCGCTGCTCGACCGGCTGGTCGACGGGGGCAACTCGGTGGTGGTCATCGAGCACCACCAGGCGGTCATGGCGCACGCCGACTGGCTGATCGACCTCGGTCCCGGCGGCGGCCACGACGGCGGCCGGGTGGTGTTCACCGGCACTCCGGCCGCCCTGATCGCGGAGGCGGACACGCTCACGGCCCAGCACCTGCGCGAGTACGTCGACCGGGACTGAACCGCCCCCGGGGAGCGCCTACGCCGCCGCCACCCGCGGCATCCACATCGGCTCCTTGCCCAGCTCCGCCCAGATGTACCTGAGCAGCAGCTCGGACTTGAGCCCGGCGCTCCCCGGGTCGTCCCACAGGTTGCGCGTCTCGCCCGGATCGGCGCGCAGGTCGAACAGCTCGCCGTACGTCCGTCCCTGATAGACCGTCAGCTTGTAGCGGTCGTCGACGTACGTGCGCAGGCTGACCGACGTCGGCTCGTGCCGGAACTCGCAGATGACGTGGTCCCGCGCGCTCGCCGCGCCGCCGGTGAAGACCTCCGCCTGGCTGACGCCGGTCATCTCCCGCGGCACCGGCAGCCCGGCCAGTTCCAGGAACGTCGGCGCCAGGTCGACGGTCGACACCAGCGCGGACGAGGCGCGCCCCGCGGGCACCCGGCCGGGCAGCCGGACGAGGAACGGTACCCGCAGCAGGTCCTCGTAGTGGAACGCGCCCTTGGCCTGCAGCCCGTGCTGGCCGAAGAAGTGCCCGTGGTCGGTGGTGAACACCACGATCGTGTCCTCGGCCAGACCGAGTGCGTCGAGCCGGTCCAGGATCCGGCCGACGTAGGCGTCGAGCATGCTGACCATCCCGTAGTACGTCGCCACCAGCCGCCGCCGCTCGGCGGCCGGCAGCCGGTGGGAGTGGAAGCCGTGGACGTACTGCCCCGACTCCTGCCACGGGGAGAAGTCGGGCCGGTCCTGCTGGGTGAGGCCGAAGTGCGGCGGGTTGCCGTCGTGTTCGCCCACGACGGCCTCCGGGACGGTCAGCGCGTCCGGGTCGTACATCCGGTCCCAGGGCTCGGGCACGAGGTACGGCGGGTGCGGGTCGAAGAAGCTGGCCCAGCAGAAGAACGATTCGCCGCGCTCGGCGTACCCTTCCAGCAGCGCGCCGGTGCGCTCGGCGATCCACGCGTTGTAGTGCAGTTCCTCGGGGATCGGCCAGGTGTGCCGCACACCGGGGTCCAGGGTGCCGGTCGGCGGCCGGAAGAACCGCCGCCAGTCCGCGCAGCCCCGCTCCTCCAGCCAGAGCGCGTAGTGCTGGCCCGCGTGCGCCTCCGCGGTGTGGTTGCGGGCCAGTTCCACGTGGTCGAATCCGTAGTACGGGCCGTGGAAGTCCCGCCAGTGGTCCAGGTCCTGCAGCAGCGGGTACGACTCGATGGAGGGGTGCTCCGCCGTGCTCACGAGCGGCTGGAAGTGCGCCTTGCCGACCAGCGAGGTGGCGTACCCGGCGGCCCCCAGGTGCTGCCCGAGCGTCGGCTGGTCCTCGGGCAGTTTGGTGCCGAGCGTCCACGCGCCGTGCTGGCTGGGGTACTTGCCGGTGATCATCGAGGCGCGGGTCGGGGTGCAGGTCGGGTTGGGGCAGTACGCGCGCTCGAAGGCGGTGCCCTGGGCGGCGAGCCGGTCGAGGTGCGGGGTGTGGATCTCGGGGTTGCCGCGGCCGAGGGTGTTCCAGTGCTGCTGGTCGCTGGTGAGGAGCAGGATGTTGGGGCGGCGGGTGCGCTGCGTCATACGGGGTGCTTCCTGACGGGGGCGGGTGGCGTACCCCGGACGGGGGCTCGGTCGTCCGGGGAGGGTCACCCGGAACGGGCCCGGAGTTCAAGCCCCCGCACGGGTCCGGGCGCGGGTGCGGCGCGCAGCGCGAAGATCAGCGGGACCGCGGGCCGGGTCGGCGGCAGCCGCCACCAGCCGCTCTGCGGGTCCCGCTCCATCGCCGCGAACCGCGGCCACGGCAGCAGGTCCGTCTCGCGCAGCAGGTCGACGGCGAGACCGGCGCCGGTCAGCGCCGTGACCACGTCGCCGATGCCGTGGCGCCACTCGTAGCTGGTGACCGGGCCGGTGAGCGGCGGGCCGTCGGTGTACGTGTGCGGGGAGTCCTTGCGTACGGGGCCGCGGCCGGCGAGGTAGTCGTGGCGCAGCAGCAGTTCCGGCACCTCGTCGGGGCTGCCCGCCGGGCCCAGTGAGTCGAGCAGCGGGTGGAACTCGACGACGTACAGCACGCCGCCGGGCCGCAGCAGGGCCCGTACCACCTCGGCCCACGCCGCGAGATCCGGCAGGTAACACAGCGCGCCCTTGCCGGTGTAGACGACGTCGAAGCGCCGGCCGGCCAGCGCCTCGGGCGCCCGGTGCACGTCGGCCCGTACGAACTCCACCTCCCGGCCCGCCTCCGCCGCGATCCGCCGCGCCCCGGCGACGGACGCGGCGGAGAAGTCGAGGCCGACGGTGCGGGCCGCGCCCCGCTCGGCGAAGGCGAGCGTGTCGGTGCCCAGATGGCACATCAGGTGGAGCACGTCCCGGCCGTGCAGGTCGCCGAGGTCGTCCCACTCGAAGGGCGCGAACCAGTCGCCCGGCGCCCGGGAGCCGTCGAGGCCGTAGAAGTCGCTGCGCGCGTGCACCGGGGCGCGGGCGTCCCAGTTGGCCTCGTTGGCGCGGAGCATCTCGGCGACCGTGGGCGCCGGTTCGTCAGCGGTCATGGCACCTTTCTACCCGCGCGGCCTCGCGTTCCCGCACCGTTGCCGGGAAGGGCCCGCCGGCCGCGTCCGGGGCCGGGCGCCCGCGGGTGACGATGCGGCCGCCGGCCGCGTCCACCGTCCGCATCTGCAGGGAGCCGCACTGGCACCGGGTCCAGATCGTCATCCCCCCGCCCGTGCGATGCTGCGAGACGGTGTGGAACGGCGTGCTGTCCGCCCAGCCGCAGTGGGGGCAGTGACCCTCGAACACCTCGGATGTCCTCTCCCCGCCGTGCGCTCCGGCGGTTCTCGTCCGGTCGCGGCCCGTCGGTCCTGGCCCGCGTTGCTCGGTTTCCAGCATGTAAGCTGCGTTCGTTCAGGTCTAGGTTGGATTTATGGACGGCATCGTGAAGGAGGGCCTACATGATTGACCTGCGCCGGCTGCGCGTGCTCCGCGCGGTCGCGTACTACGGCACCGTGACCGCCGCCGCCGAGTCGCTCCACCTCACCCCCTCCGCCGCCTCCCAGCAGATCCGGCAGCTCGGCCGGGAACTGGACGTCCGGCTGCTGGAGCCGCAGGGCCGCCGGGTGCGGCTCACGCCCGCGGCGCGCGGGCTGCTCGCACACGCCGACGTCATCGAGGCGCAGTGGGAGCGGGCGGCGGCCGAACTGCACGCGATCGGCGAGGAGCCGGCCGGCGAGCTGCGCATGTCCGGCTTCCCGAGCGCGATGTGCCGGCTGCTGGCGCCGGTGGCCGGCGCGCTGCGCGCGGCGTATCCGCGGCTCGACGTGCGGCTGCGCGAGGCGGAGCCGGCGGACTGCTACGACCTGCTGTTCGACTGCGAGACGGACCTCTCCGTCGTGGAGGCGTCCGCCGAGGCCCCGGCCCGCGGCGACCAGCGCTTCGAGCAGCACACGCTCATCGAGGACCCCTTCGACCTGGTCGTGCCGGAGGACCACCCGCTGGCCGCGCGCACGGCGATCGAACTCGCCGAGGCCGCGGGGGAGCGGTGGATCATCGGCCCCCCGGGCGTCTGGTCGCGCCAGCACGTGCTCGCGGCCTGCAGCGCGGCGGGCTTCGGGCCCAACGTGACGCACGAGGCGTGCGACTGGACCGTGACGGCGGTGATGGTCTCGAACGGCCTCGGCGTCGCCCTCGTGCCCCGGCTCGCGCAGTTCTCCGGGGTACCGTCGATCCGCCGGGTGCGGATCACCGGGGTGCCTGTCCCGTCCCGTACGTTCCTCACCGTCACCCGGCGCGGCGCGACCGGCAGCCCCGCGGTGCGCGCCGCGCTCGACGCGCTGCAGGTACGGGCGAAGGAGACGGTCGGTTAGCCGAAGGGCCCGCGGGCCCGCAGGAGCACGGAGCCCGCGGGCCCGCGGGAGTGGGGGGAGGGGGCGGGGCGGAGGAGGGTGCCCCGCCCCCCGGGGAGGGGGGTGGGTGACGACCGGACGGCAGGCGCTCGGGCACCGCCGGCCGGCCGCCGCTCGGATGCCGGCGGGGAACCGGCGTGGCCGGGCGGGCCGTGGGTACGGCCCGCGCCGGCCCGGCGGCGGTGCCTAGTGGGCGCCGGCGCCGGTGAGGGAGCGGACCTCGAGTTCGGCGTACTTCTTGCCGGTGGCGTCCTCGTCCTTGGACAGGATCGAGCCGAGCCAGCCGAGGAGGAAGCCGGCGGGGATGGAGATCAGGCCCGGGTTCTCCAGCGGGAACCACTGGAAGTCCACACCCGGCCACATGCTGGTCTCCTTGCCGGAGACCACCGGGGAGAACAGCACCAGGAACACCGAGGTGAACAGGCCGCCGTAGATGGACCACAGCGCGCCCTGGGTGGTGAACCGCTTCCAGAACAGGCTGTAGAGGATCGTGGGCAGGTTCGCCGACGCCGCCACGGCGAAGGCCAGGGCCACCAGGCCGGCGACGTTGAGACTGCCCGCGAAGACGCCCAGCAGGATGGCGACCGCGCCGATCCCGACGGCCGCGATGCGCGCCGCCGCGATCTCCTCCTTCTCGGTGGCCTTGCCCTTGCGGATGACGTTGGCGTACAGGTCGTGCGCGAACGACGACGACGAGGCCAGTGTCAGTCCGGCGACGACCGCGAGGATCGTGGCGAACGCGACCGCGGAGATCATCGCGAGCAGGATCGCACCTCCGGTGGATCCCGCTCCGCCGCCGATTTCCTCCGCGAGTAGTGGTGCCGCGGTGTTGCCCGCCGGGTTGGACTCGACGATCGTCTCCTGTTTGATCAGCGCGGCGGCGCCGAAGCCCAGCGCGATGGTCATCAGGTAGAAGCCGCCGATGATGCCGATCGCCCAGAGCACGGACTTACGCGCGGTCTGCGCGGTCGGCACCGTGTAGAAGCGGATCAGGATGTGCGGCAGACCGGCGGTGCCCAGCACCAGCGCGATGCCCAGCGAGATGAAGTCGATCTTCGAGGTGGTCGTCACCCCGTACTTCAGCCCCGGCTCCAGGAACGCCGCGCCCTTGCCGGAGTTGTCCGCGGCGGCGCCCAGCAGCTGGGAGATGTTGAAGTCGAACTTCGCCAGCACCAGTATCGTGATCAGCAGGGTGCCCAGGATCAGCAGCACGGCCTTGATGATCTGCACCCAGGTGGTGCCCTTCATGCCGCCGATGGTGACGTACAGGATCATCACCAGGCCGACGAGGACCACGATGAGGTTCTTGCCCGCCTCGCCGGTGATCCCCAGCAGCAGGGCGACCAGCGCGCCGGCGCCGACCATCTGCGCCAGCAGGTAGAAGATCGACACCACGATGGTCGACACCCCGGCCGCGGTGCGTACGGGACGCTGGCGCATCCGGTACGCGAGCACGTCGCCCATGGTGAACCGGCCGGAGTTGCGCAGCGGTTCGGCGACCAGCAGCAGCGCCACCAGCCAGGCGACCAGGAAGCCGATGGAGTACAGGAACCCGTCGTAACCCGCCAGCGCGATGGCACCGGCGATGCCCAGGAAGGAGGCCGCGGACATGTAGTCCCCGGAGATCGCCAGCCCGTTCTGGAAGCCCGTGAAGGAACGGCCGCCCGCGTAGTAGTCGGTGGCGTCCTTCGTCTTGCGTCCCGCCCACACCGTCACCGCCAGCGTGAGCGCCACGAAGACCGAGAACAGCGTGACGATCAGCGTGCGGTGCTCACCCGGATCCGACTGGGCGACCATCTGCAGCGCGTTCGTGGTGGTGGCGCCCGTCATTTCCCGACCTCCGTGCCATTGCCGGCCACCCGGCCCTCGACCTCAGTCTTGAGCTGCTCGGACCTGGGGTCGAGCTTCGCGGCCGCGTGCCGCGCGTACCACCATGCGATGGCGAACGTGGTGACGAACTGCGCGATGCCGAGCACGAACGCCACGTTGATGTTGCCGACGACCTCCGTGCCCATGAAGCCGCCCGCGTAGTTCGACAGCAGCACGTACAGCAGGTACCAGGCGATGAATCCGACGGTCAGCGGAAACGCGAACGAACGGTGTGCGCGTCGCAGCTCCCCGAACTCCTCGCTCTGCTGTACTTCCTCGTATATGTCCGGCGATCTGCCGGTCGGGGGCGTGCTGCTCATCGCGGCCTCCATGGGCGCCTTGGGGGACGGGGGTGTCCGGACGGGCCGGGCGCGGCCACGGTAGAAGCGCGCGGGCCGCCGTGGGAGCCGCCGCGCGACGGTGGTGCCGTGAACGGCGGCGCGGATGCGCCGAGCGGTAGCGAAGGCACGACGAGCGGTCGGTCAGGCGGCGATACGCCCTCGCCGGCTGCCGGCCGGCGGTGGGTCAACCGGCCCTGCACGGTGGGCCGGCCGGCGGCGTCGGTCAGCGCGCCGGCCGTACGCCGTCGGTCAGCCGGCCGTACGCCCCGGGCGGCGCGGCAGGTCCAGCGACTCGGGCGCGTGCAGCCGCAGCAGCGCGTGCGCCGTACCGCTGGGCACACTGCGCCTCGTCAGCCACGAGGCCCCCACCATCACCGCGAACGCCAGCGGCACCGTCCACGCTGCCGGCCGCGCCAGCAACGCCCCGGGCCAGCCGCCGAGTTGGACGCCGAACATGGTCGCCGCCACCGTCGCCAGCGCCGCCCCGCCGCCGACGAGCAGCCCGGCGGCGGCGCCCTGCGGGGTCAGCCCGCGCCACCAGATGCCGAGCAGCAGCAGCGGGCAGAACGACGAGGCCGCGACCGCGAACGCCAGCCCCACCACGTCCGCGACGGGCCGCTCCACGACCACCAGCGACGCCACGCACGGCACCGCCGCCGCGGCGACCCCGGCGAGCCGCAGCCGCAGCACGGTCGCCCGCACCTCCGCGCGGGCGTCGGCCGCCTTGCCCGGCGGGGCCGTCGCCCGCCGGGCCCGTCTGCGCTCCAACTCCTGCCCCAGCACGCCCGCCACCGACATCGTCAGGCCGGAGGCGGTGGACAGGAACGCCGCGAACGCCCCCGCGGTCAGCAGCGTGCCGAGGACCGCCGCCGCCGGGCCGCCGCCCAGCAGCCGGTCGGGGAGCAGCAGCAGCGTGGCGTCCGTGCGGCCGGTCATGAGGAGTTCGGGCGTGTAAAGGCGGCCGAGGGCGCCGTAGAGCGGCGGCAGCAGGTAGAAGGCGGCCAGCAGCCACAGCACGGTCCAGGTGGTGCGGCGCGCGGCCGGGCCGTCGGGATTGGTGTAGAAACGGACGATGACGTGGGGCAGGCCCATGGTGCCGAGCAGGGTGGCGATGAGCAGCGAGTACGTGCCGTAGCCGGGGTGTTCCGTGCCGGACAGCGGGCGCGTCCAGTTGAGGCCGTCGACGGGCTCCTCGTCGACCGGGTGCGGCACGTCGGCGCCGGCCGGGAACCGTACCCGGGTCTCCTCGCCGATCGCGTGCACGCCGGGGCCGATGCGCACCCGCTCCCCGTCCAGCCGCTCGCCGTCGAGCCGGCCGTGCACCGTGACCCGTACCGGATCCTCGACCCGTACGTCCACCGCCTGGTGCACGGTCACCGTCGTCGCGTCGCGGAACCGCGGCGGCGCGTCGGCGTCCGGCCACGGCGCGCCGTCCGCGCGCCAGGCCAGCAGCAGGAAGATCACCGGCACCGCGAGGGCCGTCAGCTTCAGCCAGTACTGGAACGCCTGCACCGCCGTGACGCTGCGCATGCCGCCGGAGGCGACGGTCGTCATCACCACCGCCGCGACGGCCACCGGGCCGACCCACAGCGGGGCGCCGGTGACGGTGCGCAGGGTCAGCCCCGCGCCCTGGAGCTGCGGCAGCAGATAGAGCCAGCCGATGAGGACGACGAGCACCGAGGCGAGCTGCCGCACCCGCTTCGACTGCAGCCGGGCCTCGGCGAAGTCCGGGACGGTGTACGCGCCGGAGCGGCGCATCGGCGCGGCGACGAAGGCGAGCAGGACCAGATAGCCGGCGGTGTAGCCGACGCCATACCAGAGCATGTCGGCGCCGTACGCGAGCACGAGGCCGGCGATGCCGAGGAAGGACGCGGCCGACAGGTACTCGCCGCCGATGGCGGAGGCGTTCTGCAGCGGCGTCACCGCGCGGGACGCGACGTAGAAGTCGGAGGTGGCGCGGCCGGGGCGCAACCCGTACACGCCGAACAGGGCCGTGGCGACGCAGACGACGGCCACGGCGACGGCGGGCTGGACGGTGTTCACGTGCTGTGCCCTGTCACGACTGCCGTCACGACCGCTCGACCAGGTCCGCGAACTCGGCCTCGTTCTTGCGCGCCTGGCGCTGGTACACCCACGCCAGCGCGAGGATCACCGGGTGCACCGCGACCCCGATCACCAGCCACGGCACGGGCACACCGGCCATCGTGGCGTCGCGCACGCTGGGCACCGTCGCCAGCAGCATCGGCAGCGCGCCGAGTACGACGGCGAGGGCGCCGACGACGAAGGCGGCGAGGCGCAGTTGGGTGCGCATGAGCGAGCGGAGATAGACGTCGCCCAGCGGCGTCTGCCGGCCCAGGTCGTCGGCGACGAGGGCGCGGCTGCCGGGCAGGGGCTGGGAGCTGCGGGCGGCGAGGGTGCGCGGGTGCGCGACGGTCACGCGCGGCGGCGGCTCGGGGGGTTCGGGCGGGGCGGTGCCGGGCGGGGTGCGGCCGGGGGGTACGCGGGACTCGGGGGTGCCGTTTCGCGGGGTGCCGTCGGGCTTGCCGTTCTGCTGCGTTCCGTTCTGCCGGGTGCCGTTCTGCTGCGTCCTGCTCTTCTGGGAATTCGCCTTCGCCACGCGGCCGCCGGGCGTACCGGCCTTCCGCGTGCCGCTCCGCGGTGCGGAGATCCCCCGATCGCCCGCCACGTCACACCGCCGCCGTCGGTGGATGTCGGACCAGCATCTCGCGGACCTGGCGGGTGTGCCGGCGGCTGACCGGCAGCACGTGCCCGCCGAGGACGACGTACGTACGCCCCGCCTCCATGCGCAGCTCCCGCACGTGGTGCAGGGCGACGAGGTGGCTGCGGTGGATGCGGACGAACCCGGCCGCCCCCCACCGCTCCTCCAGCGTCGCGAGCGGAATGCGGACGAGGTGGCTGCCGCCGCCGGTGTGCAGCCGCGCGTAGTCGCCCTGGGCCTCGGCGTAGAGCACCTCCCTGCGCTGGACGAACCGCGTGACACCGGCGAGTTCGACGCTGATGACCTCGTCCGGCACCGCCGCCCGCTCCGGCGCCGCGGCGCCCGGCTCCGGCACCTCCTCGGGCACCGGCTCCGCGGCCGACTCGGCGCACCGGCGCACCGCCTCGGCGAGCCGCTCCGGCGCCACGGGTTTCAGCACGTAGTCCGCGGCGTGCAGGGCGAACGCCTCCACCGCATGATCCTCGTGCGCGGTGACGAAGACCACCCGCGGCGGCTGCGCGAACCGGGATATCAGCCGGGCCAGCGCCAGCCCGTCCAGGCCGGGCATGCCGATGTCGAGGAACACGGCGTCCACGGAACGGCCCGAGGCCAGCGCCCGGTCGAGGGCCAGCAGCGCCTCCTGTCCGTCGCCGGCCGTCTGCACCTCGGCCACCCGCGGGTCGCGGCGCAGCAGGTACGCCAGCTCCGCCAGGGCGGGCTCCTCGTCGTCGACGGCGAGAGTGTGCAGCATGCGGGAACCCTATGCGGGGCGCGGCGGCAGCGAAACCCGTCTATCGCTCACATCCCGCCGGGGCCGCTCTGCACCGCGTCCGGATGGAACTTCGGCACCCGGACGTGCACCTTCGTCCCGGCGCCCGGAGCGGTCTCGATGACGAGCCCGTAGGCGTCCCCGTAGACCTGCCGCAGCCGCTCGTCGACGTTCCGCAGCCCGATGCCCGGCGCCCGCGGCGCGTCCCCCGCCAGCTCGGCCAGCTCGGTCAGATCCCCGGCCAGGGTGCGGGCCAGCGTCTCCGCCGCCATGCCGGCGCCGTCGTCCTCGACGCTGATCAGCGCCTCGCTGCCGCCGTCCGCCGCGGTGATCGTGAGCCGGCCGGGGCCCGGCTTCTTCTCCAGCCCGTGCCGAACGGCGTTCTCCACCAGCGGCTGCAGGCACAGGAACGGCACCACGACGCTCAGCACCTCCGGCGCCACCCGCAGCGAGACCTCCAGCCGGCCGCCGAAGCGGGCGCGCTCCAGCAGCAGGTAGCGGTCGATGCAGCGCAGTTCCTCGGACAGGGACGTGAAGTCGCCGTGGCGGCGGAAGGAGTAGCGGGTGAACTCGGCGAACTCCACGATCAGCTCGCGGGCGCGCTCCGGGTCGGTGCGCACGAAGGAGGCGACGGTGGACAGGGAGTTGTAGATGAAGTGCGGCGAGATCTGCGCGCGCAGTGCCCGCAGCTCCGCCTCGCTGGCCGCGGCCCGGGAGCTGTCCAGCTCGGCCAGCTCCAGTTGCGCGGAGACCCAGCGCGCCACCTCGGAGGCGGCGCGCACCAGGCCCGCGGAGGCCTGCGAGGTGAAGACGGCGAGCACGCCGTCGACGCGGCCGGCGACCGCGAGCGGCACCGCCACGGCGTGCCGCAGCGGGCAGTCCGGCCAGGTGCAGGCCACCTCGCGGGGGCCGATGACCTGCGTCCGGCCGCTGTCCGTCACCTGGGCCGCGGCGTCGGGGACGGCTTCGGAGTGGTCGTGGCCCGGTTTGCCCTCGGGGCCGTCCCAGGCCAGCAGCTCGCCCTTGGCGTCGGCGAGCGCGAGCGCGGGCGCGCCGAGCAGGTCTCGCAGGTGCGGGGCGGCGCGGCGGGCGGTCTCGGCGGTGAGACCGGCGCGCAGCGGAGGGCCGGCGAGGGAGGCGGTGTGCAGCGTCTCGTACGCGGCGCGCTCCTGCGGCGTGCCGTACTGCCGGTTGCGCGCGACGCGCACGCCGATGAGCGCCGCGGCGGCGCAGAGCACCACGACGGCACCGAGCAGCAGCGCGGCGGTGGCGGCCGACATCCCGGGCATGGACGGGACGCTACCGCGCCGGGGGCGGTCGGCGGCAGCGGGCGTCGTCAGGCCCAAGGCCCGGCCGGGTCGCAGGCGGCCGCCTTCCGGGGCGTGGGCCGCCTTCCGTGGGCTGCCTTCGGAGGGCGTGGACCGGGCCGTCAGCCGGTGGTGCCGGCCACGGAGCCCGGCAGCACGTTCTCGACGTAGTCGGCGACCGCGGCGTCGATCCCCACGTCCTGCTGCGTCTGCTCGGCCAGCAGCCAGCGGTGCTCCAGCACCTCGTGGTAGACCTGCGCCGGGTCGAGCTGGCCGCGCAGCGCCAGCGGCACCGCACCCACGGTCGGCCGGAACACCTCCCGCACCCAGCGGTGCGCCAGCACCTCGGGCCGGGCGCCGAGCGGGTCCCCGGGCGCGTAGTCGTCCTGGGTCGCCATCCAGCTCTCCAGGTCGTTCAGCAGCCGGCGGGCCTGGTTCTCCTCGGTGTCCATGCCGGTCAGCCGCAGCAATTGGCGCTGGTGGTGCCCGGCGTCGACGACCTTGGGCACGAACGAGACGGTGTCGCCGCCCGGCGAGTGTGTGATCTGCATCTCGGCGACGTCGAAGCCGAGGTCGTGCAGCCGGCGTATCCGGCGCTCGATGTAGTGCCGCTTGTCGGCCGGGTAGACCGACTGCCGGGTCAGCTCGTGCCACAGGTCTCCGTACCGCTCGGCGATGGCCGCGCCGAACGGGATCGGGTCGATCGACGGGTGCAGCGCCCCGGAGGCCTCCAGGTCCATCAGCTCGCCCGAGATGTTCATGCGGGCCAGCTCGATGTCGTACTCCCGCTGGCCGTGGCTCAGCCGCGGCTGGATCTGCCCGGTCTCGGCGTCCACGAGATACGCGGCGTACGCGCCGGCGTCCCGGCGGAAGAGGGTGTTGGACAGCGAGCAGTCGCCCCAGGCGAAGCCCGCCAGGTGCAGCCGGACGAGGAGCACGGCCAGGGCGTCCATCAGCCGGTTCACGGTGCCCGGGCGCAGCGTCGTCGCGAACATCGCCCGGTACGGGCGCGAGCCCACCAGATGCCGGGTGACCAGCGCCGGCTCCAGCGGCTCGCCGTCGGCGCCGGTGCGTCCCGTGACGACCGCGAGGGCGTCCACGGCGGGGATGCCGAGCCGGTCGAGGTCGCGCAGCAGCTCGTACTCCCGGCGGGCGGCGCGCTCGGGCACCTCCTTGATCGCCACGACTTCGTCGCCGGCCTCGGCGAAGCGCACCACGTGCCGCGAGATGCCACGCGGCAGGTCGACCAGGCAGCTCTCCGGCCAGGCGTCGAGCGGCAGCTCCCAGGGCAGGTCGAGCAGCGCGGCGGGATGCTCCGGGTTGGTGGCGCTGATCTGCAGCTCCGGGCGCACGGCGGTCCTCCTTCGTCGTTCGTCCTCCATCATGCGGTGCCGGCCGCGGCGACGAGGAACTGGGTGGTGGCCAGCTCCGCGTAGAGGCGGTCGCCGGCGACCAGCTCGGCGTGCGTGCCCATGGCCCGCACCTCGCCGGCGTCCATCACCACGATCCGGTCGGCACTGGTGACGGTGGACAGCCGGTGGGCGACGACGAGCACCGTGGTGCTGCGCGCCACCTCCGCGACGGTGTCGCGCAGGGCCGCCTCGTTGACCGCGTCCAGTTGCGAGGTCGCCTCGTCCAGCAGGAGCAGCCGGGGCCGGCGCAGCAGCGCACGGGCGATCGCGACGCGCTGGCGCTCGCCGCCGGACAGCTTGGTGCCCCGGTGGCCGACGAGCGTGTCCAGGCCCTGCGGCAGCCTCGCCACCAGTTCCTCGAGCCGGGTGGTCCGCAGCACCTCCCGTACGTCCTCCTCGCCGGCCGCGGCGTTGCCCAGCAGCAGGTTGTCCTTCAGCGAGCCGGAGAGCACGGGGGCGTCCTGCTCCACGTATCCGATCGCGGCGCGGAGCGCGGGTATCTCCCATCGGGTCACGTCGTCGCCGTCGAGGAGTATCCGCCCGGCCGTCGGTTCGTAGAACCTCTCGATCAGCGAGAAGACGGTCGTCTTGCCCGCCCCCGACGGGCCGACGAACGCCGTCATGCCGCGCGGCGGTATCGCGAAGCTGACGCCGTGGTGCACATACGGCAGGTCGTCCGCGTACCGGAAGCGGACGTCCTCGAAAGCCAGCGCCGCCGGCTCGGTGCCCGGCTCCGGCAGCGGCGCGGGCTCCGCGACGGGCTCGGCCGGCAAGAGCTGCGCCTCGCGGATACGCTCCAGCGCGGCGGCCCCCGTCTGGTATTGCGCGACCGCGCTCACCACCTGCTGGATCGGCGACATCAGATAGAAGACGTAGAGGAGGAAAGCGACGAGCGTGCCGACGCCGATCGACCCGGTCGCCACCCGCGCGCCGCCCACCGCCAGCACGGTGATGAACGCGACCTGCATGGACAGCCCCGCCGTGTTCCCGGCCAGCGCCGACCACTTGGCGGCCCGCACGCTCTGCCGCCAGGACTCCTCCGCCGCCGCGTGCACCGCCCGCTCCTCGCGGTGCTCGGCCCCCGAGGCCTTGATCGTGCGCAGCGCGCCGAGCACCCGCTCCAGCGCCGCACCCATCAGGCCCACGGATTCCGCCGCCCGCTTCGCCGCCCGGTTGATGCGCGGCACGATGATGCCGATGACCGTGCCGGCGGCGAAGATCACGCCGGCGGTCACGGCGAGCAGCACGGGGTCGACGACGCCCATCAGCACCAGCGTCGCCACGGCGGTCAGACCGCCGGTGCCGAGCCCGACGAGGGTGTCGGTGGTGACCTCGCGCAGCAGCGTGGAGTCGGACGTCACCCGGGCCATCAGGTCTCCGGGCTCCGTGCGGTCGACGGCCGCGATGCGTAGCCGCAGCAGATACGAGCTGAGCCGGCGCCGCGCCGTCAGCACCACCGACTCGGCGGTGCGCCGCAGCACGTACGAACCCAGTGCCCCGACCCCGGCGTTGGCGACCACCAGCACCGACATCACGACCAGCGCCCCGGCGATGGACCGGTCATGCGACAGATCGTCGATCAGCGAGCGCGCCACCAGCGGCAGCGCGAGGCCGGTGGCGCCTGTCGCCAGGGACAGCAGCGCTCCGGCGAGCAGTGCCCAGCGGTGCGGGCGCGCGTACGCGAGCAGCATCCGCCAGGGCGGTGTGCCTGCTTCGAGGGTTTTGTCCACGGCCACTTCGCACCTCCGGCGATCTCACGGGGATCCTACGGCGGCGGCCCGAACAGCGCCGGAAGTTATCCACAGGCCCCCGAGGCGGCTCGGGGCTCCGGGCGTCGCAGGCCCGGCACGGCACCCTGCCGGACGCCGGAGCCTCACCCCGCGGCGTAGATGTCCCGGTAGTGGCGCAGTGCCCGGCGCCGCAGGTCTCCGGCCGGCTCGCCCGCGAAGCGGTCCGGCGCCAGCGCCGCCAGGTCCGCTCCCGTCTCGCCGCCGTCCATCGCCTCCGCGAGCACCGCCGCCGCGCCCGCGGCGTGCGTGACCCAGATCGCCGTCGCCGACCACAGCCCGGGCAGCCCCGCGAACGGGCCGAGCAGCGGCAGGTTGTCCGGGGTCACCGAGAAGACCCCGTTGAGGCGGACGGCGGGCGTGAAGCGGTGCGCGGGCGGCAGCAGCGCGAGCGCGGCGCTCACCGCCCCGTCGAACGGCTCGCCCGGCCAGGGCTCCTCCGCCTGCACTCCGAGGTCCGCGGGCGCCACCGGCCGCAGGTCGTGGTCGTACGTGCCGATCCCGTCCCGGTCGCCGTGGTCGCGGGCGTAGACATGGTGCTCGGGCCAGCGGACGAACGGCCCGCACGGATGCCGCGCCGGGCGCGGCCCGCCGTAGACGTACGGGTGGGACACCGGCGTCAGCGGCAGTTCCACGCCCGCCTGCGCGGCGAGCAGCGGACCCCAGATCCCGGAGGCGAGCACCGTGTCGTCGGCCGGCACGAGCGTGCCGTCGGCGAGCCACACGCCGTGCACCCGCCCGGCGCGTATCTCCAGGCCCGTCGCCTCGGCGCCGTCGGCGAACTCCGCGCCCCGCGCCTCCGCCCGGCGCCGCTGCACCGCGGTCAGCAGCCCGGCGCGGGCGGTGCCGTCGCCGGGGAAGTGCAGCCCGGCCACGGCCGTCTCCGGGTCGACGAGCCGCGGCGCCAGCGCGGCGGCCTCCTCGGGCCCCACCAGCCGGGCGGCCAGGCCCGCGGCCTCTGCCGCGGCGGCGCGCCCCCGCAGCGTTGCGTACGCGGCGGCCGTGGTGGCGACCTCCAGGCAGCCGGTCTCCTCGAAGCCGGCGCCGCCTTCCGCACGGGCACCGCGGATCGCGTCGTAGTCGTCCGTGAGCCCCCGGTAGATCCGCAGCGTGGCGCGGGCCAGCCCGGTGAGGACCGGGGCCTCGCCGAGCACGCCGACGTAGCCGGGCGCGTGGCCCGTGGACCCGTAGAGCCGGCCGGCGGGGGAGCGGTCGAGGACGGTGACCTGGCAGCCGTCCCGCCCGGCCAGCTCCCGGGCCAGCGACGAACCGACGATGCCGGCCCCGACGATCACGATGCGGCGAGTCATGCGGCGATCGGACCACGGGGCTCGCGCGGACGGCAACGCCGTCTCACGACCTGAGCACCCTGGCCGCCTTGTCACATCGGCCGCGCTTCGCTGGTCACGGTGGTGACAGGTGGAACGGAGGAAGGACCCGATGGACGAGCACGAGTTCCTGGCGCTGCGGTTCGAGGAGCATCGAGCGCATCTGCGCGAGGTCGCCCACAGGGTTCTGGGCTCGGCCGAACTGGCCGAGGAAGCCGTGCGCGAGGCGTGGTTGCGGGTGAGCCGTGCCGGACCCGGCGGGGTGGAAAGCCTCGACGGCTGGCTGCGGATGGTCGTGGGCGAGGTCTCCCTGGACATCCTCCGGGCCCGGGCCGCGCGAGGAGGGGACCCGGTGGACGACCTCGAATCCGAGAAGCCATCTAACGGAGCAAAAGCGACTATCGGTGATCCTGGCGTCGCGGGAACGGGCGAGCGCGGCCCGCGCAAGGTGTCGTTCCGGGGCGACTCCATCGGGATCGCCCTGCTCGCCGTGCTCGACTCGATGGCGCCCGCGGAGCGGCTGGCCTTCGTGATGCACGACCTGTTCGCCGTCCCGTACGACGAGATCGCTCCGATCCTCAGGCGCTCGCCGGCCGCGACCCGGCAACTGGCCCTCCAGGCCCGGCGGCGCGTGCAGCGCCCCGCGGCCGAGCGCGCGGACGACCCCCGCCGTGCCCAGGACGCGCTGGGCGCACGCTCTGCCGGCTCGAACGCCGCAAGCGCCGCTACGGCCGCGGGGGCGCCGGCGGACTGGGGCGTCACCGCGCGATGGAGTGCGATCGCCGGCGCTTTCCTCACCGCTTCGCGCGGGGAGGACTTCCACGCGCTCGTCGCGCTGCTCGACCCCGACGTGGTGCTCCGCGCCGACGCCGCCGCGGTGGCCGCGGGTGCGGCGGAGGAGGTGCGCGGCGCGGTGGCGGTCGCCGACGTCTTCACGGGGCGGCTCAGGGCCGCCCGCCCGGCGCTCGTGGACGGCTCGCCCGGGCTGGTGTGGATGCACCAGGGGCGGCCGCGCATCGCGTTCGCCCTCGCCGTCGCCAACGGCACGATCGTCGGCATCGACGTCATCGCCGACCCGGACCACCTCGGCCGGCTGGAGTTGCAGCCCCTCGACGGCTGACCACGCCGGCCCGGCCCGCCGTTCAGCCGTGGTCCGCCGCGAACACCTTCGTGCGGGGGCCTTCGACGGCCGCCGCGGGGGCGTCCTCGAGCGGGACCACCACATTCACCACCGTGAGCTGCTGCCCGCAGTTGGGGCACGCGTGCGCGATGCCGAGCCCCGGCTGCTCCGCGGCCCGCGGCGGCTGCGTCTCCGCCCGCGGCACCGCGCCGTTGACTCCGGCGGCGGCCCTCCGGTGCTGACCGCGCCACCACCGCGCCTTGCACCGTGGGCCGCAGAACCTCCGGTTGGGGCTGGTGCTCGTCCAGGTGAACGCGGCACCGCACTCGGCGCAGTGCCGGGTCTGGGTGACCATGGTTCCTCCTCGTCCGGCCCGGCGGGGCCGGCACCGTCGGCTCGGGGTTTGGTGACAAGTAGATCGGGGGGAGGGTTACTGCGCCGGAACGCCTGCCGTAACCGCGGTGCAACCCACGGTCCACCCGCAGCGGTGGTTGAGGTGAAAGCAGGCACAGGAGAGGAGCGCTGTCACCGCGCTGCAACCTGCCGCCACGGATGATGGGATCAGCACGGTTGATCGCGTGCGGCCCCGGTCGGCGGACCGCGGCCCTGCGGAGCAGGCCGGCGGTTGTCCGGTCGGGTTGACGAGGAAGCGCGTCGCAGATCGGCAGGTGAGGTGCGCAGCATGTCCATGGGAGAGACGCGCGGAACCGGCCCCGCGACGAACCCGGCGGCCCGTGCTTCGGGCCGCCCGCCCGCGAGTCAGGCCCCGGCGCCGACGTCCCCGGCCCCGTCGCGTCCCCCCAACCGCCTCTCGGTGAACGGCCGTTCCACCACCCGGCGTACGGCGCTGACCCTGCCGCCCGGCCTGCCGATGGCCGAATGGAGCCATCTGGGGCGGCAGATCTTCGTTATCGCGGATTCTTCGGCGTGGTGGCTCGGCGACTGGCTCATCTACGGCAGGAGCCACTACCCGGACCGCTACAAACGAGCCTTGGCGGAGACCTCTTTCGATTATCAGACTCTCCGCAACTACGCCTGGGTGGCGGGGAAATTCCCTCCGTCGCGACGGCGTGACAAGCTCAGCTTCCAGCATCACGCGGAGGTCGCGGGGATGTCCGCCGGCGCGCAGGACGAATGGCTCACCCGCGCGGAGCGGGGCGGGTGGACCCGTAGTGAGCTGCGCAAACAGATCCGGGCGAGCCGCCGGGTCACGGCGGAGGGCGCAGGTGCCTCACTCGTCCAGATGAGCGTCGTGGCGGAGCGCCGGGTGCGGTGGCAGAAGGCGGCCGAGGCCGTCGGTCTGGGACTGATGGAATGGATGGTCCTGATGCTGGACGAGGCGGCAGAGGAGCCCCTTGCGGACGCCTCCGGGTAACCGGTGGACCAACAACTCCCGGGAACGCGCGCGGTGTTGGCGAAGTCGGACCTTCCTCATGCATGCCCATTCTACGGAATGTTTCGTTCCGGTATTTTCTCGCCCGCCTCCCGCGCCTTGTCCCGCCGGCGGGACAAGGCGGCTTGATTCATGCGACGTATGACACCCCGAAGTCTTTCGGGGAATTCGTGACGCACGGGATCCTTGGGGCGGCATTTATCCGGATTCTCGCCTTCCGCCCCGGGCGAGCTGTGATTTTGAAGAGCGACCATGCGCGGCACATGTCAAATGCCTGGTGTGGTGAGCTGTGTTCGGTGGGGCGTGGGGTGCCTGATCGGGGGCGGCGCTGTTAGAGTCGATGTCCGAACGGGGGAACATTCACTCGCTTCGTCCGGGAGCGAAGCGAGTAGCGGGGGAGAATCGAATGGCGTCGACTGCGGAGCCGGTGTCCGCGTCGATCTGACGTCATTCCGATCACCCCCACATCCCCTGTTTCGAGAGGTCTGACCTCTCGGTCGCCGGTTCCGTCGGCGACCACATCAGTACGGCTGCGTCAAGGGATTGTTCGAGTTCCGGTAATCGCACGATTGGGTTCGGGCCACGGCCCGGCTCACCGGAAGTTGGATCGGGGAGGAATTGAAGTTGACGTCCGTGCAGGGGCATCTCGATCAGATGCCGGTCGAGGTCGAAGTCCGCAGTTTACGGAGAGCCGGCTCGCCTCGGACTTCGGGAGAAGATCGAGAGCATGTAAGAGTACTGGCGCAGGCACAAGCCGAACTGCCGCCCATCGTCGTACACCGCGCGACCATGCGGGTCATCGATGGGCTTCATCGACTGCGGGCCGCCGAGCTCCGTGGTCAGGACACCATCGCCGTCCGCTTCTTCGACGGGACCGAGGCGGACGCCTTCGTCCTCGCCGTGGAGTCGAACATCGCCCACGGGCTGCCGCTGACCATGGCGGACCGGAAGCGGGCCACGAGCAGGATCATACTGTCGCATCCGCAGTGGTCGGACCGGATGATCGCGTCGGTGACGGGCATCGCCCCGGCGACCGTCGCGGCCATCCGCCGGCGTGAGTCGGCGGACACCGCCGCCACCGGCCACCGGGTCGGCCAGGACGGCCGCGTACGGCCTCTCAACGGCAGTGAGGGGCGCAGGATCGCGAGCCGGATGATCAGCGAGAATCCGAGCCTGTCGCTGCGGCAGGTCGCCCGGGCCGCGGGGATCTCCCCGGAAACGGTCAGGGACGTCAGAAACCGCATGCGCAGGGGAGAGGGTCCGCTGCCGGTGCCGCGGCAGCGCAGTACGCCGCGCATCGAGAGCAGACCGAAGGTGGTGGCGGTATCCGCGGGCGTGGCGACGACGGCCGCGGCGGTCCGGATAACGGTCGACGACCGCGGCTCGGCGGTCAACCGGCTGAAAGCCGACCCGGCGCTACGGCTGAGCGAAACCGGCCGGACGCTCCTTCGGCTTCTCAACATTCACACACTCAGCGGTGACGAGTGGGAGGAGATCATCGGCAACGTACCCGCGCACTGCCGCGGTGTCGTCGCCCAACTGGCGCGTGAATGCGCCGGGATCTGGAAGGACATCGCGATGCGGATGGAACGCGAAAGCGCCCGGCCGCTGTGACCGCGGCGCTTTGCGGACGCCGTGGAGTCGCCGTAGCGAACCGCGACGGGTGACAGGGCAGGAATGCAGGTGATCCCCCGCCGAAAGACGGCGGCGGTCCCTGCGTGGCGTGCGTGTCCTCGTCATGGTGCTGGGACCAGGACACGCACGTCCGCTGTCCTGTCCGCGAAATTCCACGCGTGTCCAACCATCCGAATCAAGCTGTTGGACGGCCCGGGTGCGCCGTGTTGTCGGCGGACCCGGGCCGCAGCCATGCGCGGGGAGTGCCGTACGCCTACAGCGAGCCCTCGGAGTGCTCGCCGAACCCACCGCATACGGTGCGCAGTTCGCGGGCGTCCGCGACGTTCCTGCAGCCGGAGAGACCGAGTGCGTCGCGCAGTTGGTCGCCCAGCAGCTCCAGCACCCGCCGCGCACCCGCCTCACCGGCCGCGGCCAGCCCCCAGATCACCGGCCGCCCCACCAGCACCGCGGAGGCGCCGAGCGCGAGGGCCCGTAGCACATCCGTCCCGCCGCGGACGCCGCTGTCCATCAGCACCTCGCAGCCGCCCCCCACCGCTGCGGCGACCTCCGGAAGCGCGTTGATGCTGGGCACCGCGCCGTCGAGCTGCCGCCCGCCGTGGTTGGACACCACGATCGCGTCCACCCCCGACTCCGCCGCACGGAGCGCGTCCCGGGCATCGAGCACGCCCTTGAGGATCAACGGCAGCCGGGTCTGAGCCCGCAGGACCGCCACCGACTCCCACGTGACCGACGGCGAGAACACCTCGGCCGTGTGGGCTGCGACCGCGGAGGCGCCACCGCGGCGGCGGTGCGCCGTGGAGTCCGCGGCGGCGAAGTGGGCGGCGCGTACGCCCCGGGGGAGCGCGAACCCGTTACGCACGTCTCGCAGCCGGCGGCCCATCCACGGCACGTCGACGGTGAGCATGACCGCCGTACAGCCGGCGTCCTCCGCCCTGCGCACCAGAGCGAGGGTCCGCGCCGTGTCCCGCAGCCAGTAGAGCTGGAAGAAGACCGGGCCGCCGACACCCGTGATCTCCTCGATGGGCACACTGCTCAGCGTGCTCGCCGTGAACGGCACACCCGCCGCCTTCGCCGCCCGCGCCGCGGCCGTCTCGCCCTCGGCGCACACCAGCCGGTGGTACGCCACCGGCGCCACCGCCACCGGCATGGACACCGGACGCCCCAGCAGCGTCGACTCCGTCGTGCAGCCCGAGACGTCCCGCAGGGCGCGCGGTACGACGCACACCCGGTCCAGCGCCGCCCGGTTGGCCGCCAGCGTCGTCTCCGCGCCGCTGCCTCCCGCCACGAAGTCCCGTACCTCGGGCGGCAGGACAGCGGCGGCGGCCCGCTCGACGTCCGCGAGCGCGTGGACCGTAGCGCCCGGGGAGTCAGCGCCGGGACTGTCCACGCTGGCCGGTCCTCTCCAGTTCCACGGCCTCGTACAGCGCCTTGATGTTCGCGCTGCCGAAGGTCTGCGCCCCCTGCCGCTCGATCACCTCGAAGAACAGGGTGTGCCGCGGGTGGGTGGAGGCGGTGAAGATCTGGAACATCTGCCCGTCGTGGTCCTCGTCGGCCAGCACGTTCGTCGACCGCAGGTCCGCCAGCCGCGCCCGGCTCAGCGACGGGATGCGCGAGCCGAGCATGTCGTAGTACGAGCCCGGGGTGGTCAGGAACGCGATGCCGCGCCGTGCCAGGGTGCGCACCGAACGCACCGCGTCCGCCGAGGAGAAGGCGAGGTGCTGGACGCCGGAGCCCTGGTGCCCCTTGAGGAACTCGTCGATCTGGCCCGGGTCCGCGGTCGGGTCCGGCTGGATGAGCGTGAGTGTCACCGCGCCCGACCGGCTCTGCACGACCTTCGACTCCATCGCCTGCGAGCCGACGACGATGCGCTCCTCGAAGACGAAGTCGAAGCCCAGCGCCTGCCGGTAGAAGTCGACCGTGGGGTCGAGGCTGCCGGTGTCGAGGCAGACCGCGACGTGGTCGATCTCGTCGAGCCCCACCGCGTCCGCGCGCCCGTCGTCCTCCCGCAGCGCCGGCGCGAACCCCACGGGCAGCCCCGCGTCCGCCCGGGGAGCGCGCTGCACGAGCGTGTGCACCACGTCCCCGAACCCGCCTATCGCGGCCGTCACGGCCGGCCCGTCGCCGTCGTGCGCGGTGGGCTCGTGCACCACTCTGGCGCCGCGGGCCGCCGCCGCGTCGAACGCGGCCCGGACGTCGGCGGTGCGCAGCGCGATGTCGGCCACGCCGTCGCCGTGTGCCTGGACGTAGGCCGACGCGGGGTGCTGGTCGGAGGTGGCCTCGGTGAGCACGAGGGTGATGCGGCCGTGGCGCAGCGCGATACTCCGGTGTTCCGGTGAGCCGCCGGTGCCGACGACCGAGAAGGCGTACTTGTCGACCCAGTCGAAAGCGGCGGCCTCCAGACTTCCGACGTACATCTCCACATAGTCGATGGCCACGTCGCCGAACGGAACTCCGGCCTCGCTGAAATCATGCATGACTGTCCCCTGGTCACGAAGTGGCATGCGTTTCCCGGACTGTAGGCGACCGGTCGCGAATCTGGCTACGTGCGTCTTTTCTGGACTCTCACACTGTTGGGCGGCGGCCCCGGGTGCATAAGCTGTTGCGCCGTTTCTGCTAATCGGTCCACGGCTTTCGGGCGGGATCTTCCGAGCGCAATCCTTCCATCAGGTTCTTTCGAACAGGGGATGTCTGGTGATTCGCTCCATAGCCGTCGTGGGCACCGGCCTGATCGGTACCTCCGTGGCCCTGGCCGCCTGCCGCCAGGGCGTGACCGTGTACCTCTCCGACCACGACGCCACGGCCGCCCGCACCGCGGCCGGGCTCGGCGCCGGTCTGGCCGAAGAGCCGCCGGGGCCGGTCGACCTGGCCGTGATCGCGGTCCCGCCCAGCAAGGTCGGCGCGGTGCTGATCGACGTGCAGCGCCGCGGCCTCGCCCGCGCGTACACCGACGTGGGCAGCGTGAAGGCGGTGCCGGAACGGGCCGCGCTGAACGCCGCGCCCCAGCCCGCGCGTTACGTCGGCGGGCACCCGCTGGCCGGTCGTGAGCGCTCCGGGCCGCTGGCGGCCCGCGGCACCCTCTTCGAGGGCCGCCCCTGGGTGCTCACCCCGTCGCGGCTCACCTCGCCGGCCACCCTGGAGCGGGGCCGCCGGCTGGCCGGGCTGTGCGGCGCCGTCCCACTGGTGATGGCCAGCCGCGCCCATGACGACGCCGTCGCCCTGACCTCCCATGCTCCCCATCTGCTGGCCAGCCTGATGGCCGCACGGCTGCAGGACGACCCCACCGGGGTGTCCCGCCTTGCCGGCCAGGGGCTGCGCGACGTCACGCGCATCGCCGGCGGCGACTCCCGGCTGTGGGCCGACATCATCGAGACCAACGCGGCTGCCCTCGCCGGAGTCGTAAGGAACGTGCACGCCGACCTCACCCGGCTGGTGCCGGCGCTCGACGCGCTCGCCGGGAACGGCACCGGGGACCGTGAGGAGGGCCTGCGGACCGTCGTCGACCTGCTCGACCGCGGCATCGCCGGCCTCGGTGCGATCCCCGGCGCCCGCCCCGAACCCGCGGGCCACATCCCCGCGCTGCGCGTTGCCGTCCCGGGCCGCCCGGGGGAGTTGGGGCGTTTCCTCGGCGCGGTCACGGGCCTCGGCGTGGATGCCGAGAGCGCGTCGGTGGACACAGCCGCGGGTGGCGGATTCACGGTACGGTGCCGCGTGCACCCGTCCGACGTCTGCCGAATCGCGGCGAAACTCAAGGCCGACGGGTGGGACGCGGAGGCCGACGGCGGAGACGCCGAACTCACGCCCGCTTCCCGATGACCTTCCGCACATTTTCATGAACATGTACGTCATCGTCCAACCGCGGGAATTGTCCAAGTGCGCTCGCGCGTGTCCAAGTGTGCAGATTGCTCTCTTGGACGGCGTTGTCGAAATACGCGGGGGCGTGCTTTTCTAAGCGCCGGAAGACGACTTCATCAACTGCCTTCGCGTGGGGGAATTTCCATGGCCGCTCCGGGTCCCGAAGCACTCGTCGCCGGCGCGGGGCCGCATCCCCCGGTGCCGGGCGCCGCCGCGCCATCGCCCCCCGCTCCGTCCGCGCGCCCGCTGCGCAAGGCCGAGCTGCACGGCAGCGTGTCCGACCCCGTGCTGGACACGATGAACTTCCTCAACGAGATCACCCTCCGCTACCCGGACGCGATCTCCTTCGCCCCCGGCCGGCCGTACGACGGGTTCTTCGACACCGAGCAGGTCTTCACGCACATGCGGACCTACCTCGACCATCTGGCCGCCCGGGGCGGCACGCCGGAGGACATCCGTACCGCCCTCTACCAGTACGGCCCGACCGCCGGGCAGATCCGCGAGATCATCGCCGAGTCGCTGCGCGCGGACGAGGGCATCGACGTGCAGGCCGAGTCCGTCGTCGTGACCGTCGGCGCCCAGGAGGCCATGCTGCTGGTGCTGCGCGCGCTCATCGGCGGCCCCGACGACGTGCTGATGGTCGCCAGCCCCTGCTACGTCGGCATCACCGGGGCGGCCCGGCTGCTCGACATCGCCGTGCACCCCGTGGAGGAGCGCGAAGACGGCCTCCACGCCGCCGATCTCGAAGCCGCGGTGCTGGCGGAGAAGGCGCGCGGCCGTCGACCCCGCGCCTTCTACCTGGTCCCCGACCACTCCAACCCCTCCGGCACCACGCTCGCGCCCCAGGCCCGCACGGACCTCCTCGATCTGGCCGCCCGCCACGACCTGCTCATCCTGGAGGACAGCCCGTACCGGCTGGTGAGTCCCGGCCCGCCGCCGCCCACCCTGAAGTCGCTCGACCGCACCCGCTGCGTCGTCCACCTCGGGTCGTACTCCAAGACCGTCTTCCCCGGCGCGCGCGTCGGCTTCGCCGTCGCAGACCAGACCGTCGTCGACGACTCCGGGGCCACCAGCCTGCTCGCCGACGAACTCGCCAAGATCAAGAGCATGGTGACGGTCAACACCCCGTCGCTGAGCCAGGCGGCGGTCGCCGGCGCGCTGCTGACCGCGCAGGGGCTCGTCTCCGAGCTGAACTCCCGCGCGGCCGCGTACTACGGAGCCGCCATGCGGGCCATGCTCAGGGCCTTGGACGTGCGGCTGCCCGCCGAGCGCAGGAGCGCGCTGGGAGTGCGGTGGAACCGGCCCGAGGGCGGCTTCTTCCTCACCGTGCAGGTGCCGTTCCCCGCCGACGATGCGGCACTCACCCGCTCCGCCCAGGACTACGGCGTCATCTGGACGCCGATGAGCCACTTCTACCCCGGCGCCGGCGGCGGCCGCCGCGCCCTCCGGCTCTCCACCAGCTATCTGACCACCGAGGAGATCGAACAGGGCACCGCGCGCCTCGCCCGCTTCATCGAAGCCGAGGCCGCGGGCGCGTGACACCACGGGCCCCGACCGTTCTCCCTTCTCCAGCCGACCGACTCCAGCGGGAAAGGACCGCACGTGAACGGCATCAGCGGAGCACAACGACCGCGTAGCAAGAAGCGCATGTGGGGGTGGACCTTCCGATGATCACCCGCGTGGAGCGTGCGGAGCTCCTGGATCCGCGGTCCGCGACAGCACGGGTGCCCGGTCCGTACCGGCCCCGCCTCCTCGGGGTGGGCACGGCCGCCACCCCCACGACGTACACCCAGCAGGAGGTGCTCGACGCCTTCGGCATCACCGACCCCAGAATCAGCTCCGTCTTCCTCAACAGCGCGATAGAACGGCGCCATCTGACCCTGCCGGCCCCCGACGAACACGGAGTCCGGCACTCCGAGCCGCAGGGCGACCTGCTCGACAAGCACAAGGCCACCGCGATCGAGATGGGCGCAGAAGCCCTCCGCGCCTGCCTGAAGAGCGCCGGCTACGAGCTGTCGGACCTGCGCCACCTGTGCTGCGTGACGTCCACCGGCTTCCTCACCCCGGGGCTCAGCGCGCTGCTCATCCGCGAGTTGGGCATCGACCGGCACTGCAGCCGGTCCGACATCGTCGGCATGGGCTGCAACGCCGGGCTGAACGCGCTGAACGTCGTCGCCGGCTGGTCCGCCGCCCACCCGGGCGAACTCGCCGTCGTCCTCTGCGCCGAAGCCTGCTCCGCGGCGTACGCCTTCGACGAGACCATGCGCACCGCCGTCGTCAACAGCCTCTTCGGTGACGGCGCCGCCGCCGTCGCGCTCATGTCCGGCGCGCCCGCGGTCCGCCCCGACGGCGCCCGCGGACCCGACGTGCTGAAGTTCGCCAGTTGTCTCATCCCCGAGGCGCTGGAGGCGATGCGCTACGACTGGGACCGCGACCAGGACCGGTTCAGCTTCTTCCTCGACCCGCTGATCCCGTACGTCGTCGGCGCCCACGCCGAACTCGTCGTCGACCGCCTGCTGGAGGACACCGGGCTGCGCCGCAGCGACATCCGGCACTGGCTGGTGCACTCCGGCGGCAAGAAGGTGATCGACGCCGTCGTCGTCAACCTCGGGCTCACCCGCCACGACGTTCGCCACACGGTCGGCGTGCTGCGCGACTACGGCAACGTGTCGAGCGGCTCGTTCCTGTTCTCGTACGAGCGGCTGCTCGGCGAGGACGTCACCCACCCCGGAGACCACGGCGTGCTCATGACCATGGGCCCGGGCTCCACGATCGAAACGGCGCTGGTCCGATGGTGAGGGCGGAGGGTGCGATGGGCGACACGCTCACGCTGAGAATCGACGGGACCGAGCCGCCGACGGCCGCGGCCGTCAAGGCGCTCGGCACGGTCTGCGACGCGGCGGAGGACGGCGACGGCACCGGCATCGTCACGGTGTACGTCACCGGCGCCCCCGAGCCGGGCTGGACCCGGGGGCTCGACGTCCAACTGGTCAGCAAGTGGGAGCGAGCGCTGCGCCGGCTCGAACGGCTGCCGGCGGCCACGGTCGCGGTCGCCCGCGGCGACTGCGGCGGCACGGCGCTCGACGCCCTCCTCGCCGCCGACATCCGCGTCGCCACCCCCGGCACCCGGCTGCTCGTCGCCCGGGACGGGGAGGCCACCTGGCCCGGCATGGCGAGCTACCGGCTCGTCCACGTGGCCGGCGTCGCCCGCATCCGCCGGGCCGCGCTCTTCGGCCTGCCCATCGACGCCCCCGAAGCGCAGGCGCTGGGCCTGGTCGACGACCTCGCCGCGGACCCCGCGAGCGGCGTCGCCGCGGCCGCCGGGCTGGTCAGCGGTCTCTCCGGCAAGGAAGTCGCCATCCGCCGGCAGTTGCTCTTCGACGCCACGACGGCCAGCTTCGAAGAAGCACTCGGCCGGCACCTCGCCGCCTGCGACCGGTCGCTGCGGGCGGACGCCGCCCGGGTGGTCCCGTGACCGCGGACCGGCGAGCGGCGACCGCCCGGGACGCCTGGCCGGAGGTCGGCGCCGCGCTCGTCCGGGCCGAGGGGACGATCGCGGCGCTGCCGCCACGCGGCGCCCGCTCACCCGCCCAGCGGACCCGGGCCGCCGGGGTGCTCGACGAGGCCCGCGCGCTGCGCACCGCCTTCCTCGACACCCACGTCGACGCCGTCTACGACCGCCTCACCGACGGCCGCACCACACCCCTGCGGCTCGCCGGCCTGGTCTCGGCCGCCGCCGTCGCGTACCCCGGGCTCGTACCCACCGCGGGGCAACTGGCCGCCGAGCGCACGCGGCTCCAGGCGGACAAAGAAGGCCACGAGATCGACCAGGGCATCTTCCTGCGGGCCGTGCTCGCCTCCCCTGTCGCCGGCGCCCACCTGCTCGACGCCATGCTGCGCCCCACGCCCCGCGCGCTGGAGCTGCTGCCGCGGTTCACCGAGACCGGCCTGGTCGACACCCGCTCCGTCCGGCTCGAACGGTGCGACGGAGCGGCGTATCTCACGATGCACCGCGACGACTGCCTCAACGCCGAGGACGAGCAGCAGGTCGACGACATGGAGACCGCCGTCGACCTCGCGCTGCTCGACCCCGGTGTCCGGGTCGCCGTGCTGCGCGGCGGCGAGATGACGCATCCGCGTTACCTCGGCAGGCGTGTCTTCAGCGCCGGTATCAATCTCAAGAGCCTGCATGCGGGCGACATCTCGCTGGTGGGCTTCCTGCTCCGCCGCGAGCTGGGCTACATCCACAAGATCGTTCGCGGGGTGCGCGGTGTCGGCGGCGCGCCCTGGCACTCCCGCACCGTGGAGAAGCCCTGGATCGCGGCCGTCGACACGTTCGCCATCGGCGGCGGCATGCAACTGCTGCTCGTCTGCGACCACGTGCTCGCCGCCTCGGACGCCTACGTGTCCCTGCCCGCCGCCCGCGAAGGCATCGTGCCGGGCGCCGGGAACTTCCGGCTCGGCCGGCACACCGGACCGCGGATCTCCCGGCAGGTCATCCTGCAGGACCGCCGGCTCCGGGCGACCGACCCCGACGCGCGGCTGGTCCTCGACGAGGTGGTCGAGCCGGCCGGGATGGACGACGCGATCGCCGCCGCCGTCGACCGGCTCTCCAGCCCCGCCGTCGTACCCAACCGGCACATGCTCAACGTCGCCGAGGAGCCGGCGGACGAGTTCCGGCGCTATATGGCCGAATTCGCGCTGCAGCAGGCCCTGCGGATCCACGGTGCGGACGTCGTCGGCAAGGCCGGCCGGTTCACGCAGCGGTCGGCGTGATCATTGTCCGCGGCAGCCGGGCGACCGGCTGCCGCGGACGTACCCGCCGCCGCAGAACCACCGGCCGCCGAAGGAACCGCAGGCAACCCAAGGAAGGGAGCCAGCCCGATGCCCACCGCCAGGATCAACGGGATCACCCTCGGCTTCGACGACCACGGCGCGGGGGAACCGGTCGTCATGGTCACCGGCACAGGCGCCCCCGGACGGATCTGGCGCACCCATCAGGTGCCCGCCCTCACCGCCGCCGGCCACCGTGTGATCACCGTCGACAACCGCGGGATGCCTCCGAGCGACCCGTGCCCCGAAGGCTTCACCCTCGCCGATATGGCCGCCGACACCGCCGGGCTCATCGAGCACCTGGACCTCGCCCCTTGCCGTCTCGTCGGCTTCTCCCTCGGCGCGAGTATCGTCCGGGAACTCCTGCTCGCCCGCCCGGAACTGGTCCGGCAGGCCGTCCTCATGGCACCCACCGGCCGCGCCGACGGCCTGGTCTCGGCCATGACCGCCGCCGAACTCGACCTCTGCGACAGCGGTGTGAAGCTCCCCCCGCGCTACGCCGCGTACGTCAACGCCCTCCAGAACCTCTCCCCCCAGACCCTGAATGACGAGGCGACCCTGCGGGACTGGCTCGACGTCTTCGAGATGACGGCCGCCGACATGTCGGCGTTCCGCGGGCAACTGGAACTGCAGACGACGGTCGACCGACTCGGCGCGTACCGGCGCATATCCTGCCCGTGCCTGGTCATCGGCTTCGGCGACGACCTCGTCATCCGCCCGCACCTGTCGCGTGAGGTCGCCGCCGCCGTTCCCGGCGCCGCGTACGTCGAGATCCCCGGCTGCGGCCACTACGGCTATCTGGAGAAGCCGGACACCGTCAACGCGGCCGTTCTCGACTTCTTCGCCGCCGCCTGAGCCCCGCTCGTTGCGCCCGCCACCAGCAGGAAGACCCCGGCCGGAACCCGTCCGCCGAAACCCCGGCCTTATACCCGGCCGCGCTAATCTGAAGGCGGTTCCCGCCGAGCACGGGGACACGACGAAGTGAAGCGCTGTGACCGCAGTGTGACGCAAGGTGGGGGATCGTCAGCCATGATGGCCGTTCTCGAACGCCTGTCCGCCGCATCCTCACCTTGCGCCCGCGAGACCGCCGGCAGGTGCCGCTGATGAGGGTTTTGGTAGTCGAAGACCACGCTGAGCTGGCCGACTCGGTGGCACGGGTGCTGCGCCGGGAGGGTATGGCCGTCGATGTCGTGTACGACGGATCCGACGCGCTGGAGCGCACGATGACCGTTGACTACGACGTCGTCGTCCTCGACCGCGACCTGCCCGGCGTCCACGGCGACGAGGTGTGCAAGGAGCTGGTCTCCCAGCCCCACCACGCCCGTGTGCTGATGCTCACCGCCTCCGGGACGATCATCGACCGCGTCGAAGGACTGAACCTCGGCGCAGACGACTATCTGCCCAAACCCTTCGCCTACGCCGAACTGGTCGCCCGGCTGCGGGCCCTCGCCCGCCGCGCCCAGCCCGCCGTACCCCCCGTGCTGGAGCACGGCGACCTCCGGCTCGACCCCGCCCAGCGCTTCGCCACCCGCGGCGGCGAACGGCTGACGCTCACCCCCAAGGAGCTCGCCGTCCTGGAGTGCCTGCTCTCCGCCCAGGGCCGGGTGGTCTCGGCGGAAGAACTCCTCGAACGGGTGTGGGACGAGGCGGCCGACCCCTTCACCACCACGGTGAAGACCACGATCAACCGCCTGCGCTCCAAGCTCGGTCTGCCCCCGGTGATCGAGACGGTGCCGCGGAGCGGCTACCGGATTTGAGGTACGCCCATGGGGCCGTCGAGACTGCACCTGGCCGTCCTGAAGCGCGTCGGCGCGATGTCCGCGCAGCTCACGCCCCGCCGGGTGCGGGTGCGCCTCACGCTCCTGTACGGCTCGCTGTTCGTCCTCTCCGGCGCCGTGCTGCTGGCGATCACGTACCTCCTCGTCGCCCGCCCCTCCGGAGGGCTGGTGACGTTCAAGGACGTGCAGTACGGCTCCTCCCGGTCCTCCGCCCAGGCGGACACCCGCACCTACCGGCTCGACGAGGACCTCGGCAGCCTGGAGGGCGGCATCGTCGAGGAGATGCGCCAGCAGGCGTGGCGTCAGCGGGAGGCGATGCTCGACCGGCTGCTCATGCAGTCCGGGCTCGCCCTCGCCATCATGTCGGTCATCGCCATCGGGCTCGGCTGGGTGGTCGCCGGCCGTGTCCTGCGGCCGCTGCGCACCATGACGAGCACCATCCGCCACATCTCCGCGCGCAACCTGCACGAGCGCCTGGCCACCGGCGGCCCGCCCGACGAGCTGAAGGACCTCGCCGACACCGTCAACGGGCTGCTCGGCAGGCTGGAGACGGCGCTCGAATCCCAGAAGAGGTTCGTCGCCAACGCGGCCCACGAACTGCGCACACCCCTCACCCTCGAACACGCGCTGCTGGAGGAAACCCTCATCGACCGCGGCGCCACCCTCGAATCCTTCCGCGCCAACTTCGAGCGGCTGCTGACGATCAGCAAGCAGCAGGCCACCCTCCTGGAGTCGCTTCTCACCCTGTCCAGCAGCGACCGGGGGCTGGACAGCCGGGAACCGCTCGACCTCGCGGCGCTCACCCACGAGGTCCTGCCCGCCTTCCGGCCGGAGATCGGCCGGCGCGAGCTGGCGGTCCGTTCGGCCATCGAACCGGCCCGTATCTCGGGTGACTCCGCCCTCATCCACCGGCTGGTGGCCAACCTCCTCGACAACGCCATCGACTACAACGTCCCGGGCGGGAGCGTCGAGATCGCCACCGGTGTACGCGACGGGGGCGCGTACCTCTCCGTCCGCAACACCGGCGCCGCGGTGCCGCCGGACCAGGTCGAGCGCCTCTTCCACCCGTTCCAGCGGCTCCGCCGCACCGCCGGTGACGGGCACCACGGGCTGGGCCTGTCGATCGTCCGCTCCATCGCCACCGCCCACGGCGCCACGCTCACCGCCGAGGCCGGAGCCGGCGGCGGGCTCGCCGTGACCGTCGCCTTCCCCCTGCGGGACGACGGGCCCGGCGAGGACGCCCGGGCGGCCAGGCTCACCGAGTCCGGCACCGCTCCCGCCCATTTCTGAGACGGCCCTTTCCGTTTCCCCCGAATAACTCCCGTCCAACTGCTGACAATTCACAGTTGGACACCTTCCCGTTGTCCAACCTTGTCGCCTTCTGCCCGCCTGGTTAGTGTGTATTCCGGCTTGAGGAAACCTCACTGACGGGAGCGGTCATGGCGAATCCGTTCGACAACGAGAACGGCACTTTCCTGGTGCTGGTCAACGACGAGAACCAGCATTCCCTCTGGCCCGCCTTCGCCGAAGTCCCCGCCGGCTGGAAGCCCGTGTTCGGCGAGGAGAGCCGCAAGGCGTGCATGGACTACATCGAGGAGAACTGGACGGACATGCGGCCGAAGAGCCTCATCGAAGAGATGGACCGGCACGAGCAGGCCGCCGCCCGCTAGGACGCCCCGGCCCGACGACGAACACTGGAGGTAATTCGTGGCCATGATTGGCGGCTCAGGGCCGGTCATCATGCGCGCCGGCGGGCCGGATTCGGTCACCAGGCAGAAAGTGAAGAAGGGTACGGCCAAGCGCATCCTTCCCTACACCCGGCCGCACAGACTCAGAATTTCCGTGCTGTTCGCGGTCACCGCGCTCAATGCGGGAATCGTGGTGGCCGTTCCCATTCTCTTCAAGTACCTCATCGACAACGGCATCATGCCGCGGGACACCTCGGTCGTCGTCTGGATCTCCGTCGCCGTCGCGGTCCTGTCGCTCCTGCAGACCGTCGTCGGCTTCGCCGAGGCATGGCTCTCCGGGAAGGTCAGCGAAGGGCTCATCTACGACCTCCGCACGGAAGTCTTCGACCACGTACAGCGCCAGCCGCTCGGATTCTTCACCCGCGCCCAGACCGGGTCGCTGGTCAGCCGCCTCAACACCGACGTCGTCGGCGCCCAGCAGGCCCTGACCTCGCTGCTGTCCACCGTCGTCTCCGCCGGCCTGACCGCGCTCCTCGTGCTGGGCGCGATGTTCTACCTCTCCTGGGCGATCACGCTGATCAGCCTCGTAATGCTCCCGCTCTTCATCCTCCCCGGCAAAGTCGTCGGCCACCGGTTGCAGCGCGTCATGCGCGAACACATGCAGGTCAACGGCGAGATCGGCGCCTTTATGAGCGAACGGTTCAACGTCACCGGCGCACTGCTCGCCAAGCTCTACGGCCGCCCGGAGACCGAGAACGGGATGTTCGCCGACCTCGCGGGCAAGGGCCGCGACCTCGGTGTCCGCGCGTCGGTCTACTCGAAGATGCTGTTCCTGTCGATGATGCTCGTCGGCTCCCTGTCCACCGCGCTGGTCTACGGGCTCGGCGGTGGCCTCGTCATCGAGGGCGTCTTCCAGATCGGCACCCTGGTGGCGCTCGCCACCCTGCTCACCCGGCTGCTCGCGCCGATCAACCAGCTCTCCGGCGCCCAGCGGGACATCCTGATGGCGCTGGTCAGCTTCGACCGGCTCTTCGAGATCCTCGATCTCGAGCCGCTCATCCAGGAGAAGCCGGACGCCCTCGCCCTGCCCACGGCCGCCGCGAGCGGAGCTGCCGCGAACCGGCCCGGCGCGAACGGGGCCGCCGCCGATGTACCGGCGAGCGCGCCGGAGATCGAGTTCTCCGGTGTCTCCTTCCGCTACCCGTCCGCGGCGGACGTCTCCCTCGCCTCCCTGGAGTCCCTCGCCGGCCCTGCGCCGCGGCGCGACGACAACTCCTGGACCCTGCGCGGCCTGAACTTCACCGCCCCCGCGGGCAAGCTCACCGCCCTCGTCGGCCCCTCCGGCGCCGGCAAGACGACCATCACCCACCTCGTGCCGCGGCTCTACGACCCGGGCGAGGGCATCGTCCGGATCGGCGGCCACGACCTGCGCGACCTGACGCTGGCGTCGCTCCGCGACACCGTCGGCATGGTCACCCAGGACGCCCACCTCTTCCACACCACCATCCGGCAGAACCTCCACTACGCCCGTCCGGACGCCACCGAGAAGGACATGATCGAAGCCTGCCGAGCTGCCCAGATCTGGGGCCTGATCGAGGTGCTGTCCGACGGCCTCGACACCCTCGTCGGGGACCGCGGCTACCGGATGTCAGGCGGCGAGAAGCAGCGCATCGCCATGGCCCGGCTCCTGCTCAAAGCCCCGCCGGTCGTGGTCCTCGACGAGGCGACCGCCCATCTGGACTCCGAGTCCGAGGCGGCGCTGCAGCGGGCCCTCAAGACGGCGCTCACGGGCCGGACCTCGCTGGTGATCGCCCACCGGCTTTCCACCATCCGGGACGCGGACCAGATCCTGGTCATCGACCAGGGTCAGGTCCAGGAGCACGGCACCCACGACGAACTGCTCGAACTCGACGGCCTCTACGCCGAGCTGTACCGCACGCAGTTCTCCCGCCGGCCGAAGACCGGCGATGCCCCGGCGCCGGAGATGGCACCGATGCCGACGAACGGCCCCCTCATGGACGGCCCTCCGCAGGGAATACTCATCGGCCCCGGGCCGGGTATGGGACCCGGCCCCGGAATGGGCGGGCCCGGTCCCGTTCTGCACGGTCCCGGACCGCGCTAGCCCCACGAGTTCGTCAACCGCAGGCAGAGGACGCGCAGCGTCGCGCGGTCCGCAATCGCCATGAACGTCGTCGCCCGATTGAGCCAGTGGAGACCTCAGGAATGTCTGATTCGCGCAGCCCTGCCCTGCCCGTGGTGCACATGACACCGTGCCCCGCCGGCGGCACATGGGATCTCCGGTTCACGGACGGCCTCGAAATCGCGGTGCACCTGGAAGCGTCCGCGACGAAGGCGGCGGCCGTGGCCGCGGGATTCTTACACCGGATGACGGGCGACCGGGAAGTGGCGGTCGTCGTCGAGGGGGAGATCCGCGGGGCCGTACGTATCGAGATTGCGCCGGGGAGCACGTTGGACGAACTCCAGGGGTCCGCCGAGGAATTGCTCGCCGCTGAGGGGAAGGCGGGAAGGGCGGACGGCGGAGCGATATGCGGGGGCGGAGCGATATGTGAGGTGGCCGCGTCTGCGCTCCCCGTATCCATCTCGGAGGCGGGGGCGGCGCTGAGGCGGGTGTTCGTGAGATTCGCGGAGCGTGTGAGCGCGGACCCGGACGCCCGGGTGGGCGACGTGGATCTGCTGGGTACGGGGGAGCGGGCGTTGGTGGTGTCGGGGTGGAACGAGACACGCCTTGCGGTGCCGTCCGGGACGGTCCTGGACCGGTTCGAGGCGCGGGCGCTGCGCACGCCGGGCGCCTGCGCCGTGCGATGCGGCGTGGACACGGTGTCGTACGCGGAGCTGGATGCGCGGGCGAACCGGCTGGCGCGGTATCTGCGGCGGCTGAGGGTGGGCCCGGAGTCGCGGGTGGGCCTGTGCCTGCCGCGGGGCGTGGAGATGGTCGCGGCGATGCTCGCGGTGTGGAAGGCCGGGGGCGCGTACGTGCCGCTCGATCCGGCGTATCCGGCGGAGCGGTTGGCATTCATGGTCGCCGACAGCGCCGCCACGGTCGTGCTGACGACCGGTGCCACGGCGGGGGTGGTATCGGAGTCGGCGGGGCGGGTGGTGTCGCTGGACGACGCGGCGGAGGACATCGCCGCGGCATCGGCCGAATCGCTGGGCGCGGTGCCGGAGCCGGGGCAGTTGGCGTATGTGATCTACACCTCCGGATCCACGGGCCGGCCGAAGGGCGTCGCGGTCCCGCACAGTGGTGCGGCGAACCTGGCGGAGGCCATGCGGCCGGTGCTGGGGGTGGCGGAGGGTGTGACGGCGTTGCAGTTCGCGTCGTTCAGCTTCGACGCCGCGGTGCTGGACGTCGCGGTCACCCTGGCGGCCGGCGGCACGCTGGCGATCGCCTCGGACGAGGAGCGGGTGGAGCCGGCGGCGCTGGCGGAGATGATCGGTACCTCCGGTGTGTCCGTGGCGAGCGTGGTGCCTTCGCTGTTGAGCGTCCTTGATCCGGCCGCGGTCCGGGGAGTGCGGAACTGGGTGCTGGGCGCCGAGTTGCTGACCGCCGATCTTGCCTCGCGGTGGTCGCGGCAGGCCCGGGTGTGGAACACGTACGGGCCGACCGAGGCCACCGTCATCACCACCGCCACACCGCTCGGCTCGGACATCGACCCGGACGATCCGCCGCCCCCGATCGGCCGCCCCCTCGGCAACGCCCGCGTCTACGTCCTGGACGTTCTGCTGCGTCCCGTGCCGCCGGGCGTGACCGGGGAGTTGTACATCGCCGGTGCCGGTCTGGCCCGCGGCTACCTCGGCCGCGGCGGGCTGACCGCCGAGCGGTTCGTCGCCTGCCCCTTCGCAGCCGGTGGGCGGATGTACCGCTCGGGGGACCTGGCGCGATGGACCGCGGACGGCGAGCTGGCGTTCGTGGGCCGCGCCGACGAGCAGGTGAAGATCCGCGGCTTCCGTATCGAGCCCGGCGAGGTGCAGTCCGTGCTCGCCGCCCATCCGCGGGTGTCGCAGGCGGCCGTCGTCGTGCGGGAGGACCGGCCGGGCGACAAGCGGCTCGTCGGCTACGTCGTGGCTGCTCAGGGCGGCGTGGACGCGGACGACGTGCGGGAGTTCGCCGCCGGGCGGCTGCCCGCGCACATGGTGCCCGCCGCCCTCGTGGTCCTGGACGCGCTGCCGCTGACCCCCAACGGCAAGGTCGACCGCGCCGCTCTGCCGCCACCCGAGCCCGGCGGGCCGACACGTGGGAGCGCCCCCGCGACGCCGCTGGAGCAGCGCATCTGCGAGCTGTTCGCGGACGTGCTGCACATCGAGCACGTCGGCTCCGACGACAACTTCTTCGCTCTCGGCGGCGACTCGATCCGCTCGATGCTGCTGGTGTCCGCCGCTCGTGAGGCCGGCTTATCCCTGACCACCCGGCAGGTGTTCGAGAGCAGGACACCGGCGGGCCTGGCGGCCTTTGCCGCGTCAAGCCACGGTGCCGCCCCGGACCCAGCGGCAGCGGACGCACCGCTGTTGCACCTCGACGCCGAGCAGCGCGCGGAGCTGACGGCGGCGGTGCCCGGGCTGGTGGACGTGCTGCCGCTCTCCCCGCTGCAGGAGGGCCTGCTGTTCCATGCGCTGTACGACGACCGGGCGCCCGATGCGTACGTCGGCCAACTCATCCTGGGCATGGACGGGCCGCTCGACCCGAGCCTGGCGCGGGTGGCCTGGCAGGCGTTGCTGGACCGTCACGGCGGTCTGCGGGCCGGGTTCCGGCAGTCGGCCGGGGCGAGGCGGCCGGTGCAGGTGGTCGTCGGGGACGTCGAGCTGCCGTGGCGCGAGGAGGACCTGTCCGGGCTGGGCGTCGCGCAGGCGCGGGCGGCTGCGGAGCGGATCGCGGACGCCGAGCGGGCGCAGCGGTTCGATCCGGGGCAGCCGCCGCTGCTGCGCGTGGCGTTGCTGCGGCTCGGCGCCGAGCGGTACCGGATGGTGGTCACCCTCCACCACATCGCCCTGGACGGCTGGTCGCTGCCGATCCTCCTCCGCGAGCTGTGGACCCTCTACGCGGCGGGCGGCGACCTGTCCGTCCTACCGCCCGCGACACCGCACCGCGACCACCTGGCGTGGCTGGCCCGGCAGGACGAGGAGGCAGCCGCCGGGGCGTGGCGGCACGCGCTCGCCGGCGTGGACGAGCCGACGCTCGTGGCACCGGCCGGCCGGGACCGTGAAGCGGCGCCGACCGGCAAGGTGGTCGCCGAACCGGGCGCCGAGCTGACCGCGGCGCTGGCGGATCTGGGCCGCCGCCGCGGCCTGACACTGAACACACTGCTGGAGACCGCCTGGGCGATGGTCGTGGGGCAGCTCGCGGGCCGCAGCGACGTCGTCTTCGGCAGCGTGGTCGCCGGTCGGCCGGCGGAGCTGCCTGGCGTGGCCGACATGGTCGGGCTGTTCCTCAACACGGTGCCCGTACGGGTCCGCCTTGACCCGGCACAGACGATCGGCGAACTGCTCGACACGGTCCGGGCACAGAAGACCGCGCTCCTCGACCACCAGCACCTCGGCCTCGCCGACATCCAGCGGCTCGCCGGGCCCGGCGCCACGTTCGACACCCTGATGACCCTCCGGACCTACGGCTCCGGTGCCGGTGCCCCGCCGGAGCCCTTGCGGGTCACCGAGTCCCGGCTGCGCGAGTCGACGACGTACGCCCTGGCCCTGGGCGTGGAGCCGGACGACGACATGAAGCTCTGGCTCGACTACCGGCTGGACGCTTTCGACGAGCGGTCCGCGCAGACCGTGGCCGACCGTTTCGTCCGCGTGCTGGCGCAGATGGCCGCCGCCCCGGGGACGCGGGTCGGCGATGTCGACGCGCTGGGGGCGGCCGAGCGGGTGTCGGTGGTGTCGGCGTGGAACGACACGCGCCTTGCGGTGCCGGCGGGTTCGGTGCTGGACCGGTTCGAGGAGCGGGCCGGGCAGGCCCCGGAGGCGGTCGCCGTGCGGTGCGGGACGGAGGAGGTGTCGTACGGGGAGTTGGACGCGCGGGCGAACCGGCTGGCGCGGTATCTGCGGCGGCTCGCTGTGGGCCGGGAGTCGCGCGTGGGGCTGTGCTTGCCGCGTGGCGTGGAGATGGTCGTGGCGATGCTCGCGGTGTGGAAGGCGGGGGGCGCGTACGTGCCGCTCGATCCCGCCTATCCGGCGGACCGGTTGGGCTTCGTGATCGCGGACAGCGGTGCCGCCGTGGTCGTCGGGGTGGCCGAGTCGATGGCCGGGGTGCCCGTGGGAAGGGCCCGGGTCGTGCTGCTGGACGAGGCCGCTGCGGAGATCGCAGCGGAGTCCGGCGCGGCGGTGGAGCGGCGCGTCGGGCTCGACGAGCTGGCGTACGTCATCTACACGTCCGGATCCACCGGTCGTCCCAAGGGTGTTGCTGTGTCCCACCGGGGGCCGGCGAACCTGGCGGAGGCGATGCGGCCGGTGCTGGGTGTCGGGGAGGGTGTGACGGCGTTGCAGTTCGCGTCGTTCAGCTTCGACGCGGCGGTGTTGGACGTGGTGGTCACGCTGGCGGCGGGTGGCACGTTGGCGGTTGCCGCCAGCGGGGAGCGGGAGGAGCCTGCGGCGCTGGCGGAGATGATCCGTCGTGCGGGTGTGTCGGTGGCGAGCGTGGTGCCGTCGCTGTTGAGTGTTCTGGATCCGGCGGCGGTGCCGGGGGTGCGGAACTGGGTGCTGGGTGCGGAGTTGCTGACTGCGGATCTGGCTTCGCGGTGGTCGCGGCAGGCGCAGGTGTGGAATACGTACGGGCCGACAGAGGCGACCGTCATCACCACCGCCACCCCTCTGGCTGCGGGCATCGAGTCGCATGATGCGCCTCCGGCCATCGGCCGCCCGATCGGCAATGCGCACACGTACGTGCTGGACGAATTCCTCCGGCCCGTGCCCCCGGGGATCACCGGTGAGTTGTATATCGCCGGTCGGGGTCTTGCCCGCGGTTACATCGGCCGTGGTGGGCTGACCGCCGAGCGGTTCGTCGCCTGTCCCTTCGAGCCCGGCGCGCGCATGTACCGCTCGGGTGACTTGGCGAGGTGGTCCGGCGAGGGGCTGCTGCACTTCGCCGGCCGCGCCGACGAGCAGGTCAAGATCCGCGGCTTCCGCATCGAACCCGGCGAGATCGAAGCCGTCCTCGCCGCCCACCCCGACGTCGCCCACACCTGCGTCGTCGTACGCGAGGACCAGCCCGGCGACAAGCGGCTCGTCGCCTACGTCGTACCGGCCGGCGACCGCGTGGAGCCGGACATCCTGCGGGAGTTCACCACGGCCCGGCTGCCCGGGCACATGGTCCCCGCCGCGATCGTCGCCCTCGACGCGCTGCCTCTCACACCCAACGGCAAGCTGGACCGCAAGGCGCTCCCCGCCCCGGCGGCGTGCGGGACTGCCGGACGCGCGCCCGCAACGCCGCGGGAGGTGCTGCTCTGCGCGCTGTACGCCGATGTCCTCGGCCTGGAACGCGTCGGCGCCGACGACTCCTTCTTTGCTCTCGGCGGCGACTCGATCCGCTCGATGCTGCTGGTGTCGGCGGCGCAGCGGGCGGGGTTGGCGTTCACCTCGCGCCAGGTGTTCCAACTCCGTACCCCAGCCAGGCTCGCCGTCGCCGCCACCGTGGCCGACGCCGCCGGTGCCCCGGACGCGCCGCCGCTCGTCGACCTGACGCCGGAGGCGCTGGACGAGTTGTCGGCCGCCGTGCCGGGCCTGGTGGAGGTCCTGCCGGTATCGCCGCTGCAGGAAGGGCTGTTGTTCCACGCGGTGTACGACGTGCAGGCCGCCGACGTCTACATCGGACAGCTCGTGCTCGGCGTGGACGGCCCGCTCGACGCCGCCGTTCTGCGGGCCTCGTGGCAGGCGCTGCTCGCCCGCCACGCCAGCCTGCGTGCCGGGTTCCGGCATCTGCCCGGCGTGACGCGGCCCGTACAGGTCGTGGTCGAGGACGTCGAACTGCCGTGGCGCGAGGAAGATCTTTCGGGGCTGGACGCGGCGGAGGCGTGGGCGGAGTCGGAGCGGATCGCCGCCGCCGAGCGCGCCCGGCGGTTCGATCCGGCGCGCCCGCCGCTGCTACGCGTGGCGCTGCTGCGGCTCGGTGCCGAGCGGTACCGGATGGTGATCACCCTCCACCATCTGGCGCTCGACGGCTGGTCGGTGCCGATCCTGCGGCGCGAGCTGTGGGCCTGCTACGCGGCCGGCGGCAGCGCCGCAGGGTTGCCGCCGGTGACGCCCTACCGCGACTACCTGACCTGGCTGGCACGCCAGGACAAGGACGCCGCCGCCTTGGCGTGGCGGCGGGCGCTGGCGGACGCCGACGAGCCGACGCTCGTCGCGCCCGGCGACCGCGACGGCACCGACGCGCCCTCCCAGGACGTCGTGCGCACCGTCGGTGCCGCACTGGACAAGGCGCTGGCCGGGCTGGTGCGCGCGCACGGCGTGACGCTCAACACCGTGATCGAGACGGCCTGGGCGATGGTCGTGGGCCAGCTCGCGGGGCGGAGCGACGTGGTTCTGGGCGCTGCGGTCGCCGGCCGCCCGGCGGAGCTGCCGGGTATGGAGCACATGCTGGGGCTGTTCATCAACACGGTCCCGGTGCGCGTGCGCCTGGATCCGGCGCAGAGCGTCGCCGGCCTCCTGGCCGACGTACAGGCGCGGCAGTCGGCGCTGATGGACCACCAGCACCTCGGCCTCGCGGACATCCAGCGGCTCGCCGGGCCGGGCGCGACCTTCGACACCGTGATGGCGTTCGAGAACTTCCCCGCCGGGGTCGGCGCCTCCGGCGACCCACACGCCGCCCACGGCGTGGCCCCGGCGGGGCTGCGCTTCACCGAGGCCACGGTGTGGGGTGAGACGAACTACCCGCTCACGCTGGTCGCCGACCCCGCCGGCGGGCTGCGGCTGAAGCTGAGCCACCGGCTCGACTCGTTCGACACCTGTGCCGCCGGTGCCGTCCTCGACCGGGTCGTGCGTGTCCTGGAGCGGATGGCGGCCGACCCCGGGGCGCCGGTCGGCCGGCTCGACGTCCTCGGCGGCCCCGAGCGGGCGCGCGTGCTGGGGGACTTCAACGACACGGGGCGTCCGCTCGCCCCGGGTGCGCTGCCGGAGCTGTTCGGCGAGCGGGCCGCGCGGTGCGCCGATGCCGTCGCTTTGGTCGACGGCGACCGGGAGTGGACGTACGCGGAGCTGAACGAGGCGGCGGACCGGGTGGCCGGCGGGCTCGCAGCGCGCGGGGTGCGGCGCGGGGATCTCGTCGGCGTGGTGATGGAGCGGTCCGCAGAGCTGGTGATCGTGCTCCTCGGCATCGTCAAGGCCGGTGCCGGGTACGTCCCGGTGGCGGCGGACTGGCCGGCGGCGCGCACGGGTCTGGCGCTCGGCAGGACCGTACTGACCGTGTCCGACCGGCAGTCGGGCACCCGGGCGGCGCCGGTCACCCGCGCTGACGAACTGCTGGCTTCCGCCGCCGCGGGCGCGATGCCGCTCGGTTCGGACGACGTGGCGTACGTGATGTACACCTCCGGCTCGACCGGGCGGCCCAAGGGCGTCGAGGTCACCCACGGCGACGTCGCGGCCCTCGCGCGCGACGGCCGTTTCGCCCGCGGCCACGAGCGGGTCCTCTTCCACTCCCCGCAGACCTTCGACGCCGCCACGTACGAGCTGTGGGCGCCGCTGCTGACGGGCGGCCGGGTCGTCGTCGCCCCGCCGGGCGTGCTGACGCCCGCGCGCCTCAGGGAGCTGATCCGGCGGCACGGGATCTCCGCGATGTGGCTGACGGCCGCGCTTTTCCACCTGTTCGCGCAGGACGACCCGGAGTGCCTGGACGGGCTGGGTGAGGTGTGGACCGGCGGTGACGCGGTGCAGGCGGAGGCGGTGCGCCGGGTACGGGCGGCATGCCCGGAGCTGGTGGTCGTGGACGGGTACGGGCCGACGGAGACCACCACCTTCGCGACCTCGTACCGCATCGAGCCCGCCGCGCCCCTCCCGCCGTCCGTGCCGATCGGCGGGCCCCTCGACCACATGCGGCTGTACGTGCTGGACGCTTTCCTGCGACCGGTGCCCGCCGGGGTGACCGGCGAGCTGTACATCGCCGGCGCGGGCCTGGCCCGCGGCTACGCGGACCGGCCGGAGCTGACGGCGGAGCGTTTCGTGGCCTGCCCGTTCGCGCCGGGGGAGCGGATGTACCGCTCCGGTGACCTGGTGCGCTGGACCGGCGGCGGCGTGCTGGAGTTCGCCGGGCGCGCGGACGCGCAGGTGAAGGTGCGTGGTTTCCGCGTGGAGCTGGGCGAGATCGAGGCCGTGCTCGCCGGCCACGAGGCGGTGGGGCAGGCCGTGGTCGTCGCCCGGGAGGACCGGCCGGGCGACAAGCGGCTGGTGGGGTATGTCGTCGCGGACGGGGAGCGGTATGCCGCCGAGGACGTGCTGCGCGCGTACGCGGCGGAGCTGCTGCCGGAGTACATGGTTCCGGCCGCGGTGCTGGTGCTCGACGCGATGCCGGTGACGGCGAACGGGAAGGTGGACCGCAAGGCGCTGCCCGCCCCGGACTTCGCCGGCCGCGCGATCGGCCGGGCGCCGCGGGGTGCCGCCGAGACGGCGCTGTGCGCGCTCTTCGCCGACGTGCTCGGGCTGGCGCGGGTCGGCGCGGACGACAGCTTCCTGGAGCTGGGCGGCGACTCGATCACGTCCATGCAACTGGCGTCCCGGGCCCGCAAGGCGGGGTTCGTGCTGACTCCGCGCCAGATCTTCGAGGAGCGCACTCCCGAGCGACTGGCCGTGGCACTGGAGACCGCCGCCCCCGGAGCGGACGCGACCGCCGGCAGCGGGGACGGCGACTCGGGCGTGGGCGAGGTGCCGTGGACGCCGGTGATGCGGTGGATCGGCCCGGGTGTCGCCGGTGCCGGGTTCACGCAGTGGACGGTCGTCGGCGCCCCCGGCGGGCTGGCCCAGGGGGTACTGGCGGACGGCGTGGCCGCCGTGCTGTGCGCGCACGACATGCTGCGCGCCCGCACCGCGCCCGGCGACGCGCACCCCCGCCTCCTCGTTCCCGAACCCGGCGCTCTCGACGCCGCCACGCTGATCACCCGGGTCGACGCCGCCGACGTGCCCGACGGGGAACTGGACGAGACCGCCGGCCGGGCGGCTGCCGAGGCGGCGGCCGGGCTGGACCCCGCGGACGGCGCCGGAATGCTGCGGGTGGTGTGGCTGGACGCCGGCCCGTACCGCACCGGCCGCCTCGCGCTCGTCGTCCACCACCTCGCGGTCGACGGCGTGTCCTGGCGCGTCCTGCTGCCCGACCTGCAGAACGCCTGCGAGGCGCTGGCCGCGGGCCGGCCGCCCCGGCTTCACCCCGTGCCGACGTCGTTCCGCCGCTGGGCCCGCGAACTCGTCGCCCAGGCCGCGGACGAGGTGCGGCAGGCCGAGCTGGAGCAGTGGACCAAGCTGCTGGTCGAGCCCGAGCCCCTGCTCGGCAGCCGGGCGCTCGACCCCGCAGCCGACACCGCGCACACCCAGCGCCGGGCGTCGTGGACCGTGCCGGCGGAGCAGGCCGCCACCCTCCTGGCCCGTACGCCCTCGGCGTACCACTGCGGCGTGCACGAGGTCCTGCTCGCCACCTTCGCCGCCGCCGTCGCGCGCTGGCGCCCCGGCGGGCACACGGGGCTGCTGGTGGACATGGAGGGCCACGGCCGGGAGGAGCTCGGCGACCTCGACCCGTCGCAGACAGTGGGCTGGTTCACCGCGGTCCACCCGCTGCGCCTCAACCTCGGCGGCATCGACCTGGACGAGGCCCGCGGCGGCGGCCCCGCCGCCGGCGAGCTGCTGAAGGCGGTCAAGGAGCAGGCCCAGGCCGTGCCCGGCGACGGCCTCGGCCACGGCCTGCTGCGGCACCTCAACCCGGAGACCGCCGAGGTGCTGGCCGCGCTGCCCGCACCCCAGGTCGGCTTCAACTACCTGGGCCGCTTCACCGCCGGTCCCCGCGCGGCCCGCGTCGAGGCGTGGCAGCCGGCCGGGGAGACCGCCGTCGGCGGCTCGGCCGCACCCGGGATGGCGATCACCCACGTGCTGGAGGCGAACCCGGTCGTCCGCGACACCTCCGCGGGCCCCGAGGTCACCCTCGCGCTCGCCTGGGCCGGCGGGGTCCTGACCGAGGCGGACGCCGACCGTCTCGGCCGCACCTGGCTGGGCATGCTCGCCGGGCTCGCCGCCCACACCGACGACCCGGCGGCCGGCGGGCACACCCCCTCCGACTTCCCCCTCCTCGACCTCGGCCAGGACGAGATCGACCAGTTCGAAGCGATCGCGGCGAAGCTCCAAGGAGGACTGACCCGGTGAATCCCCCAGCCGTCGCCAAAGGCTCCGCCCTGGCAGAGATGTGGCCGCTGTCGCCGCTGCAGGAAGGTCTGCTGTTCCACGCCGGCTTCGACACCGACAGCCCCGGCGTCTACACCGTGCAGTTCATGCTCGACGTGGGCGGACCGCTGGACCACCGGCGCTTCCGTGCCGCCTGGGCCGGGCTGCTCGCCCGGCACCCGGCGCTGCGCGCCAGCTTCCACCGGCGCCCCTCCGGCGAGCCCGTCCAGCTCATCACCCACGAGGTCGCGCTGCCGTGGCGAAACGCGGACCTGTCCGCGCTCCCCCAGGCGGACGCGCTCGCCGAGACCCGGGCGCTGGCCGACGCGGAGCGCGGCCGGCGCATCGACCTCGCGGCGGCCCCGCTGCTGCGGCTGCTGCTCGTCCGGCTCGGCGAGGAGCGGCACCGGCTGGTGGTGACGACCCACCACATCCTGATCGACGGCTGGTCGATGCCGATCCTGCTGCGGGAGCTGGCGGCGGTGTACGAGGCGGGCGGGGACCTGTCGATGCTCAAGCCCGCCCCCTCCTACGGGCAGTATCTGGCGTGGCTGCGCCGCCAGGACAAGGACCGGGCGCTGGCCGCCTGGCGCACCGAGCTGGCCGGTGCCGACGAGCCGACCCTCGTCGTACCCCCGGACGCGCTCGACGGCCCGGTGGTGCCCGGACGGGTGCGCTTCACGCTCGGCGCGAAGCTGTCGGCGGACGTCGCGGAGCTGTCGCGGGCGCACGGCCTGACGGTCAACACGGTGGTGCAGGGCGCCTGGGCGCTGGTCCTGGCCCGGCTCACCGGCCGCGAGGACGTCGTCTTCGGCGCCACCGCCGCCGGCCGCCCGCCCGAACTGCCCGGTGTCGAGGCCATGGTCGGCCTGTTCATCAACACGCTGCCCGTCCGCGTCCGGCTCGACCCCGCCCGCCCGGCGGTGGACCTCCTCGCCGACCTCCAGCGGCGCCAGGTCGACCTGATGGCGCACCAGCACGTCGGGCTCCAGGAGGTGCAGAAGCTCGCCGGTCCCGGCGCCACGTTCGACACCCTCGTCGTCTACGAGAACTACCCCCTCACCTCCGCCGAGTCCGACGACCCCGAGGCACTGTCCCTCCGCTTCGCCGGCGAGCCCCAGGACGCCGGCCACTACCCCCTGACGCTTATCGCCTGGCCCGGCGAGCACCTGCGGGCCGAACTCTTCTACCGGCGCGACGTGTTCGAGCACGGCAGGGCCGAGACCGTCACCGCGTCCTTCGTGCGGGTGCTGGAACAGCTCGTGACCGATCCGGCCGCGCCCGTCGGCCGCCTCGACGCCCTCGACGCGCGGCGGCGCGCGCTGGTCACGACCCGCTGGAACGACACCGCTGCGCCCGTGCCCGGGCCGCCGGCCCCGGAGTTGTTCGGCGTTCAGGTGGTGCGGTCGTCGGGGGCGGTGGCGGTGGTGGCGGGTGGGGTGTCGTTGTCGTATGGGGAGTTGGGGGATCGTGCGGGGCGGTTGGCTCGGTTCCTCGTGGCGGTGG